>JANXYH010000154.1 GCA_025350145.1 Burkholderiales bacterium | reverse complement strand
GGCATGGTCGGCATCAACGTGCCGATCCCGGTGCCGATGGCCTGGCATGGCTTTGGCGGCTTCAAGCGCAGCCTGTTCGGCGACATGCACGCCTATGGCGAAGAGGGCGTGCGCTTCTACACCAAGCAAAAGAGCGTGATGCAGCGCTGGCCCGACAGCATCGCCAAGGGCGCGGAGTTCGGCTTCCCGACCTCGAAGTGAGCGTCTGGCGACTGGGCTGAGGGCGCCCGCCCGTCCTGGCCGCTGCGCCAACGCCGCCGCGCCGCCCAATCGCCAAACCCTGACCAGGAGCCACCGCCATGTCCAAACTTCGCGTCGAGAGCTTCACGGTGTCCTTGGACGGCTTCGGCGCCGGGCCGAACCAGGATCTGGCCAACCCGCTGGGGGAGGGCGGCACGGCGCTGCATGGCTGGGCGTTTTCAACCCGAACCTTTCAGAAGGCGGTGCTGGGCAGCGATGGCGGGGCGACCGAGGGTGTCGATGAGGACTTCGCCGCCCGGGGTTTCAGCAACATCGGTGCCTGGATACTCGGCAGGAACATGTTCGGCCCGGTGCGCGGACCCTGGCCGGATGAGCGCTGGCGGGGTTGGTGGGGCGAGAACCCGGTCTACCAGGTGCCGGTGTTCGTCCTGACCCACCACCCACGGGCAGCGCTGGTGATGGCCGGCGGAACCACCTTCCACTTCGTCACCGACGGCCTTGCCGTCGCGCTGGCCCAGGCCCGCGATGCGGCGGCGGGCAAGGATGTTCGCCTCGGTGGTGGCGTCAATGTCATCCAGCAAGGCCTGCGCCTGCGCCTGATCGATGAGATGCACCTCGCCATCGCCCCGGTGCTGCTGGGCTCGGGCGAGCGGCTGCTGGAGGGGATCAACCTGCCCGCCCTGGGTTACGCCTGCACCCGGCATGAGGCCTCGGCGCTGGCCACCCATGTCGTCGTCAGCAGGCAGGCCTGACACCGCGGCCATTCCGGGCCGGCGCGGTGGATGCGCCGCTGGCGCCTGGCCCCCCAAGCTCCGCCATCACCACCATGTCCGCTCCCTTGATCGCAGCCCTGGTGTGCACCGTGGCGCTGCTGGCCAGCAGCGCCTACTTTCTGCTCGGATCGCTGCCGCTGCTGGTGCTCCAGCACGACACGCCGCTGGACGCGCGTTTCGTGCGCGGCTTTTTCAACCTCAACTACCTGGCCGCGATGGCCACCGGCGGGGCCGCCGCGATCAGCTTTGCGCTGGCCGGGCGGCTGCTGTTTGCCGGCGCTGCGGCAGCGGTGGCGGCGCTGGCCGCCGGCCTGCGTTGGCGACTGATCCCGCAGATGGATGGTCTGCGCCAGCAAATGGAGATCACCGGCGACGCCGCCGTGGCGGAGTTCCGCCGCATGCATGTCGCGGCGATCGCCGTCAACCTGGTTCAGTTGGTGGCCATCGTCTGGACCTTGATGGCGTTTTCAGCGCAATTGAGTTGAGGCGCGCGGCCCGATGATGTGCTGGACCGAATCCCGGGCTTGGGAATTCACCGTGCTGGTCACGTACGCGCACTGCGAGATCGCCGCCGACTTCAGCCGACGAATCTGTTCCAGGCGCTACTTCAGCCGTTGCTCGGTGACCGCGCCGTAGACCATGTTGCGCAGCAGTGGCCGGTAGCCCACCCGCTGCTTCGGGCTCTGCATCATGAAGACCACGAACATGTCGTTGGCCGGGTCCACCCACATCGCCGTGCCGCCGGCGCCTCCCCAGTTGTATTCGCCAACCCCCGAGGCACTGGCCGATTCGCCAGCGCTGGTGCGCACCGCAAAGCCAAGGCCAAAACCATAGCCTGTTCCGGGCAGGTACAGCGGCGTGCGCTGCACCGCCGGGCTGAGGTGGTTGCTGGTCATGGAGGCCAATGTCACGGGGCTCAGGTAGCGCCTGCCGTCGAGTTGGCCGCCATTGCGCAACATCAGCAGAAAGCGGGCGTAGTCCGGCGCGGTACTGACCATGCCGCCGCCGCCAGACTCCATCGCCTGGACTTCGCGCGGGTTGCCGACCAGGGCGTTGACGCCAATCACCCGGTCGTCGGCAAAGGGCTCGGCAATCCGCGCCTGGCGCGCCGGCTCGCTGACGTAGAACGAGGTGTCGCGCATGCCCAGCGGGTCGAGCAGCCGCGCCTTCAGGTGGCCGTACAGCGTCTGCCCAGATACCACCTCGATGACCCGCCCCAGCACATCGGTGGCGTTGCTGTAGTCCCAGCTGCTGCCGGGCTGGAAGGCCAGCGGCATGCGGGCGATGCGTTCGGCAAACTCGGCATTGCTGATGTTGCCGGAGGCGTTGATGTTGGCGTCCTGGTAGGCCTTCTTGACCAGGCCTTCACCGAAGAAGCCATAGGTCAGACCCGAGGTATGGCGCATCAAGTCCTGCACCGTCATAGCCCGGTTGGGGTTGACCAGCTCCAGCGACTTCTTGCCCTGCGCATCGCTGACCTCGACGCCGACCTTGACCCCCGCAAAGGCCGGGATGTAGCGCGCCACCGGCGCATCCAGCAGCAGCTTGCCTTCCTCGACCAACATCATCGCCGCGACCGTGACGATGGGCTTGGTCATGGAGTAGATGCGGAAGATGTCGTCGACCTTCATCGCCGCCGGACTGGTCGGGTCGCGTTGGCCAACCACTTCCTGGTAGGCCAGCTTGCCGCCGCGCAGCACCATCACCACCGCGCCGGGGATGCGCTTGGCCGCCACCTCGGCACGCAACCAGTCGCCGATCGCGCTGAGGCGTTGTGGCGAAAGGCCGACTTCGTCGGGCCGGGCAATCGGCAAGCCCTGAGACAGCGCGGGCAAGGCCAGGGCCAGGCCGAAAGCAGCCACCAGCAAACAGCGGCGCAGCAGGACAGTGGGCAGGGTGTGGATGGTCATCGTCGCAATCTCCATTCGGTTGGGTTGGTCGCAGGGTAAGACGCCAGGACCGCTCAGCGGCAACTGAAACTCTCGGCGCTGGCGGCATCGCCGCCGTCGTAGCGGGCGGTCTTGGGCCAGGCGCAGAGCGGCCGGCTGATGCCCGGCATGGCGGTCGAGCCCTTGGCCAGCAGCCGCTCCGGTGCGCGGCCCTGCTCGACCCAGTCGACCATCGCCGCCAGGCCGTCGAAGCTGTCGGTGGCCGGCCCGCCGGCGCAGTGGCCCATGCCCGGAACGAAGAAGCCGCGGACGAACTGCGCCGCCCGGGCCGCGCCGTGCTGGGCATGCAGGCGGCGCAGGTAGTCCATCGATTCCAGCGGCGAGAAGATCGGGTCGGCCATGCCGTGGACCAGCATCAGCTTGCCGCCGCGCCGGACAAAACCGGCCAGGGCCACGTCGTCGGCGCTGTCGTACTCGCGGTGGAAGGCCTGCATCCGCGCCGGGTCGCGCTCGAAGTCGAAGTTGAGCGTCGACAGCGCAGTGTCAGGCGGGGTGACAAATTCGTGGCCCAGGGCGCCGGCCATGAGGGTGACGTGGCGGGCATTGGGCGGGCCTTGCTGGGCCGTGCCCAGGGTCCAGGCGCGCCAGCCGGCATCGGCCAGCCCCGGGTCCCAGGCCCAGCCGAAGTACAGCGCCCGGCCGCTGGCGTTGCGCGGTCCGGCCATGACCTTGTTCAGCGCCTGGGCCTGGCCTGCGCTGAGGCAATCCGGGCTGCCGGCTGGGCATTGCAGCGCGATGGCGTCGATGCGGCAGTTGGCGCTGTCCTGGACCAGGCCGTCCTTGAGGCCGTCGGCGGCGTCGCAGCGCTCCAGCACCTCGTTGGCGACGCGCCGCAACTGGGCCTCGCTGAGCGCCTTGGCCAACACCGGCTGGCCATCGGCGCCGGCCGGGGCGACGGCCATGAATTGCTGCACCGTCCAGGCCGCGGCGATGGTCGCGCCCTCGGCCACGCGCATCGCCGGGGCGACCGCGACCACGCCGTCGAACATGTCGGGGTAGCGCTGGCTGAACATCATGCCCTGGCGCCCGCCGCCCGAGCAGCCGACGAAGTAGCTGCGGTCCGCCGGCCTGCCGTAGTACGCCGCGAGCAAGGCCTTGGCGGTGCTGGCGGTGCGCTCGTGGGCGCGGTGGGCATGCTCGGTGCGGGCCTGCGGGTCCAGGCCGAACTCCGGCCCGGGCGACTGGTGACCGGCGTCGGTGGACACGGCGGCAAAGCCGCGCAGCAAGGCGTTGTCGGCCCAGCCCAGGGCGCCGGTGTTGCGGCCGACGGCGTTGAAGACGATGCCGTCGTTGCCGCCGCCGCCCTGGTACAGCAGCCGGCCGCTGAAGGCTGCCGGCAGGCGCAGCTCGAAGCCGGTGTGGTAGGGCTTGGCGTCGGCGCCGATGCGCTCGTCAATGCGCCCGCGCACCAGGCAATGCGCCGGCAGCGGCGCGCCGACTTCGCGGTTGCTGCCGGGCTCCTTGGCGCGCTGGCTGCCGTCCGGCACCAGGGTGGTCTCGGTCAGGCGCACGCTGGCCAGGGCCTGGCGGGTCAGGGCCTGGCAGGCGGCGGCGGCATCGGCAACCTGGCTGGGGCGGGCGGGTGTGGGCAACTGGCCGGTGGGCATGGGGCCGCAGCCGGCCAGCAGCCCCAGGCTCAGCACGGACAGCGTGGACAGGGAGGGCAGGGCGGACAGGGCTGGCAAGGTCATGGCAGGGTGGGCTCCGGGCTGCATCGCAACCGCAGCCACCACGCTATCGCGCAGTGCGGCGCCCTGCCACTGGCGTAAGCCCTGGGCGCCGCCAGCTTCGGCAATGGCCGACGCTGCGGCATGATGGCTGTGGCCGGGGCGCCCACGGCGCGCCGCTGATGCGCTGCCAAGACGCCCCCCTCAAGACATCCCACCGAAGGCTGCCATGAATCGCCCATCCATGCCGTTGCCAGCGCTGCTGGCCGCATCCGCCGCTGCCCTGCTGGCCGGCTGCGTCAATCCCCCCGCCAGTCCGCCCGCCGCGCCGATTGCCTGCGCCGCCCTGCCTGCGGCCATGGCGGCGATAGCGGCGATGAGCGGCCTGCGTCTGGCCGGCGCCGAGAGCGTCGCCGCCGACGACAAGGGCCACCCGGCGCACTGCAAGGTCAACGGCGTGCTCAACGAGCGCACCGGGCAGGACGGCAAGCGCTACGCCATTGGCTTCGAGATGCGCTTGCCAGCGGACTGGAACAGGCGCTTCCTGCACCAAGTCAACGGCGGCAACGACGGCGTGGTGCAACCGGCCTTTGGCGGCCTGCAGGTGATGGCCAGCGACGCCCTGGCGCGGGGCTTTGCGGTCATCAGCTCGGACTCGGGCCACAGCGGCAGCGACCCGGCCAACGCCGCTGCCGGCCTGGTCGGCAGCAACCTCTTCGGCCTGGACCCGCAGGCCCGGCGCGACTACGGCTACAGCGCCAACGGCGCGGTCTACCCGGTCGCCCAGGCGCTGATGCTGCGCCACTATGGTCAGGCGCCGCAGCGCAACTACATGGCCGGCTGCAGCAACGGCGGGCGCCATGCGATGGTCGCGGCCAGCCGCTATGCCGAGCGCTACGACGGCATCCTGGCCGGGGCGCCGGGCTTCAACCTGCCGCAGGCGGCGGTGCAGCATGCCTGGGACATCCAGAGCTGGAAGATGGCTGACGCCGACATCCGCAAGGCCTTCAGCCCGGCCGACATGAAGCTGGTCGCGGCCAAGGTGGTGCAGGCCTGCGACGCGCTCGACGGCCTGGCCGACGGCGTGGTCGGCGACCTGAGCCGCTGCCAGGCCACGTTCAAGCCGCAGAGCCTGCAGTGCAGCGGCGCCAAGACCGACGCCTGCCTGAGCGAGAACCAGGTCAAGGCGTTGGTCAAGTCCTTTGCCGGGCCGCGCAACAGCGCCGGCCAGGCGCTCTACAGCGACTGGGCCTGGGACAGTGGTCTGGGCGGCGGTGGCTGGCGCAGCTGGAAGCTGGAGAGCCAGGTCCCACCCTGGGAGCGCAACCCGATCATCGCCACCATGGGCGCGGGCTCGCTGGCCTACATCTTCACCACCCCGCCGATGACCGCCGCCGGCAACCCGGCGGCGCTGGTAGATTTCCTCAGCCGCTTCGACTTCGACCGCGACGCGCCGCGGATCTATGCCAAGGGCGGCGATTTCAACGAGTCGGCGATGGACTTCATGACCCCGCCCGATGCCGCCAACCCGCAACTCAGCGCCTTCGCCCAGCGTGGCGGCAAGATGCTGGTCTACCACGGCAGCAGCGATCCGGTGTTCTCGGTCAAGGACAGCCTGCGCTGGGCCGAGCGTCTGGGCAGCAACCTCGGTGCCCGGGCGGCGCAGGTGGCGCGGGTGTTCCCGGTGCCGGGCATGGGCCACTGCGTCGGCGGGCCGGCCACCGACCAGTTCGACGCGCTGGGCGCCCTGGTCGACTGGGTCGAGCAGGGCAAGGCGCCGCAGCGCATCGTCGCCAGCGTCAACCCGGCCAACCCCGAGCTGCCGGCGGACTGGTCCAAGACCCGCAGCCGGGCGCTTTGCCCCTGGCCGCAGGTGGCGCGCTACAGCGGCGGCGACGCCGAGTCGGCGGCCAGCTTTGCCTGCGCCGCGCCCTGAGTTTGCGGGGCCGTCGATGGGTGAATTTCTGCTTCCGCCGCCACCGGCCCTGCTGCCGATGTGCCGGGTGCGCTGCGAGGTCGGCGCGCTGGTCACGCTTGGCCCGGCCAAGCATGGCGAGCGCCGCTATGTGCCGCTGGGCGGCGGCACGGTCAGCGGACCTGAGCTCAACGGCAGCCTGGTCGAGGGCGGCGTCGACTGGCAGATCGGCCGCGCCGACGGGGTGCTGGAGATCGCCGCGCACTACGTTATCCGCACCGACGACGGCGCGCTGGTCGAGATCCAGAGCGATGGCCTGCGCCACGGCCGGCCCGAGGTCATGGCCCGCCTGGCGCGCGGTGAGGCGGTGCCGCCCCAGGATTATTTCTTCCGCACCCTGGTGCGCTTCACCACCGGCGCGCCGGCCTGGCTGCACCTGAACAAGGTGCTGGCCATCGCTGTCGGCCAGCGCCAGGCCAGCGCTGTGGTCCTGGATTTCTACCGCATCGGCTGAAGAACCCGGCGCCAGGTTCTTCAGCCGGCGCCACCTTACAGCCCGGCCAAGACCCCGCGCAGCTTGGTGACGATTTCGTCGAGGTGGCTGTCGTCCATGATGAAGGGCGGGGCGATGATCAAGGCGTCGCCGGTGCTCTTCAAGTTCAGGCCAGCGTCGAACAAGCGCTTCTGCGCCTCGTGGCCTCGCGCGCCAGGGGTGTTGTTGAGCAGCGCCACGTCGATGGCCGCCAACAGCCCGATCGAGCGGATGTCGGTGACGACCGGGCAATCGCGCAGGCCGTGGATCGCGGCGCTGAATTTCGGCGCCATCGCGGCGGCGCGCTCGATCAGGCGCTCGTTGGCGAAGATGTCCATCATCGCCAGGCCGGCGGCGCACGCCGCCGGGTGGGCCGAGTAGGTGTAGCCGTGGAAGAACTCCACCCCCTTGGCCGGGCCGGCGTTGGTGATGGTGTCGTAGACACCTTGCTTGGCGGCGACCGCGCCCATCGGCTGCGCGCCGTTGGTGATGGCCTTGGCCATGGTCATCAGGTCGGGCGTGACGCCGAAGGCCTGGGCGCCGAAGTTGGCGCCGATCCGGCCCCAGCCGGTGATGACTTCGTCGAACACCAGCAGGATGCCGTGGGCGTCGCAGATCTGGCGCAGCCGGTCCAGGTATCCCTTGGGCGGCGGCAGGCAGCCGAAGCTGCCGGCAACGGGCTCGACGAACACCGCCGCGATGTTCTCGCCGCCGTAGAGCGTGCAGAACCGCTGCAGGTCGTCGGCCAAATCGGCGCCGGTCTCGGGCTGCCCGGTGACGAACTTGTGGTCGGGCAGGGCGGTGTGGCGCATGTGGTAGACGCCGGCCAGGCCGACGCCAAAGCTGCGCCGGTTGTTGACCATACCCGCCAGCGCCACGCCGCCCATGTTGACGCCGTGGTACGAACGCTCACGCGAGACGAAGAGCTGGCGCTGCGGCTGGCCATTGGCGCGGTGGTAGGCCAGCGACATCTTCATCGCGGTGTCGATGGCCTCCGAGCCGGAGTTGGTGAAGAACACCCGGTTCAGGCCTTCGGGCGTGTACTGGGTGATGCGCTCGGCCAACTCGAAGGCCTTGCTCTGGCCGCGCAGGAAGGGCGCGCTGAAGTCCAGCGTCTGCAACTGCGCGAACACCGCCTGCGCGATCTCGTCGCGGCAATGCCCGGCGGCGACGCAGAACAGCCCCGACGAGGCATCGATCAGCGCCTTGCCCTCGGCGGTGTAGAAGTACATGCCCTTGGCGCGCGCCACCATCCTCGGCTCGGCCTTGAACTCCTTGTTCGGCGTGAACGGCATCCAATGCGCCTGCAAGGCGCTGCTGGCAACTTGGGGTTCGGCGTGGCCCATGGCAATGGCTCCTTAGGTGGTCTAGAAAAACGCGGCTGAAGGGTCGAATTGTGAACCGCGAAGCGGTGCTGGGTCAGTCGCCGACCGGACCCCGGCCGGCTGCCCGGCTCAACTGGCCAGGCCCTCGAAGCTCACCAGCCTGGCCGAGCTGCACTCGTCGCGGATGGCCTTCAGGCCCTGGTAGACCGGGCCTTCGTAGAACGCCTGCCAGGCCGCCGCGCTGGGAAACTCCAGCAGCACGATCCGCCGCGGCTGCCAATCGCCCTCCCAGACCTGGTGGGCGCCGCCGCGCGCCAGGTAGCGCGCCCCCGCCGCCTCAATCGCCGGCTTGACGCCTTGCATGAACTCGGCAAACCGCGCGGCATCGCGGATCTCGACATCGAAGACGACGTAGGTGGCCATGGCGGTTTCCTTGGGTGGGTGGTGGCAGGGCGGCGCTAGCCTAACCGGCCGATCCCGGACAATCCCGGCCATGGCCCTGATCACTGTCTCCAATGCCCAACTCGCCTTCGGCCACGTGCCTCTGCTGGACCACACCGCGCTGTCGCTGGAGTCGGCCGAGCGGGTCGCCCTGATCGGGCGCAATGGCTCGGGCAAATCCTCGCTGCTGAAGGTGCTGGCCGGGCTGGACAGGCTCGACGACGGGGTGCTGCAGTTGCAACAGGGCCTGCGCCGCACCTATGTGCCGCAGGAGCCTGAATTCGCCGCCGGCATCAGCGTGTTCGAGGCCGTCAGCCAGGGGGTGGCCGAGGCCAAGTCGCTGCGCGAGCGCTTCGAGCTGCATGCCCCGCACGAGGATCTGGACGCGCTGCAGACGCGGATCGAAGCGCTCGACGGCTGGACCTGGGAGCAACGTGTCGACGAGGCCCTGCAGCGCCTGTCGCTGGCGCCGCAGAGCCTGCTGGCGACGCTGTCCGGAGGCATGAAGAAGCGCGTCGCGCTGGCCCAGGCGCTGGTCGCGCGGCCCGAGGTGCTGCTGCTCGACGAGCCGACCAACCACCTCGACCTGGACGGCATCGACTGGCTGCAGGGCCTGTTGCTGGACTGGCCCGGCGCCCTGGTCGTGGTCTCGCACGACCGGGCTTTTGTCGACGCCGTGGCCAGCCGGATCGTCGAGCTGGACCGCGGCATTTTGCGCAGCTACCCGGGCAGCTACGCCAGCTTCGAGGCCAGCAAGGCGCGCGAGCTGCAGGACGAGGCGCTGGCCAACGCCCGCGCCGACAAGCTGCTGGCGCAGGAGGAGGTGTGGGTGCGCAAGGGCGTCGAGGCGCGGCGCACCCGCAGCGTTGGCCGCATCGGGCGGCTGCAGCGGCTGCGCGCCGAGCGGGCATCGCGCCGCGACCGGGTCGGGCAGGTGCGGCTGGAATTGGACGCCGGCCTGCCGCCGGGCAAGATCGTGGCCGAGCTGAGTCAGGTCAGCAAGGCGTTCGGCGCCCTGCAGGTGGTCAGCGACTTCTCGGCGACGATCCTGCGCGGCGACAAGATCGGTCTGATCGGCCCGAACGGCGCCGGCAAGACCACCTTGCTCAAACTGATCCTGGGCGAGCTGGCGGCCGACAGCGGCCGGGTCCGCCAGGGCAGCGGATTGCAGGTGGCCTACTTCGATCAGATGCGCGAAGCGCTGGACCTGAGTGCGACCCTGGCCGACACCATCAGCCCGGGCAGCGAGTGGATCGAGACCGGCCCTGCGCGCAAGCACGTGATGAGCTACCTGAACGACTTCTTGTTCTCGCCGGCACGCGCCAATTCACCCGTCAGCACGCTCTCGGGCGGCGAGCGCAACCGGCTCTTGCTGGCGCGCCTGTTCGCCCTGCCGGCCAACGTGCTGGTGCTCGACGAGCCAACCAACGATCTGGACATCGAGACCCTGGAGCTGCTCGAAGAACTGCTGCAGGGTTACGCTGGCACGGTCTTCCTGGTCAGCCATGACCGGCGCTTTCTCGACAACGTCGTGACCAGCCTGATCGCCTGGGAGGGCGACATCGGCCCGCCCGGCTTCTGGCGCGAGTACGAGGGCGGGATCGAGGACTGGCGGACCCAGCGCGGGCGCATGCCGGCGTCCAGGGTGTCGGCCGAGCCGGCAGCGCCGCCGCCAACCGCGTCCGCTACGGCCAGGAAGGGCAGCGCCAAGCTCAGCTACCGGGAGCAGCGTGAACTGGACGAACTGCCGGCGCGGATCGAGGCCCTGGAGGCCGAGCAGATCCACCTCAACGTGGTGCTGGCCGACGGCAGCCTCTACGCCAGTGAGCCGCAGCGTGCGGCACAGATGGCTGGGCGCGTGGCCGAGCTCGACGAGGCCTTGATGGCCGCACTGGAGCGCTGGGAACTGCTGGCCAGCCGCTGAGCCGGCCCGGCCTCAGCGGTAGCCGATCCAGCCTTCGTTCGTCGCCGCCGGGTGGGTGCGGCTGACGATCAGCGCCGACTGCAGGTACAGGGCGTTGACCAGGCGCGCGGCGCGTGGCGCATTCAGGCCCGGCCAGCCGGCGATGTCGCCGACGTTGCAGGTCTGGCGGCGCATCCGGGTGACGGCATTGGCCATCGCGCCGGGCACGCGCAGGCCGTGCAGGATCACCCCCGGGGCGATGCGGAAGGCGGCGCGGCCGGCCAACTCGGGCAGCAGGCTGTTGCGCGAGCCACGCAGGGCGATCTCCCAGAGCAGCGTGGACATGGCACCGAAATGGCCCAGCGTGTCGGCGCCCAGGCGCGCGGGGCCGGGCCGCTCGACCCGTGCCGGCTCTACCTGCAGCACCTTCAGCCCGGCCAGGTCAGCGGCGACGAACTCGGCCATCGGCACCACGCAATGCACCAGCTTGTCGAGCGGGAAGGCGGTCAGCGACAGCACCTTCTGGCCACGCAGCAGCACGATGCCCAGCGCCTGGGTGTGGCGGATGCACGCGGCCAGCACCTCGACCAACTCGGTCTGCGGCGCGCCGCCGGCCTCAAAGCGCTGCAAATCCTGTAGCAGCGACGGCGAAAGCGAGCTCAGGCGGGTGTTCGGCGCGCCATGCGCCACGGCGTCCTGGCCATCCAGGCTGTCCAGGTCCAGCCTAGAGCATTCGTCGGTCGGCAGCCCGCGCGGTGGCCGCAGCGGGGCAGGCAGGCTTTGCGGCAGGGTGGAGGCGAACATCGTGGCGTTGGCAAGTCGACTTTGGAGCGAATCTTTTAACTGCGGCCGGGCTGCGGCGGCGGCGCCATGGGCATGGCGCCATCATTCGGTCGTGCCAACGGTTTGGCCATGGTTGCAGCTTCCCATGCGAGCCGGGTAAAACCGGCGGCAAATGCTAATTGAAGCTCGGGGCGCGGATGTCGCATCCGGCCGACAAGCGAAGCCGCCGATTCGTGTCAGGAGGTTTCAACCGTCAACCTTAGCGCTGACCGCCGACGTTGGCAAGTCCCGATCCGGGGGGCGCCAAGGTGTCACGCACGGCGGCAAACGCGCGCCAGAACTCCAACTGCTGGGCACTGGCAAAGTTCAGCCGCATCAGTGTGCTGGGCTGGGGACGGGCATGGAACAAGCTGCCAGGGGCGACCAACCAGCCGCGTTCGGCCAGGCGGCTCGCCAGCACGTCGGCATCGACGCCGCAGTCGACCCAGCCGAAGAGCCCCTGTGGCGGCGCCACGAAGCGGCAGCCGGCGCTTTCAGCCAGCCGTCTGACCCGGCTGCGCGCCAGTGCCAGGCGCTGCACCACCCGTTCGGCATGCCGGCGCAGCAGCCCCTGGTCCAGGCACCAGGCCACGGCCTGCTCCAACAGCGCCGGTGTGGTCAGGGTGGTCAACAGCTTGGTGTCGATGCAGCGCTGGGCCAGTGCGGGTGCCGCAGCCAGGTAGCCGACCCGCCAGTTCGGCGCCAGGATCTTGCTGAAGCCGGAGACGTAGACGGTGCGGCGCAGGCCGTCGAGTGCGCACAGGCGCGGGCTGTGGCCGGGTGCCAGCCAGGCATAGGTGTCGTCCTCGACGATCATCAGGTCATGCGCCTCGGCCAGTTGCAGGATGCGGTGGGCGGTGGCCAGCGACAGGCTGTGGCCGGTCGGGTTGTGCAGCACCGAAACGGTCACGTACACGCGCGGCCGGTGCTCAGCCAGCAGCGCCTGCATCCGCTCCAGGTCGGGGCCGTTGGCGTCGCGCGGCACCGGCAACAAGCGCATGCCCATGCGGCCCAGGCGGGCAAATTCCATCGCCCAGCCGGGGTCGTCGACCAGCACCGCGTCACCCGGCTGCAGCAGGCTGCGCGCCACCAGGTCGAGGGCATGGGTGGCGCCCAGGGTGGTGACGATCTGCGCCGGCTCGGCGGCGATGCCAAGGTCGGCCGACAGCCGCCGCGCCAGCGCCTGGCGCAGGCCCGGATCGCCGGCCGGCTCGCCGTAGCGCAGCGCCTGGCTGGGCCCGGCCATGGCCCGGCGCAGCGCCCGGTCGAGCAGCGGCTGGTCCAGCCAGGCTTCGGGCAGCGTGCCCATGCCCGGCCCGGCGGGGATGGGGTGGCCTTCGGCGCCCTGAAACATGCCGCGGATCAGCGCCGTCGCGTCGACCGGCGCGGCCAAGGCGGGGGCTGCTGGCAGCGGCGCCCGCTCGGCGGTCGCGACCTGGGCGGCGGCGTCGCGGACGAAATAGCCACGCTGCTGCCGCGCCTGCACCAGGCCCTGGGCCTGCAACCGGTCGTAGGCCGCGACCACGGTGCTGGGGCTCAGGCGCTGGGCCCTGGCGCAGTCCCGTACCGAGGGCAGACGCGCCCCGCTGGCCAGATCGCCGCTGCGGATGCGCTGCGCAAAGCTGGCGCACAACTGCTCGGACAGGGTCTGGCGGGCGCCGCGCTGCAGCGCCAGTGCGGGCGGTTCCTGAGGGGCATTCATGCGGCTGTGTCGGCGTTGGCGTCGGTACAGTGTATTGCCCTGTACCGTCAACTGTGCTGCATTGTGTGTCTGTGCCGGGCCTAGACTGTGGTCATGTCTGGTCCCGCCCCTGCTCTTGCCCACCCGCCAGCCCACGCCGCCGGTTGGCGGTCGCCCACCGCGCGAGCCTGGTTGCTGGGTGGCCTGGGCGTGCTGATCTTCGCCCTGACGATCCCGATGACCCGGCTGGCCTCGGGCAGCCAGGCGGCGCCGCAGTTGCCGCCGGTGTTCGTGGCGATAGGCCGGGCCGCGCTGGCCGGCATCCTGGCGGCGATCTGGCTGTGGCTGAGCCGCGCGCCGCGTCCGCAGGCGGGCCAATGGCGCGGCCTGGGGATCACCGCCTCGGGGGTGGTGTTCGGCTTTCCGTTCTTCCTTGGCCTGGCGGTGTACCGGGTCGACGCCGCCCATGCGGCCGTGGTCTCCGGCCTGCTGCCGATCGCCACGGCGGTGATCGGCGCGCTGGTCCTGCGCCAGCGCCCCAGCCGCGGCTTCTGGGCCTGCGCCGGGCTGGGCACGGTGCTGGTGCTCGGTTTTGCATTGTTCAAGGGCGGCGCCCGGCTGCAAATCGCCGATGGCTTGCTGCTGTTGGCGGTGGCCTGGGGCGGCGTGGGCTATGTCTTCGGCGCCCGGCTGTCGGCGCCCGGGCCTGGCAAGCTCAGTGCGATGGCGCCCGAACAAGTGATCAGTTGGGTGCTGGTCATGTGCCTGCCGCTGACCCTGCCGGTGGCGCTGCTGTACTGGCCCGAGGTGCCGGTGCGCGCCGCCGCCTGGGGCGGCTTCGTCTACGTGGCGGTGTTCTCGATGTGGCTGGGCTTCTTTGCCTGGTACCGAGGCCTGCAGCTTGGCGGCATGCTGCGCGTCAGCCAGATCCAGTTGCTGCAGCCGTTTGCCTCGATGTGGCTGGCCGTGCCCGTGCTGGGCGAGTCCCTGGATGCGACCACGGTCATCTTTTCGCTGGCGGTGATGGCCACGGTGTTCTTGTCCAAGCGCCAGCCGGTGGATTGAGTGGGAGGAGTGGCGATGCCTTTATGGAACCCAGCCGGACGCAGCGCGCGTCTGAACCCCTCGGCCATCCGCGATGGCTTTCTAGCGCGCCATGTGCCGACCATCCGCGCCCGCTACCGCGCCCAGGCGCAGGCCATGGCCCAGGCGCTGGCCAGCCACATGCCCGCCGGCACGCACTGGCAGATGCCCCAGGGCGGGATGTTCTTCTGGCTGCGCCTGCCGCCGGGTTGCGACGCCACTGCCCTGCTGCCGCTGGCGCTGGCTGCGGGCATCGCCTTTGTCCCGGGCGCGGCCTTCTATGTCGGCCCGCCGGACCCGCGCACGCTGCGGCTGTCGTTCGTCACCCTGTCGCCCGATCAGGTCAACACGGCGGTCGCCAGACTCGGGCAGGTGTTGGCCCAACACCGCCACAGCCAGGCATTGCAAGCCGCATGACGACCGAACTTGGCCACACACTGGCGGCACTGCGCGAGGCCGCGCGCTGTGTCCACGCGCTCATGCCGGCGACGCCGCAGTACCGCTGGCCGCTGCTCGAACAGGCCTTCGCCGGGCGCCCCGGAGACGGCACCGAACTGTGGCTCAAGCATGAGAACCACACCCCCGTTGGCGCGTTCAAGATCCGCGGCGGCCTGGTCTACTTTGCGCGCTGGATCGCTGCCGTGGGCCCGGCCCGGCCGGCGGGCGTCGTCACTGCCACCCGCGGCAACCACGGTCAATCGATCGCCTTTGCCGCCGCCCGCCACGGCGTCACGGCGCTGGTCGTCGTGCCGCTGGGCAACAGCCGCGAAAAGAATGCGGCGATGCGTGCCCTGGGCGCCGAACTGGTCGAGCATGGTGAGGACTTTCAGGCCGCGCGCGAGCACGCCGCAAAACTCGCCGCCGAGCGCGGCTGGCCGATGCTGCCGTCGTTCCACCCCGACCTGGTGGCTGGGGTGGCCAGTTATGCGCTGGAGCTGTTCGACGCGGTGGCCGACATTGACACGGTCTACGTGCCGATTGGTCTGGGTTCCGGCGCCTGCGGCGTGATTGCCGCGCGCGACGCGCTCGGCCTGGCGACCGAAGTCGTCGGCGTCACCTCCAGCCATGCGCCGGCCTACGCGCTGTCACTGGCCTCGGGCCGGGCGCAGTCGCATGCGGTGACGACCGCGCTGGCCGACGGCATGGCGGTGCGCACGCCCGACCCTGAGGCCCTGGCGATGCTGGGCCGGGGCCTGGCCCGGGTCGTCCAGGTCACGGATGCCGAGGTCGCGCAGGCGATGGTCCGGCTCTACGAGGCCAGCCACCAGGTCGCCGAGGGCGCGGGTGCGGCCGCACTGGCCGCCGCGACCCAGGAACGGGCCCGGCTGGCCGGCCGCCGCAGCGCGGTCGTGCTGTCGGGCGGCAATGTCGACCGAGCCTTGTTTGCCCAGGTGCTCGCCAGCGCTTGAACAGGAGCATTGCGACTATGGCCACCCGCACTTTCAGCCAACTCGATGTCTTCACCGCCGTGCCGCTGCGCGGCAACCCGCTGGCGGTGGTTCACGACGCGGCCGGCCTGAGCGACGCGCAGATGGCCGATTTCGCGCGCTGGACCCACCTGTCCGAGACCACCTTCTTGCTGCCGCCGACCAGCGATCAGGCCGACTACCGAGTGCGCATCTTCACCCCCAGCGGCGAACTGCCCTTCGCCGGCCACCCGACATTGGGCTCGTGCTGGGCCTGGCTGGCCGCGGGTGGCCGCCCGCGCCAGCCCGAAGTGGTGGTCCAGGAATGCGGTCTCGGCCTGGTGCGGGTGCGGCGCGACGCCGGGCGACTGGCCTTTGCCGCGCCAGCCTTGCGCCGCAGCGGCCCGGCCGACGCCGCCACCCGAGCCCAGGTGCTGGCCGCGCTGCGCCTGCCCGAGGCGGCGTTGCTGGGCCTGCAATGGGCCGACAACGGCCCCGGCTGGCTGGCCGCGCAACTGGCCGACGCGGCCAGCGTGCTCGCGCTCAGACCCGATTTCTTGGCCATGGCCGACCTCAAGCTCGGCGTGGTCGGGGCGCATCCGCCGGGCAGCGAGTGCGCCTTCGAGGTGCGCGCCTTCGCGCCCGGTCTGGGCGTGCCCGAGGACCCGGTCACCGGCAGCCTAAACGCCGGCCTGGCGCAGTGGCTGATAGGCGCCGGTCTGGCGCCGCAGCACTATGTTGCCGCCCAGGGCGCAGCGCTGGGCCGGGCCGGTCGGGTGCATGTAGCGCAGATCGGCGACGACATCTGGATCGGCGGCGATGTCACGCCCGTGGTCACCGGCAGCGTGAGCCTGTGATGTTCAGCCAGATCGACCACCTGGTGGTGGTGGCGGACAGCCTGGCCCATGGCGCGGCCTGGTGCCGGGCGACGCTGGGCGTCGCGCCCGGGCCGGGCGGCAAGCACGCCACCATGGGCACCCACAACTGCCTGCTGAACCTGTCCGGCCCGGCCTTCCCGGGCAGCTACCTTGAAATCATCGCCATCGATCCGCAGGCACCGCCGCCCGCCCGGCCGCGCTGGTTCGGCATGGACGACCCGGGCCTGCGTTTGCGCATCCGCAGTGCCCCCAGGCTGGTCCACTTCGTCGCCCGCAGCAGCGCCCTGGATGCCTTGCATGCGGCGCTGGCTGCTGCCGGTCAGGACGCCGGACAGATCATTGCCGCCGAACGCCAGACCGCGCAGGGCCTGCTGCGCTGGCGCTTGGCGCTGAATGTCGACGGCAATTTCGCCGGCCGTGGCGCCATGCCGACGCTGATCGAGTGGTGCGGCGCCCATCCCTGCGACGCGATGCCGGCCAGCCAGGTCAGTCTGGCGGAGCTGCGGCTGAGCACCCTGCCCGAGGCCGCGGCGCAGGCGCTGGGCTTGCGCGGGGCGCTGGTCAATACTGCTGGCAGATCCGGCTCGGCCTGGTTGCAGGTGGGTTTGCACACCCCGCTGGGGCGGGTCGAATTGAGCGGCTATGACTGGGCCTGAAACACCATGACCGAAGAACTGTTCCGCGAGGACTCGACCCTGCGCCACTGCCTGGCCAGGATCATCGCCATCGACGCGCGCGGCATTCAGCTCGACCGCAGCGTCTGCTATCCCGTGGGCGGCGGCCAGGCCGGTGACAGCGGCTATCTGCGCGCCGCCGATGGCCGGGTGCTGGCGCTGGCCGACACCCGCAAGGGCACGGAGCCGGGCCAGATCCTGCACCTTCCGGCTGTCGCCGATGGGCTCTCGGCCTGGCATGTCGGTGAGCAGGTCGAGGTCGAGATCGACTGGGCCAAACGCGACGCCCACCGCCGCTTCCACACCGCCACCCATTTGCTGTGCGCGCTGGTGCCGCACCCGGTAGACGGCTGCTCGATCACCGCCGGCTATGCCCGGCTGGATTTCCACATGGCCGAGCCGCTGGACAAGGCCGAACTCTCGGCCGGGATCGCCCGCCTGGTCGCCGCCGCTCACCCGGTCAGCCACCGCTGGATCAGCGAGGCCGAACTCGACGCCAACCCCGGCCTGGTGCGCAGCATGAGCGTGCAACCACCGCGCGGCATGGGCCGCATCCGGGTGCTGGAGATCCACGGCGTCGACCTGCAGCCCTGCGGCGGCACCCATGTCGGCAACACCGCCGAGATCGGCCCCGTCATCGTCACCAAGGTGGAAAAGAAATCAGCGATGACCCGCAGGGTCATCCTCGGCTTTGCCGACCCGGGCGCCAGCCCGGGCTGAGTTCTTGGGGTGCACTCATGTGCACGCAGTGCACGTGACGTGAACACCAAAGTAGTCAGCGATGACCCGCAGGGTCATCCTCGGCTTTGCCGACCCGGGCGCCAGCCCGGGCTGAGTTCTGGCAGCGGGCTCAGTTGGCGCTGTACTTCTCGGCCCGGAAGTCGTCGTGGCAGGCCTTGCAGGCAGCGCCTGTGGCGGCCACCGCCGGCTTCAGGGCGTCCAGGGTGCCGGCCTTGGCGGCGGTGTCGAGCTTGGCCAATTCGCCCTGCATCTTCTCGGCCAATTCCTTGAACTTGGCGTTCTGGCTCCAGACCTCGGGCTTGGCGCGGTTGGGCAGGCCCTTGTCGCTGCCCTCGACAAAGGCGACGAACGGCAGACGCGAGGCCATGACGGCGATGGCCAGGTTGTCGCTGGCGGCCTTGGCGTCATAGGGGATGCGGCCAGCGGCCATGGCGGCGACCCGGCCGAAGTGGGTGGACATCACCGTCAGGGCGCTTTGGCGGTACTTGATCGCGTCCTCAGGCTTTTGGAATTGGGCGGCAGCGGGCAGGCTGACCCAGGCCACCACGAAGGTGGCGGCGGCCAGAAGGCGACGGTTCATGCGGGTTCTCCGAAGGTAGGGGACCGGCTGCGGTCCGGGACTGAAGGCTCGGGCGATGCTGCCAACCGTTCAAGTCGCGGCGGCAGCAACGCCCGGGCAGTCTACGGGCCAGCGCTGTCAATATTCCATGGGGGTTGGCCTGGGTGCAGGCCGGGGCGGCGCGGCCGGACGCGGCGCCAAGCCGGCGCACTTCGGCTATGGTTGCAGGCCCCGCCTGCCCGCCACCGAGTTCGCCATGCCCAACCCCAATGCCTTGCCCGAGGCCACCGCCGCGACCCGTGCTGTCCGGGTCTGGGATTTGCCGACCCGCGTCTTCCACTGGCTGTTGGCGAGCATGGTAGTGGCCTTGATCGTCACCGGCTATGTCGGGGCGCTGGACTGGCACATGCGGATCGGCCTGATGGTGCTGGCCTTGCTGGTGTTCCGGCTGGTCTGGGGGCTGGTCGGCGGGCGCTGGTCGCGCTTTGCCAGCTTCATCTACGCCCCGGCCACGCTGCTGCGCTACCTGCGCGGCCAGCAACGGCCGGGCGAGCATTTCGAGGTCGGCCACAACCCCTTGGGCAGCCTCTCGGTGCTGGGCATGCTGGCGCTGCTGCTGGTGCAGGTGGCGACCGGTCTGGTTGCCGATGACGAAGTCGCCACCACCGGGCCGCTGAACAAGTACGTCGCCAACGCGCGGGCGCTGGCCGCCACCGCCTGGCACACCGGCGCCGGGCAATGGATCCTGATCGCGATGGTGGTGTTGCACCTGGCCGCAATCCTGTTCTACAAGCGCCGCGGCATCAGCCTGGTCAAACCGATGCTGGTCGGCGACAAGCTGTTGGCGGGCGAGGTGCCGCCCTCGCGCGACACCTGGGCGACCCGGCTGCTGGCGCTGGTGCTGGCGCTGCTGTGCATGACCGGCGCAGGTTTGCTGGCCAAGCTGGGCGGCTGAAGCGGCCGCAGAACGGCGAATCGGCGCGGTTAGACTGCGGCGCTCCTGCCCCCACATCCCCGTAGATGGCATCGCCGAAGATTGCCCTGCTTGAGCCCGGCTCGCCGCAGGCGCTGGACGCCACGCGCGACATCTTCCGCGAGTACGCCGCAGCGCTGGGCATCGACCTGTGCTTTCAGGATTTCGCGGCCGAGTTGGACTGCCTGCCGGGGGATTACGCCGCCCCGCGCGGCAGTTTGCTGCTGGCCTATGTCGATGGCCGGCTGGCCGGCTGCGGTGCGCTGCGCGGGCTCACCGATGTCGACTACCCCAACGCCTGCGAGATGAAGCGGCTGTACGTGCGGCCGGCGTTCCGTCGCTTTGGCCTGGGGCGGATGCTGGCGCAGGCGCTGATGGACAAGGCCAAGCAGGCCGGCTACTCGTGCATGCTGCTGGACACGCTGGACGAGATGGAGTCGGCGCGCGGCCTGTACGTGTCACTGGGTTTTGACGAGATTCCACCGTACTACTTCAACCCGATTGCCGGCGCGCACTACCTCAAGGTAGACCTCGATTGAGGCCGTGCCGGCCGCTTTCCACCACCGCAGGCTGATCCGATGAAACCCACGCCGACCACCCTAGAGCTGCGCGCCGACGTCCTGCGACTGGTGCTGCGACCTGACCTGGGCGGTGCGATCGCCGGGCTGTGGCATGGCGACCTGCCGGTGCTGGTCAGCGACAGCAATGCCCTGGCACTGGATTCGCCGCGCCAGTCAGGCGGATTCGTGCTCGCGCCCTACAGCAACCGGCTGGGTTACAGGCGTTTTCGCTGGCAGGGCCATGACCACACGACCCTGCCCAACTTCGACGGTGCGCCGCATTCGCTGCATGGCACCGCTTGGCGCCAGCCTTGGGTGGTGCGGCGGGCCGATACGGCGCAGGCCGAGCTGGAGTACCGCCACGTTGCCGACGGCCATTGGCCCTTCGATTTCACCCTGACCCAGCATCTCCAGCTCACGCCCGACGCCCTGCGCCTGGACCTGAGCCTGACCAACACCGCCGCCGTGGCGGCGCCCGCTGGCCTGGGCTGGCATCCCTATTTCCCCAAGCGCGCGCGCAGCCGTCTGCACGCCGAGCTGACCGACCGCTGGGAGCGCGATCCGACCACCGAGTTGCCGACCCGGCGGATGCCGCAGCCCGGCATCGACAGTGACATCGCGCACCTGGATTTCGACAACTGTTTCGAAGGCTGGCGCGGCGCGGCGCGAATCCGCGACGAGAAGCTGAGCCTCAAGCTCAGCGCGTCGCTGCCCTACCTGGTCGTCTACACGCCGCAGACCAAGGGCTATTTCTGCGTCGAGCCGGTCAGCCATGTCAACAACGCCATCCACATGGCCGACCCCGCAGCGCACGGCCTGCGCACGCTCCAGCCCGGCCAGACGATGGACGCCTCGTTCCTGCTCGAGGTGGCTGCGGTCTGATGGCAGCAGCGCCGGGCGCCGGCATCGGCGTACTGCCGGTGGCGGCCTCGCTGCTGGGCGAATCGCCGCTGTGGCACCCGGACGAGCAGGTGCTTTACTGGTGCGACATCCCGGGCAAACGCCTGAACCGGTTCGACCCGGCCAGCGCCAGCCACCGCCACTGGGACTTTGCGGCAGAGCCGGCCTGTGTCGCGCCACTGCTCGGCGGCGGCCTGCTGCTGGCGATGCGCGACGGCATCTTCAGCTTCGACACCCGCAGCGGCAAGCGGCAGCGCATCGCCGAGCCGCCCTACGACACCGCGACCGAGCGCTTCAACGATGGCAAGGCCGATGCCCAGGGCCGCTTCTGGGTCGGCACCATCGATGAACAGCGCCAGCCCCGGGCAGCGCTGTACTGCCTGGACCGCGGCCGGCTGTCCAAGGTGGCCGGCGGCATCACCACCAGCAACGGTCTGGCCTTCAGCCCCGACGGGCGAACCTTGCATTGGGCCGACACCCGCGCCCATGCGGTCTACGCCTTCGACCTCGACCCGGCCAGCGGCGCACTCTCGCGGCGCCGCAGCTACGCCCAGTTCGCGCCGCTCGCCGATGGCCAGTCCCTGGACGACTACCCCGGCCGCCCCGACGGCGCGGCCATGGACAGCCTTGGCCACTACTGGCTGGCGATGTTCGAAGGCCAGCGCCTGTTGCGCCTGGACGGCGACGGCCGCCTGCTGCAGACGCTGCCACTGCCGGTGCGCTGCCCGACGATGCCCTGCTTCGGCGGGGCCGACCTGTGCAGCCTGTACATCACCAGTTCGCGCGAGAACCGCCCGGCGCCCGAGTTGCTGGCCCAGCCCTGGGCCGGCCGGGTGCTGATCCTGCGGGTGGCCGTGCCGGGCCTGCCGGCGCATTGCGCGCAGCTCTAGCGCCCAGCCCGGGCCGGTCGGATCGGGCGAAAAGCGCGGGTATTCGCGTACACTCCTACGGTTTGCCGCAACGGGTTTTGTTTCCAGAGATGTCTGAACGGTCTGTTCAACCGCACGACCGCAACGCGCTCTGGGATCAGGACGAGGCAGCGAACGCCAACTTCAAGCCTCTGAGTCGTTTCGACGCAGAACGCCTGAGGGCCCAGCAGCCGGGAGTGTCGCCCTGGCGGGTGGTCGCCACGCAAGTGGTGCTGGGGTTGGTCATGGCGCTGATCGGCGTTGCGGCCACGGGCAATTCCGGGGTGGGATGGTCGATGCTCTATGGCGCGGCCGTCGCGGTCGTGCCGGGCGCCTTGATGGCGCGCGGCATGACCAGCCCACTGTCCAGCATCAGCGTCGGCAGCAGTGTTGTCAGCGTGATGTTATGGACGACGGTCAAAATGGGTTTTTCGGTGCTGATGCTGTTTGCAGCGCCGAGGCTGGTGCAGCCGCTCCATTGGCCGGCGCTGTTGATTGCGCTGGGGTTGTGCCTGCAGGTGTACTGGCTCGCGCTTCTTTGGCAAGGGCGGTGGCGCGGGCACCGCGTGGACTGAACCGGTTGTTGAAAGTCTGAACAAGAGTGAAACCGAAAAATGGCAGCTGAAGGTCACGCCCCCACCTCTGGCGAATACATCGTCCACCACCTGACCCACTTGCAAACTGGCAAGCCCAAGGGTCTGGTCGACTTTTCGGTCCTGAACTTTGATTCGATGGCGTTTTCGCTGCTGCTGGGCATGGTCGGCTGCTTCTTGCTGTGGAAGGCCGCGCGTGTCGCCACCTCGGGCGTGCCGGGCCGCTTCCAGGCTGCGGTCGAGATCCTCTACGAGATGGTCGAGAGCCAGGCCAAGGGCATCGTCCACAGCGCCAGCAGCCGGCGCCTGGTCGCGCCGTTGGCCCTGACAGTGTTTGTCTGGATCTTTCTGCTCAACGCCATGGATCTGCTGCCGGTCGATCTGCTGCCGCTGATCTGGCAGGGCATCTACGGCGCCGCTGGCCACGACGCCGAACATGCGTTCCTGCGCGTCGTGCCCACCGCCGACCTGTCGGTGACGATGGGCCTGTCGGTCGGGGTGCTGATCCTGTGCCTGATCTACAACATCAAGATCAAGGGCCTGGGTGGCTGGGTGCACGAGCTGTTTGCCGCGCCGTTCGGCGACCATTGGGCGCTGTACCCCTTCAATTTCGCAATGCAGGTGGTCGAGTTCGTCGCCAAGACCGTGTCCCACGGCATGCGGCTGTTCGGCAACATGTATGCCGGTGAGCTGATCTTCCTGCTCATCGCGCTGTTGGGCGGCGCCTTCACCTTGTCGCTGGGCGGCTTTGCGCTGGGCCTGCTGCACATCGTGGCCGGCACGGTCTGGGCCATCTTCCACATCCTGATCATCACGCTGCAAGCGTTCGTGTTCATGATGTTGACGCTGGTGTATGTCGGCCAGGCCCACGACTCGCACTGATCGCCCTGCGGTCAATCCCTGGTTTCGCGTTTTTCCATTCCCATTCCCTTCCCCTTCTCACTTTTAATACTGGAGTCAACAACATGGAACTCATCGGTCTCGTCGCACTTGCAGCAGGTGTCATCATTGGTCTGGGCGCCATGGGTGCTTGTATCGGCATCGGCGTGATGGGCAGCAAATACCTCGAAGCCGCTGCCCGCCAGCCCGAATTGATGGGCGAGTTGCAGACCAAGATGTTCCTGTTGGTCGGCCTGATCGACGCCTCGTTCATCATCGGCACCGGCATTGCGCTGTGGTTCACCACCGCCAACCCGTTCCTGTCGCAACTGGCCAGCCTGCCGAAGTAATCGGCCGTGTTCGCGCTGGTCGGCGTTCGCGCCGCTGCCAGCGTGATCGGGGCCGCCGCCTGTCGTCGGCAGCCCCCAACGCATCACCTACTCGTGATTGAGGCAGCAACGTGAGCATCACCGCAACCTTCATCTTTCAGATGATCGTGTTCCTGATCCTGGTCGGGTTCACGATGAAGTTCGTCTGGCCGCCGATCACCGCCGCGCTCGACGAGCGCGCCCGGAAGATCGCCGACGGGCTCTCGGCGGCCGACAAGGCCAAGTCCGAACTGGCCGTGGCCAACCAGCGTGTCGAGCAGCAGCTTTCAGCCGCGCGCAACGACGCCGCCAAGCGCCTGGCCGATGCCGAGCGCCTGGGCCTGCAATTGGTCGAGGAGGCCAAGGCCAGGGCCACGGTCGAGGGCGAGAAGATCGTCGCCGCCGCCAAGGCCGAGGCCGAGCAGGCAGTGATCAAGGCGCGAGAGTCGCTGCGCGACCAGGTCGCCGCGCTGGCCGTCAGGGGTGCCGAGCAGATCCTGCTGCGCGAGGTCAATGCCGGCGTCCATGCCGAACTGCTGAGCCGTCTGAAGACGGAACTCTGACCATGGCCGAGCTTGCAACCATCGCCCGCCCCTACGCCGAGGCGCTGTTCAAGGCGGTCCAGGCCGATGCCGCCGGCGGCGTGGCCGACCAGGTCAATCTCCTGGCGGCCGTGGTCGCCGACCCCAAGCTGCGCGAAATCGCCGACAACCCCAAGGTCGGCGCCGAGCAGGTGTTCGAGCTGATCACGTCGGTCGCTGCCGAGGTGGGCGCGAGCGCCCGCAACCTGCTGCGCCTGGTGATCGAGAACGGCAGGCTGCCGGCCTTGGGCCACATCGCCGCGCAGTACCAGGCGCTGGTCAACGCCCGCAGCGGCGTTTTCGACGCCCAGATCACCAGTGCCTACCCGATCGACGCGGCGCAGTTGGCCGATGTCATCGCGTCGCTGGAGAGGCGCTTTGCGCGCAAGCTCAACGCCACCGTCAACGTCGATTCGGCGTTGATCGGCGGCATCCGCGTGGTGGTCGGCGACGAGGTGCTGGACACCTCGGTCAAAGCCCGCCTTGAACAAATGAAGGCCGCCCTGACCGCCTGAGCTCGCCGAGCTTTCCGGCCGTCCCACAGTCCGCAACCCGGGCCGCACCCAGGAGAACACCACCATGCAACTGAACCCCGCAGAGATTTCCGAGCTGATCAAGAGCCGCATCGAAGGGCTTGGCGCCTCGGCCGACATCAAGAACCAAGGCACCGTGGTGTCCGTCACCGACGGCATCGTCCGCGTGCACGGCCTGTCCGACGTGATGGCCGGCGAGATGCTGGAGTTCCCCGCCACCGCCGCCGGTGTCGCCACCTTCGGCCTGGCGCTGAACTTGGAGCGTGACTCGGTCGGCGCGGTGATCCTGGGCGAGTACGAGCACATCTCCGAGGGCGACACGGTCAAGTGCACCGGCCGCATCCTGGAAGTGCCGGTCGGCCCCGAGCTGATCGGCCGGGTCGTCAACGCGCTCGGCCAGCCCATCGACGGCAAGGGCCCGATCAACGCCAAGTTGACCGACGTGATCGAGAAGGTCGCCCCGGGCGTGATCGCCCGCCAGTCGGTCAGCCAGCCGGTGCAGACCGGCCTGAAGTCGATCGACTCGATGGTGCCGGTCGGCCGCGGCCAGCGCGAGTTGATCATCGGCGACCGCCAGACCGGCAAGACCGCCGTCGCCATCGACGCGATCATCAACCAGCGCGGTCAGAACATGACCTGCGTCTATGTCGCGATTGGCCAGAAGGCCTCGTCGATCAAGAACGTGGTGCGCGCGCTCGAAGCCAACGGCGCGATGGACTACACCATCGTCGTCGCCGCCTCGGCGTCGGAATCGGCGGCGATGCAGTACGTCTCGCCCTATTCGGGCTGCACCATGGGCGAGTATTTCCGCGACCGTGGCCAGGACGCGCTGATCATCTATGACGACCTGTCCAAGCAGGCCGTGGCCTACCGTCAGGTCTCGCTGCTGCTGCGCCGCCCGCCCGGCCGCGAGGCTTACCCTGGCGACGTGTTCTACCTCCACAGCCGTTTGCTTGAGCGCGCCGCGCGCGTCAATGCCGACTATGTCGAGGCCTTCACCAAGGGCGAGGTCAAGGGCAAGACCGGCTCGCTGACGGCGCTGCCCATCATCGAGACCCAGGCCGGCGACGTCTCGGCGTTCGTGCCGACCAACGTGATCTCGATCACCGACGGCCAAATCTTCCTGGAAACCGCGCTGTTCAACAGCGGCATCCGCCCGGCCATCAATGCCGGTATTTCGGTCTCGCGGGTCGGCGGTGCGGCCCAGACCAAGCTGATCAAGGGCCTCTCCGGCGGTATCCGTACCGACCTGGCGCAGTACCGTGAACTGGCCGCGTTTGCCCAGTTCGCCTCCGACCTGGACGACGCCACCCGCAAGCAGTTGGACCGCGGCGCCCGCGTCACCGAGTTGCTCAAGCAGGCCCAGTATTCGCCGCTGCCGATCAGCCTGATGGCGGCCACCTTGTTCGCCGTCAACAAGGGCTTCACCGACGACATCGAGGTCAAGAAGGTGCTGTCCTTCGAGCATGGCCTGCACCAGCACCTCAAGAGCAGCCATGCCGCGCTGCTGGCCAAGCTCGAGGCCGACAAGGCCATGGACAAGGCCGCCGAAGAAGAGCTCAACGGCGCCTGCGCCGCGTTCAAGAAGTCATTCGCCTGATCCCCTTGAACTGCATCGGCACCAGAGGAGTTTCGGCATGGCTGTAGGCAAGGAAATACGCGGCAAGATCAAGAGCTTCGAGAACACCAAGAAGATCACCAAGGCCATGGAGATGGTCTCGGCCTCGAAGATGCGCAAGGCCCAGGACCGGATGCGTGCAGCCCGGCCCTATGCCGACAAGATCCGCAACATTACGGCGAACCTGTCGCGCGCCAACCCCGAGTACAAGTCGCCCTACCTGCGCAAGGTCGAGGGCGCGCCCAAGGCCAACGGCTTTATCGTGGTCTCGACCGACAAGGGCCTGTGCGGCGGCCTGAACACCAACATCCTGCGCGCCGTCACCAACCGGATGCGCGAGATCCAGGTGGCCGGTGGCAGTTCGCAGGCGGTGGCGATTGGCAACAAGGCCTTCGGTTTCATGAACCGGATCGGCGCCACCCTGGTCGGCCATGTCACCCAGCTCGGCGATGCGCCGCAGTTGGATCGGCTGATCGGCCCGGTCAAGGCCATGCTTGACGCCTTCACCAGCGGCAAGGTCGATGCGGTGTACCTGTGCTACACCAAGTTCATCAACACCATGAGCCAGGAGCCGATGGTCGAGCAGTTGTTGCCGCTGACCGCCGACCGGCTGGCCCAGAGCGCCGATGAGAAGTCGCAGTTTGCCTGGGACTACATCTACGAGCCCGACGCGCCCGAGGTGATCGACGAGCTGATGACGCGCTACATCGAGGCCCTGGTGTTCCAGGCGGTGGCCGAGAACATGGCCAGCGAGCAGTCGGCGCGGATGGTGGCGATGAAGGCCGCGACCGAGAACGCCGGCAACCTGATCGCCGAGTTCAAGCTGATCTACAACAAGACCCGCCAGGCCGCGATCACCACCGAGTTGTCTGAAATCGTCAGTGGCGCAGCGGCAATTTCCGGCTGACCGTCTTTCCCGAATACCGTTTCAAGGACCGTAAAAAATGGCAAACACCCAAGCCCAAGGCAAGATCGTCCAGTGCATCGGCGCCGTGGTCGACGTCGAGTTCGCCCGCGACAGCATGCCGCGCGTGTACGACGCGCTCAAGCTCGACGGCACCGCGCTGACGCTGGAAGTGCAGCAGCAACTGGGCGACGGCATCGTCCGCACCATCGCGCTGGGCTCCTCCGAAGGCCTGCGCCGCGGCCTGATGGTCAGCAACACCGGCGCGGCCATCACCGTGCCGGTCGGCAAGGCCACGCTGGGCCGGATCATGGACGTGCTGGGCAACCCGATCGACGAACGCGGCCCGGTCGACATGTCGCTGTCGGCCTCGATCCACCGCAAGGCCCCGGCCTACGATGAGCTCAGCCCCAGCCAGGACCTGCTCGAAACCGGCATCAAGGTGATCGACCTGATCTGCCCCTTCGCCAAGGGCGGCAAGGTCGGCTTGTTCGGCGGTGCCGGCGTCGGCAAGACTGTCAACATGATGGAGTTGATCAACAACATCGCCAAGGCCCACAGCGGTCTGTCGGTTTTCGCCGGGGTGGGTGAACGCACCCGCGAGGGCAACGACTTCTACCATGAGATGGCCGAATCCGGCGTCGTCAACCTGGAGAACCTGGGCGAGTCCAAGGTCTCGATGGTCTACGGCCAGATGAACGAGCCCCCGGGCAACCGCCTGCGCGTGGCGCTGACCGGCCTGACCATCGCCGAGTCGTTCCGCGACGAAGGCCGCGACGTGCTGTTCTTCGTCGACAACATCTACCGCTTCACCCTGGCCGGCACCGAGGTCTCGGCGCTGCTCGGCCGGATGCCGTCGGCGGTGGGCTACCAGCCGACCCTGGCCGAAGAAATGGGCCGCCTGCAGGAGCGCATCACCTCGACCAAGGTCGGCTCGATCACCTCGATCCAGGCCGTCTATGTGCCGGCCGATGACCTGACCGACCCCTCACCCGCCACCACCTTTGCCCACCTCGACGCCACCGTCGTGCTGTCGCGCGACATCGCCTCGCTGGGCATCTACCCGGCGGTCGACCCGCTCGACTCGAACAGCCGCCAGGTCGATCCCAACGTCGTCGGCGAGGAGCACTACAGCACCACCCGGGCGGTGCAATCGACGCTGCAGCGCTACAAGGAACTGCGCGACATCATCGCCATCCTGGGCATGGACGAGCTCAGCCCGGAAGACAAGCTGGCGGTGGCCCGGGCGCGCAAGATCCAGCGCTTCCTCAGCCAGCCCTTCCACGTCGCCGAGGTCTTTACCGGCTCGCCCGGCAAATACGTGCCGCTGAAGGAAACCATCCGCGGCTTCAAGATGATCGTCGCCGGCGAATGTGACCACCTGCCCGAGCAGGCCTTCTACATGGTGGGCACGATCGACGAGGCTTTCGAGAAAGCCAAGAAGATCCAATAAGGAGCCGAGATGGCAACGATCCACGTCGACGTGGTCTCGGCCGAGGCCAGCATCTATTCCGGCCTGGCCCGCTTTGTCGCCCTGCCGGGCGAGAGCGGCGAGCTCGGCATCCTGCCCCGCCACACCCCGCTGATCACCCGCATCAAGCCCGGTGCGGTGCGCATAGACACCGCCAACGCCGACGGCAGCAGCGCCGGCGAGGAACTGGTGTTTGTCGCCGGTGGCATCCTCGAAGTCCAACCCGGCCGGGTCACTGTGCTGGCTGACACCGCCATCCGCGGCCATGACCTGGACGAGGCCAAGGCGGTCGAGGCCAAGCGCCTGGCCGAAGAGGCGATGAAGAACGCCAAGAGCGACATCGACCTGGCCCGCGCCCAGGGCGAGTTCGCGATGATGGCCGCACAGATCGCGGCAATCGCCAAGCTGCGCAAGAAGTAAAGCCACCGGCTCCGCGCCCGCCAGACCCGCCCGACCGCCCTGGTCCGGCGGGTTTCGTTTTGCCCCACTTCCGATAATCCCGCGATGCCTGCGCCCCTGCAAAACGACAGCTTCCTGCGCGCCTGCTGGCGCCAGCCGACCGAGCACACGCCCATCTGGTTGATGCGCCAGGCCGGGCGCTACCTGCCCGAGTACCAGCGCAGCCGCGCCAAGGCCGGCAGCTTCATGGGCCTGGCGACCAACCCCGATTACGCCACCGAGGTGACGCTGCAGCCGCTGGCGCGGTTCGCGCTGGACGCCGCGATCCTGTTCTCCGACATCCTGACCGTGCCCGACGCGATGGGCCTGGGCCTGTCGTTTGAAGCCGGCGAAGGCCCGCGCTTTGCCCATCCTGTGCGCGACGAGGCGGCGGTCAAGGCCCTGCAGGCGCCGGATTTGAACAAGCTGCGCTACGTCTTCGACGCGGTCGCCCAGATCCGCCGCAGCCTCAATGGCCGGGTGCCGCTGATCGGCTTTGCCGGCAGCCCCTTCACCCTGGCCTGCTACATGGTCGAGGGCGCGGGCTCGGACGACTACCGGCAGATCAAGAGCATGCTCTACGCCCGGCCGGACCTGCTGCACCGCATCCTGGCGGTCAACGCCGACGCCGTGGCCGCCTACCTCAATGCCCAGATCGAGGCTGGGGCCCAGGCGGTGATGCTGTTCGACTCCTGGGGCGGCGTGCTCGGCCACCGCGCCTTCGAGGCCTTCAGCCTGGCCTATACCCGGCGGGTGCTGGCGCAGCTTCAGCGCGAGCATGCCGGCCAGGCCATCCCACGCATCGTCTTCACCAAGGGCGGCGGGCAGTGGCTGGAGCAGATCGCCGCCAGCGGCGCCGACGTGGTTGGCCTGGACTGGACCTGTGACTTGGGCAAAGCCCGCCTGCGCGTCGATGACCGGGTCGCGCTGCAGGGCAACCTCGACCCGATGGTGCTGTTCGCCCCGCCCGAAGCCGTGGCCGCCGAGGCCCGCGCGGTGCTCGACAGTTTCGGGCCGCCGCAGCGTGCGGACGGGCGCTGCGGCGGCCATGTCTTCAATCTGGGCCATGGCATCAGCCAGCACACCCCGACCGAGCATGTGGCGGCCTTGGTCGAGGCCGTGCACACGCATTCTGCAAAGCTGCGTGCTCAGGGATGATCCCAGGGCCCTTTTTGCCACCAAGTGCAAGTAAGTGGCTGCTCAGGCCTTGACTTATCCCCAAAATCTGGCGCGGGGATGAAGCGCCACTGATCGCATTGCACTGCACCATGAAATATGCCGCAAATGCGTGGCAAGTCATTGATTAATAAGCATTTTTATGCTTCCATCTGATCCCGCCCCGGGCCGGCCAAATCCCATTGGATCAAGCACTTAGCGGGTTCGCCTGCGGTTTTCCCACAAAGTTATCCACAGTTGCCCCAGCCCGCCACGAAAAGCGTTTTCAATCAAGAACTTAGGGTTGATTTGTGATGTGGATACGCGCGAATTGCAAGTTTGCAGACAGGCGATGACGGTCGCGGCAGAGGCGCCCACCACGCCCACCCCACCTACCGCGCCTACCGCGCCGGTCACGGTCCGGGTCGCGATCGAGGCGCCACAGCACAGCGGCCTGATCGGACCGCTCGACTACCTCAGCACTGCGCCGCTGCTGCCAGGCCAATTGCTGCGCGTGCCGCTGGGTCGGCGCGAGGTGCTGGGCATCGTCTGGCATGGCGCAGCGGGCTTGGACGAACTGCCATCCAAAAAGCCTGTAGGCGCCGTCTTCGACAGCCTGCCGCCGCTGGCGCCGAACTGGCTGGCGCTGCTGGACTTTGCCGCCGCGTACTACCAGCGCAGCGTCGGTGAACTGGCGCTGGCGGTGCTGCCACCGGAGTTGCGCCGGATCGACCCGCTGCAACTGTCGCGGCGGCTGGCACGCCTGGCCAAGTTGCTGGCCCGGCCAATGCCTGCCGACCCGGCGCCTGCGCTGCCGGCCCTGGCTGCGGCCCAGGCCGATGCGGTGCAGGCCATCACCCTGGCCATGGCCGAGGCTGCGCCGGTGCCGATGCTGCTGCAAGGCGTCACCGGCAGCGGCAAGACCGAGGTCTACCTGCGCGCCGCCGCGGCCGCCCTGGATGCCGGCAAGCAGGCGCTGGTGCTGGTGCCTGAGATCAACCTCACGCCGCAACTCGAGGCCCGCTTTGCCGAGCGCTTTCCACAGCGCCGGATGGTCGCCATGCACAGCGGACTGACCCCGGCGCAGCGGCTGGCGAGTTGGCTGCAGGCGGCACTTGGCCAGGCCGACATCGTCCTGGGCACGCGGCTGTCGGTGTTCGCGCCCATGACCCGGCTGGGCCTGATCGTGGTCGACGAGGAGCACGACCCGTCGTACAAGCAGCAGGAGGGCGCGCGCTATTCGGCGCGCGATCTGGCGGTCTACCGGGGGCGGCTCGAACGTGTCCCGGTCGTGCTCGGCTCGGCCACGCCCAGCCTGGAGAGCTGGCTGCGCGTCGTCCAGGGCCGCTACCAGCGATTGCGGCTGGACCAGCGCGTGGGCGACGGCGCACTGCCGCGGGTGCGCTTGTTCGACATGGGCGTGCTGCCCCGACCGGCCGCCGGTGAACTGCCACCGGTGCTGGCGCCGCTGGTGCTGCAATCGCTGCGCGAGCGGCTTGGACGCGGCGAGCAAAGCCTGGTGTTCCTCAACCGCCGCGGCTATGCCCCGGTGCTGCACTGCGGCGCCTGCGGCTGGAAGAGCGGCTGCCCGAATTGCAGCGCCTGGCGGGTGTTCCACAAGCGCGAGCGGACGCTGCGCTGCCACCATTGCGCCCTGGTCGAGCGGGTGCCGCGCGCCTGCCCGGACTGCGGCAATCTGGACATCGCAGCGCTTGGCCAGGGCACCGAGCGGCTGGAGGAGCAGCTCGCCGGGTTGTTGCCCGGCGCGCGCATCGGCCGGCTGGACGCCGACACCGCGCGTGGCCAGGGCGAGCTGCAGAGCCGGCTGGCACAGGTCCATGCCGGCGATGTCGATGTGCTGGTCGGCACCCAGATGGTGACCAAGGGCCACGACTTTCGCCGCGTCACCCTGGTGGTCGCGGTCAACCCCGACAGCGCGCTGTTTGCCGCCGACTTCCGTGCGCCCGAGCGCCTGTTTGCGCTGCTGATGCAGGCCGCCGGCCGGGCCGGGCGCGACGCTGACGCCGCCGCCCGCAGCGAAGTCTGGGTCCAGACCTGGCACCCCCAGCATGCGCTGTACCAGGCCCTGCAGCGCCACGACATGGACGCCTTCGCCGCCAGCCAGTTGGCCGAACGCCAGGGCGCCGGCCTGCCGCCGTACAGCCACCTCGCGTTGCTGCGCGCCGAGGCCCGCGACGCGGCGCTGGCCACCGACTTTCTGCGCGCCGCCGCCGCCGCCGCCGCCGACCTGCCCGGCGCCGAGGCGGTGATGGTCTACCCGCCGGTGCCGGCCACGCTGAACAAGATTGCCGGCATGGAGCGGGTGCAGATGCTGATCGAGGCCAGTTCCAGGGCGCGCCTGCAAGCCCTGCTGGCGGCCTGGATGCCGGCATTGCACGGCCTGCGCCGCAGCCACAAGGGGCTGGCCCGCTGGGCCATCGATGTCGATCCGTTGGCGATTTGAGCCTGGGCTGGCAAACCTGTGGGGCTGACGGTTCAGCCCGCCATTTGGCGTTTGGCGCAGCAGGATAGGCGCCTCACGACAGCGCCATTGGCTTGGGCCGGCAAAGCATCCAACATCCGCAATCTCCATTCCTGCAAGGCACAGCCATGACCAGCATCGTCGAAAGCGTCATCCGTAGCACCGTCACCAAGGGCGTGAAGGCGCTGGCCAGCTTCAATCGCGCGCGCATGGCCGAGCCGGGTCGGCCCAACCCCTTTGTGAGCGGGCTGAACGCGCCCATGGACTGCGAGCTGACGCTGGACGGCCTGGCGGTGCAGGGCAGCATCCCGCCCGAGTTGGACGGGCACTACGTGCGCATCGGCCCCAACCCGGTCGGCCCGGTCAACCATGCCAGCCACCACTGGTTCCTCGGTGACGGCATGGTCCATGGCCTGCGCCTGCAGGGCGGGCGGGCGCTGTGGTACCGCAACCGCTGGATCCGCTCGACGGCGGTCAGCCAGGCCCTGGGCGAAGCGCCCGCGCCCGGGCCACGCCACTTCAACGACACCGTCAACACCAACGTGTTGGGCCATGCCGGCGCGCTGTGGGCGCTGGTCGAGGCTGGCGGCTACCCGGTCAGGCTCGACAGCGAGTTCAACACCGTTGCACACGACCCCTTTGGTGGCAGCCTCAAGGGCTCGTTCTCGGCCCACCCGCACCGCGACTGTGAGACCGGCGAACTGCACGCGATCTGCTACGAGGGCCAGGATCAGAACAGCCTGCGCCATGTCGTGGTCGGCCGCGACGGCCGGGTCAAACGCGAGGAGCCGATCGCGGTGCGCAACGGCCCCAGCGTGCACGACTGCATGATCACGCGCCAGTACGTGATCGTGCTCGACCTGCCGGTCACGTTCTCGATGGCGACGCTGATCGCCGGCTTCAATTTCCCCTACCAGTGGAACCCCAAGCACCCGGCCCGCGTCGGCCTGCTGAAGAAAGATGCTCCCGGCAGCACCATCGTCTGGTGCGAGGTCGATCCCTGCTACGTCTTTCACCCCTGCAACGCCTTCGAGACCGACGACGGCCGGGTCACCCTGGACGTGGTCGCCCACGCCAGCATGTTCGACCACAACCAGATCGGCCCCAGCGCCCACAGCTCGGCCTTCGAGCGCTGGACCATCGATCCGGCCGGCGCCCAAGTCCGGCGCCAGGTGCTGGACGCCCAGCCGCAGGAGTTTCCGCGGCCCGACGAGCGTCGCCTGGGTCAGCCCTACCGCTATGCCTACAGCGTGGCGCTGCGGCGCGACGGCAACGACGAGTTCCAGCCCGACAGTTGCCTGATCCGCCACGACCTGGTCGAAGGCGGCCGGCTGCTGCACGACTTCGGCCCCGGCCGCTTCCCGGGCGAATTCGTGTTTCAGCCCAAGCATCCCGACGCCGCCGAGGACCAGGGCTGGCTGATGGGCTACGTGGTCGACCCGGCCCGCGACAGCACCGACTTCGTGATTCTGGACGCGGCCAACTTCAGCGCCGCGCCGCAGGCGGTGGTGACCATCCCGCACCGCATCCCGGCGGGTTTCCACGGCAATTGGGTGGCGGCGAGCTGACTACTTGGGCTCGATCCCGAACAGCCAGACCGCGCTGGTGAAGCTGGCAAAGGCCAGCACCGTGCTGCTCATGATGATGCGGGCGATGCGGCCGCTGTCGGCGCCGTAGCGCTCGGCCAGGATCGCCACATTGCTGGCGCTGGGCAGGGCGGCCACCAGGGTGATCACGAGCAGGGAAAAGGCCGGCAGCGGCGCGCCCAGCGCGCGCGCACCGCTGCCCACGGCCAGCACCAGCAGCGGGTGCAGCAGCAGCTTGAGCAGGGCCACCGGCAGGTAGCGCGACGGCGGGGTGCGGCGATGGGCATGCTGGCCGGCGCGCCACAGCACCGCGCCGATGGTGAACAGCGCCACCGGGCTGGCGGCGTCGGCGAGCATCCTGAGCACCGTGTCGGCCGGGCCGCTGGGGCGCCAGCCCAGCGCCGAGCAGAGCGCGCCGAGCATGATCGCCCAGGGCATGGGGTTGGACAGCGCGCCGCGCAGGATGCGCAAGGCGGCGGCACGCCGGCTGTGGCCCGCCACGCCATGCGCCTCGGCCAGCGCCAGGCACAGCGTGGTGGTGACGAGCAGGTCGGTGGTGATGGTGCAGATCGCCGGCCCGGCCGCCGCCGGGCCAAGCAGCGCCACCAGCAAGGGGACGCCCATGAAGCCGGTGTTGGGGAAGGCCGCGACCAGGGCGCCGAAGGCGGCGTCCTTGAGGTGGACATGCTCGCCAATCGTCAGCGCGATGGTCAGGCCGACCATGGTCAGTGCGCACAGCAGGTAGACCCCGCCCATCACCGGGTTGAACATCTGCGCCACCGGCGTGCCGGCGCCAAAGCGGAACAGCAGGCACGGCAGGGCGAAGTACAGGACAAAGGCGTTCAGCCCGGAAATGGCCGACTCGGGCAGGATGCGCTGGCGCACCGCCAAATAGCCGCACAGCACCAGGGCGAAGAACGGTGCGGTGACGGCGATGATCGAGGCCAGGGGCTGCATCTTGGGGCCGGATTTTGCGACGCCTGGCCGAATGCGCCGCCGCTATCATCCGCCGCCCTCGCAGCCCACCCGCCATGCCCGCCCCGCCCGCCCCGCCCGTCTCACTCAACCCCGCCCAGCTCGAAGCCGTACACCACCTGTCCGGCCCCTGCCTGGTGCTGGCCGGGGCCGGCTCGGGCAAGACGCGGGTGATCGTGCACAAGATCGCGCGGCTGATGCAGGCCGGGCTCGAACCCGGGCAGATCGCCGCCATCACCTTCACCAACAAGGCGGCGCAGGAGATGCGCGAGCGCGCCAAGGCGCTGGTCGGGGCGCGCGCGGCGCGCGAACTGGTGGTCAGCACCTTCCACAGCCTGGGGGTGCGGATCCTGCGCCAGGACGGTGAGGCGATCGGCCTGAAGGCGCGGTTTTCGATCCTCGACTCGGACGACGTGCTGGCGCTGCTGCGCGAGGCCGGCGGCTGCAGCGACAACGCGCTGGCCAAGCGCTGGCAATGGACCATCAGCCTGTGGAAGAACCAGGGGCTGGACAGTGCCGGCGCGGCGGCCATCGCCAGCCAGCCCGAGGAGCGCATGGCGGCGCAACTGATGGCGTTGTACGAGCAGCGCCTGGCGGCGTTCCAGGCGGTCGATTTCGACGACCTGATCGGCCTGCCGCTGAAGCTGCTGCAGCGCGACGAAGCGGCGCGGCTGCGCTGGCAATCCCGCTTCGGCCATGTCCTGGTCGACGAATACCAGGACACCAACGCGGTCCAGTACGCCTTGCTCAAGCTGCTCGTCAGCCACCCCGACGAGCGCCGTGCCGGCCACTTCACGGCGGTCGGCGACGACGACCAGAGCATCTACGGCTGGCGCGGCGCGACCCTCGCCAACCTCCAGCGCCTGCCCAGCGACTGGCCCCGGCTCAAGCGCATCACCCTGGAGCAGAACTACCGCTCTACCGGCCACATCCTGCGCGCGGCCAACAGCGTCATCGCCGCCAACCCGAAGCTGTTCGAGAAGAAGCTCTGGAGCGAGTTCGGTGATGGCGAGCCGGTGCGCCTGCTCCAGGCCGACAGCGAAGAGCACGAGGCCGAGCGTGCGGTGGCCTTCATCCAGGGCCTGCGCAGTCAGGGCGGCCAGGCGATCGCGCCGCGCGATTTCGCGGTGCTCTACCGCGCCAACCACCAGGCCAAGCCGTTCGAGCAGAAGCTGCGCGCGGCGCAGATCCCTTACCGTGTCTCGGGCGGCACCAGCTACTTCGACCGGGTCGAAATCAAGGACCTGTGCGCCTGGCTGCGCCTGCTGGTCAACCCCGACGACGACCCGGCATTCCTGCGCGCCGTGACCTCGCCCAAACGCGGCATCGGCCAGCAGACGCTGGCCAAGCTGGGCGAGTTTGCCGGGCAATGGAAGCTGAGCCTGTTCGAATCGCTGTTCGCCCCCAGCCTGGCCGCGCAACTCGGCAGCAAGGCGGTCGCCGGCCTGCACGAGTTCGGCCGCTGCGTCAACGACCTGGAGCAGCGCGCCCGCCAGACCACGGGCACTGAAGCCGCTCGCACTTTGTTGACGGGCTGGTTGACCGACATCGGCTACGAGCAGCACCTGCACGGCGGCGAGGACAGCGCCAAGCTGGCCACCGCGCGCTGGGGCAATGTGCTCGACTTCATCGACTGGATCGCCCGCCGCTGCGGCGCAGGCGACGACGAACCGGCCGCGACCGGGTCGCAGACCGTGCTGCAGGTCGCCCAGTCGATCAGCATCATCATCAGCATCGCCGAGCGCGGCGACGAGCAGGACGTGGTCACCCTGTCCACCCTGCATGCCGCCAAGGGCCTGGAGTGGCCGCATGTGTTCCTGGCCGGCGTCAACGAGGGCCTGCTGCCATTTCGCAGCGACGTTGAGGAGGCGACGCCCGAGCGCGTGCAGGAAGAGCGCCGGCTGATGTACGTCGGTATCACCCGCGCCCGCCAGACCTTGGCGGTGAGCAGCCTGCGTCGGCGCAAGAAGGGCCGCGACACGGTGCAAGGCATCCCCAGCCGCTTCATCGCCGAGATGAAGCTCGACGAATCGCGCGGCCGCGAGGACCCGAAGGAGCGGCTGAAGAAACTGCGCGCCGAACTGGCAGCGCGGGTCGCGGCGGGCTGAGCTCCGGGCGAGCACCGCCGGGGTAGGATGTTTTCACCACCCCCGCCGCCATAGCCACCATGTGCGGCATTTGCCCGGGAGCTGCGCTTGCCCGCTACACCACCGATTGCCCGCGCGTTCTACGCCATCGCCCACAACCCGAACACCCTGGCCGAGGTGGCGGCCTACCTGGACGCTGGCGCCAATGCGCTGGAGCCCGACATCTGCTTCGTGAGCGGCCACCCCGAGACCTACTACGTGGCCCATGACCACACGCCGTTCTCGACCCCGTTCAACGCCGCGCACAGTCTGCGCGCCTACCTGCAGGGCCTGCGTGCGCTGATGACGCCGGATGCGGCCGGCAGGCGCCGCGGTGCCGGCCTGGCCCTGATCGCCTTTGACTACAAGGACGCCGAGCGCGGCGGCGACATCAACGCGCTGATGCGGATCGTCGATGCCGAGTTCTCCAGCCACCCGGCCTGTGCCGGCGTGGCGATCCTGGTGACCGTCAGCGACCGCAGCCATGCCGGCTTTCTCGGCCAATGGGCGCAGGACCGGCCCGACGCCGGTGTCGGCATCGACGAGGACGATGCGCCGGCCGCTGCGCTTGCGGCCTTGCGCCAGACCGGCCAGCGCCACGTCGCCTATGCCAACGGGGTGATGAAGTACAGCCCCAAGCAGGTCTACAGCAGCCTGGCCGAGGCCAAGGCGCTGCAGGCCGGCTCGGCCGATGGCGCCATGCCCCGGCTGGTCTACACCTGGGTGCTGGCCCAGCCCGAGACCTTGCGCGCCTACCTGGAGCTGGGGCTGGACGGCGTGATCATCGACCTGGCGACGGTGCCGCAACTGCTGGCGATCCTCGAAGAGCCGCGCTACCGCGACAACTACCGGCTTGCCGGCAACGGCCACAACCCCTGGCAGGCGCCGGCCATGCCGCAGTACGCCCTGAGCGTGCGCACCGCCGACCGGCCGCTGGCCGGCACCGATGTGCGGATTCGCTTCACCCTGCGCGGCAGCAGCGCTGAAGTCGAACGGGTGATAGACGGCGGCCGCTCGCACATGTTCGAGCGCGGCGCGGTCAACGGTTTCAGCCTCGACGGGGTCGATGTCGGCCAGGTCCAAAGCCTGACGGTGCAGGCGCTGGACGACGGCCTGGCCGCCGCCTGGCTGGGACAGCACATCGAGCTCAGCGGCCGCAGCCTGGCTCGGCCGCTGCGTTTTGATTTCGGCGCGGAAGACTGGTTGCGACGCGACAGCCCCATCACCCTGACCCCGGCGCCGGCCGAGCCGCCTGGCGCATGAAGCGCCTGGTGCTGGCCGGCGCCGGCCACGCCCATGCGCTGCTGCTCAAGGCCTGGGCCGCAGCGCCGCCGCCCGGTGTCGAACTGGTGCTGGTCTCGCCGCAGGCGCTGGCGCCGTACTCCGGCATGGTGCCGGGCTGGCTGGCCGGGCATTACCGCTACGAGGACATTTGCGTCGACTTTGCGCCGCTGGTCGCGGCCAACCGCGCGCGCTGGCTGGCCGACGAGCTGCTGGGCGTGCAGCCTGGGCAGCGCCGGCTGCGGCTGCGCAGCGGCGCGACGCTGGACTACGACCTGCTGTCGCTGAACCTCGGCTCGACCCTGACGCCGCCCCTGGCCGCCAGCCTTCCTGAGCTGCAGTTGCTGCCGCTGCGGCCGCTGGCGCAGCTCCACACGGCCTGGCAGGCCACGCAGGCCGCGCTGGCCAGCCCGACCGACGACCGGCCGCTGCACCTGTGCGGCGTCGGTGCCGGCGCCGCCGGGGTCGAGTCGCTGCTGGCGCTGTGCCACTGGCTGGCCAGGGCCTGCCCGAGGCGCCAGGTCCGGGCCAGCCTGCTCGGCCAGAGCACCGAACTGCTGCCCGGCATGGCGCCCGGTGCGCAGCGCAGCGCGCGCCGCGCCCTGCGCCGGGCCGGGGTCGAGCTGCGCCTGGGCAGCAGCTTCGACGCCGCCCGCGACTGCGGCAGCGGCAGCGGCGAACCCGCCACCCGACTCCTGGTCTGGGCCGCTGGCGCCCAGGCCCATGCCTGGCAGCGCGACTGCGGCCTGGCGGTGTGCGGTCAGGGCTTCATCCGCATCGACGCCCAACTCCGCTCGGTCTCGCACCCCGAGGTTTACGCCGTCGGCGATTGCGCCGCCTGGGCCACCCCGCTGCCCAAGGCCGGAGTGCACGCGGTGCGGATGGCGCCGGTGCTGGCGCACAACCTGCGTGTCGCCCTGGCGCAGCAGGGCCAGGTGATCGACCACCGGCCGCAGGCCCGCTTTCTGGCGCTGCTGGCGCTGGGTGACCGGCGCGCCGTCGCCGCCTGGGGAAATTGGAGCGCCGAGGGCGACTGGGCCTGGCGCTGGAAGGACCGCATCGACCGCGGCTTCCTGCGCCGCGTCGCCGCCTGAGCCCGCAGCTCAGGCGGCCGCTGGCGCCACCGGCTTGGGCGCGGCCGGGGCATAGCCCAGCACCGCCTTGACTTCAAGGAACTCGCCAAAGGCGTGCTCGCCCCATTCGCGGCCATTGCCCGACTGCTTGAAGCCGCCGAACGGCGCCATCAGGTCCGGCGCGGCGCTGTTGAGGTTGACCTGGCCGGCGCGCAGCCGGGCGGCGACCGAGCGGGTCAGTTCGGGGTCGGTGCCACTGACGTAGGCGGCCAGGCCGTAGGGGGTGTCGTTGCCTATCGCCACCGCCTCGTCGACGCTGTCATAGCCCAGGACCACCAGCACCGGGCCGAAGATCTCCTCGCGCGCCACCGTCATCTGGTTGTGGACATGGCCGAAGACCGTGGGTTTGACGTAGTAGCCGGTCTCCAGCCCGGCCGGTTTGCCCGGGCCACCAGCCACCAGGGTCGCGCCTTCGCGTATGCCCTGCTCGATCAGCGCCTGGATCTTGCCCCACTGGGTGGCCGAGATCACCGGGCCCAGCGCCGCGCCACTGTCGGGCGCGCCGACCGTGGTCGATTCAGCCACCGCCTTGGCAATCGCCAGCACCTCGTCCATGCGCTCCTTGGGCACCAGCATGCGGGTCGGGGCGTTGCAGGACTGGCCGGAGTTGTTCATCACCCCGCGCACCCCGGCGGTCACGGCGCGCTTGAAATCGGCGTCGGGCAACAGGATGTTGGGCGATTTTCCGCCCAGCTCCTGGTGTACCCGCTTGACCGAGGGTGCGGCGTTGCGCGCCACCTCGATGCCGGCACGGGTCGAACCGGTGAACGACACCATGTCGATCTCGGGGTGGCTGGCGATTGCCGCGCCGACCGTCGGGCCGTCGCCGTTGACCAGGTTGAACACCCCCGCCGGCACGCCCGCAGCGTCGAGGATCTCGGTCCAGATTCGCGCCGAGAAGGGCGCGATCTCGGACGGTTTCAAGACCATGGTGCAGCCCACCGCCAGCGCCGGCGCGACCTTGCAGGCGATCTGGTTGATCGGCCAGTTCCAGGGCGTGATCAGCCCGCACACGCCAATCGGCTCCTTGGTCACCAGGGTGCTGCCGCGCAGCTCGGAGAAGGCGTAATGCTTGAGCACGCCCAGGGCCGATTGCAAATGGCCTATGCCCATCGCCGCCTGGGCCTTCTGCGCCAGCATGGCCGGCGCACCCATTTCTTCAGTGATCGCTGCGGCCATGTCGGCGTAGCGCTTCTGGTACTCGGCGATGACCCGCTCCAGCAGCGCCACCCGCTGCGCCACGCTGGTCTGCGAATAGCCGGCAAACGCCGCCCTGGCGGCCCGGGCGGCGGCGTCCACATCGGCGGCCGAGCCCAGCGAGATCTGGCCGGCGGACTGCTCGGTGGCCGGGTTGATGACATCCAGCAGACGCGGCGTGATCGGGTCGACCCAGGCGCCGTTGATGTAAAACTGCGAATAGTTGCGCATGGTCGGTGGGCTCCAGAATGGTCAGTTTGGCAGGGCGCCGGTATCGGTGGACTGCGGATTTTAGAAGCCTGCTCGCCACCGCTGCGCCAGCCACTTGGAGTGAAACCCGATGCGCATCCGCCAGATTGTTTTCGCCGCCGCCGAGCTGCAGCGCAGCAGCGACCTGATCGCCCAGGTGTTCGGCCTGGGCACGCCCTATGCCGACCCCGGCGTCGCCGAGTTCGGCATCGCCAATGCGGTGTTCAGCATCGGCGACCAGTTCATCGAAGTGATCTCGCCGGCCGGCCCGGGCTTGACAGACACCGCCTGCGGCCGCCACCTGCAGCGCCACGGCGACAGCGGCTACATGCTGATCCTGCAGACCGCCGACCTCGACGCCGACCGCGCCCGCTTTGCCGCGCTGGGCGTGCGCACGGTCTGGCAGTCCGACCATGCCGACATCCGCGCCAGCCACCTGCACCCCAAGGACATCGGTGGTGCGATCGTCTCGGTCGACCAACCGCAGCCGCCCGCGTCCTGGCGCTGGGGCGGGCCGGATTGGCGGGTCGCGCCCGGCGACGCTGGCCGGCAGTGCCTGCGCGGGATCACGCTGCGCTCGGCCCAACCGCAGGCCTTGGCACAGCGCTGGGCACAGGTACTGGGCCTGGCCGACCCCAGCGCCCAGGGCCCGGGCTGGCGATTGGGGCTGGGCGACGGCTTTGCCGATTTCATGCCGGCCGACGATGCCACGCGCGGCGACAGCGTGGCCGGCTTCAGCCTGGCCGTGGCCGACCCCGAAGCCGTGCTGGCCAGGGCCCGCAGCTGCGGCCTGGCGGTCAAGGGCAACAGCCTGGCGCTGCTGGGCGCGGCGCTGGAATTGACGGCGCTTCAGCCGCTTCAGCCGCTTCAGTCGGCGTAGACGCCCGCGGCCTTGATCAAGGGTGCGTAGCGCTCGGTCTCCTGCTTCAGCCAAGTGCGCAGGCCTTCGGGCGAGAGCTTGGCATCGGCCACGAACTCGACGCCCAAGTCGGTCATTCGCGCCACCACGCCCGGGTCCTTGAGCGCCGCCTTGAGCGCCGCGCCGAACTTCTCGGTGGCCTCCTTGGGCGTGCCCTTGGGCGCGTAGACACCGTGCCAGACCACGACCTCGAAGCCCTTCAGGCCCTGCTCGGCCAGGGTCGGCGCGTCAGGCATGGTCTTGATCCGCTGGCTGGTGGTGACGCCGTAAAAGCGGACCGAGCCGGCCTTGATGAACTGGGTCGTCTGGGTCGTCTGGTCGCACAGCAGATCGACCTGCCCGCCCATCAGCGCGTTCATCGCCGGCGCGGTGCCGCCGTAGGGCACGGTCGTCAGTTCCGCGCCCACCGCCTGGCGAAAGACCATGCTGCACAACTGTGAGACGGCGCCCAACCCGGCATGGGCCATCGTCACCTTGTCGCCATTGGCCTTGACGTAGGCGACGAGCTCAGGCAGGGTCTTGGGGCCGAAATCCTTGCGCGCCAGCAGGGTCATGGGCACGTCCACGACCTGGCTGACGTACTCAAAATCGGTCAGGGCGTTGAAGTTGAGCTTGCGGTACAGCGACGGCGCGGTGGCCATGCCGTTGTGGTGGATCAAGAAGGTGTAGCCGTCGGGCGCGGCGCGGGCAACAAAGGTCGAGGCGATCGTGCCGCCGGCGCCGACCTTGTTCTCGATCACCACCGTCTGGCCCAGGGTCCTGGCCATGGCCGCACCGAGCGTGCGGGCGACCACATCGGTCGGCCCGCCGGCGGCAAACGGCACCACCAGCGTGATCGTCCGGCTGGGGTAGGTCTGGGCATGGACCGGCGCGAGCCCGCAAAGGGCAACGGCGGCCAGCAGGCAAACGAGGTGGCGCAGGCGTAGGCGGATCATGGGGCAGGGCTCCCGGCAACGCGAAGGGCTGCCGCTGGGCCAAATTTTCGGCCCCGGCCGGGCCCGACCGACCCGGGGTTTGCCCAAGGGCCCGGACGCGGGGCCTCTCAAGGAAGCGAAGGGCCGCTCCCGAGCTTCCTTGACCCCCTCGGGGGGCCTGACGCGAAGCGGCAGGTCTGGGGGCGCTCAGAACCCCAGCTTCTTCTTCATCGCCTGATCGACCCAGATGCGGGCGTAGATCGGCGCGCCGCGCATGCCACCGGCGAACAGCTCGCCCTCGTAGTTGCGCACCCAGGGCCACCAGGCGCTGTAGCGCAGCGGTCCGGGCAGCCAGATGTAGGGCGCCTTGTCCAGGATCTCGCGGCTCAGGGCATGGATCGTGGCCTGCTGCTTGGCCTCGTCGCGCTCGGTGTAGACGCTCTCCAGCCGTTGTTCAAAGGCCTTGTCATCCCAGCGTGAGGTGTTGAAGTACTGGCCGGCGACGAAGTCCCGGCGCAGGCTCTGGGGCGGATTGCCTATGCCGTTGAGTCGGAACACGCCGGTGGCGGCGGTGCCGTTGCGCATCATCGAGTACAGCGCGCCGTACTCGGTCGGCACGATCTCGATCTTGACGCCGACCTTGTCAAGCTGGGCGGCGACCAGTGGCAGCAGGTCCAGCAGGTCGGGATCGCAGGCGCAGACCTGTACCTTGAAGCTGAAGCCCTTGGCGTAGCCGGCCTCGGCCAGCAGTTTGCGCGCCTTGTCGAGGTTGAACTCGAACAGCTCCCTGACCGACTCGGGCATCGCCGAAAGGGGCTCGAAGAAGCCGCCAAACTCCGCGCTCTGCGGGAAGGCGAACAGCTCGGCATTGCCCTTGTAGTAGCCGTCGATGATCTCCTGGCGGTTGATCGCCATGTTCAGCGCCCGCCGCACCCGGATGTCGTCGAAGGGCTTGGTGTCGGTGCGCATCGACAGGGTCACCGCTCCGGTCGCCGGGCGGCGCTGCCATTTCAGCGCCGGGGCATGTTGCTTGAGTTCATCGACCGCGCTCCAGCGGATCGTTTCCAGGATGTCGAGTTTGGCGGTGCGCAGCGCTGTCAGCACGGCGGCTTCATCCTTGAAGACGCGGATGTTCAGCTTGTCGACGAAGGGCAGGGCGTAGTCCTGGCCGCCGATGCGGTCCTTGTCCCAGTAGAGCGGGTTCTTGACATAGCTCTGGCTGCTGCCCTGGACCACGTCGACCAATTGGAACGGCCCGGTGCCGTTGGCGTTGCGCCAGTTGCCGGCGCCGGCGTCGACCACCTCCTTGGGCACGATCGCCGAGAAGTGGCCCCAGGCATAGCGGTAGTCCCAGTCGGATTGGTAATGGTTGAAGGTCATGACCACGGTGTGGCGGTCAAGGGCCTCGACCTTGGCGAGGTAGTCCAAGAATCCCGCCACCTTCTTTGGGCTGGTGGCGGTGCGGTTGAAGCTGAACACCACGTCCTCGGCGGTCAGCTCGCGTTGGGCCATCACCCCGGGCTTGGCCGGGAACATCACCCCCTTGCGCAGCTTGATCTCCAGCCGCAGCGGCGACTCCTTCCAGGCCCAGCTCTCGGCCAGCTCGCCGCGCACTGCGTCCGGAGGCAACCAGGCGTCAGTCAAGAAGCGGTACTTGCCGCCATGGCTGCGCGCCTTGTTCAGGTCGGCGGCGAAGAGTTGTTCAAGCTGCAGCGAATCGGCCGGCAGCTTCCAGGCCCAATCGGCGATGTCCCAGGACATCGGCGCGACGCTGTAGTTGGCGGCGGCGATCTCCAGGCTGGCGCCGTACTGCGGCTTGTCGGTCTGCGCACCGGCTGAGAGGCTGAACCACTGGCCGCCCAGCAGCGCCGCCACGGCTGCCAACACTTGTGTCTTGCGCATCACGCCCTCCCAGGAATGTGGGCGCTGAAGTTAGGCCGATCCGCGGGCGCTGTCAAGCGCAGCTGTGGGTTCAAAAGCTGCGCGGCAGCCCCAGCACATGCTCGGCGACGTAGGACAGGATCAGGTTGGTCGAGATCGGCGCGACCTGGTAGAGCCGGGTCTCGCGGAACTTGCGCTCCACGTCGTACTCATGGGCAAAACCGAAGCCGCCGTGGAACTGCAAGCAGGCGTTGGCGGCCTCCCAACTGGCCTTGGCCGCCAGGTACTTGGCCATGTTGGCCTGGGCGCCGCAGGGCAGGTGGGCGTCGTACAAGCGGCAGGCCTCGTAGCGCATCAGGTCGGCCGCCTGGACCTCGATGTGGGCCTCGGCGATCGGGAACTGCACGCCCTGGTTCTGGCCTATGGGCCGGCCGAACACCACCCGCTCCTTGACGTAGCGGCTGATCCGCTCGATGAACCAGCGGCCGTCGCCGATGCACTCGGCGGCGATCAGGGTGCGCTCGGCGTTGAGGCCATCGAGGATGTACTTGAAGCCCTGGCCTTCCTCGCCGATCAGGTTCTCCTGCGGCAGCTCCAGGTTCTCGAAGAACAGCTCGTTGGTCTCGTGGTTGACCATGTTGCGGATCGGCCGCACCGTCAGGCCGCTCTGCTCGGCCAGGCGCAGGTCGACCAGGAACACCGACATGCCTTCGCTCTTTTTCTTGACCTCGGCCAGCGGCGTGGTCCGGGCCAGCAGGATCATCCAGTCGCTGTGCTGGACCCGCGAGATCCAGACCTTCTGGCCGTTGATGACCCAGCGGTCACTGCTGCCGGGTTTGCGCACCGCCGTGGTCTTGATCCGGGTGGTGTCGGTGCCGGTGGTCGGCTCGGTCACGCCCATCGCCTGCAATCGCCATGCGCCGCTGGCGATGCGCGGCAGGAAGCGCTGCTTCTGCTCGGCCGAGCCATGGCGCAGCAGGGTGCCCATGTTGTACATCTGGCCATGGCAGGCGCCGGCATTGCCGCCGCTGGCGTTGATCTCCTCCATGATCACGCTGGCCTCGGTCAGGCCCAGGCCCGAGCCGCCGTATTCGGTCGGGATCAGCGCCGCCAGCCAGCCGGCTTGGGTCAAGGCGTCGACAAAGGCCTCGGGGTAGGCGCGCTCGGCGTCGACGCCACGGTGGTACTCGTCGGGGAACTGGGCGCAGACGGCACGCACGCCGTCGCGGATGTCCTGGAAGCGGTCGGTGCTGGGGCTCATGGCGCGCGTCGGTGGGGGTTGGGCTGCCAGTGTAGGCAGCCCGATCCGCTGCCATCGGCTGCTATCGTCCGCCGCCGCCGCTGCCCCCATGTCCGCCCCGCCAGCCTTGCCCGCCAGCCCTGACGCCAGCCCCGAGGCCAGCCCCGACGCCGCCCTTGCCGCTGCCGCCCGGCGCCGGGTGTTCGCCATGTTCTTCCTCTACGCCTTCGGCATGGGCGGCCTGTTCCCGCGGCTGGCCGACATGCAGCGCCAGCTCGGCGTGTCCGAAGGCGCGCTCGGCCTGGCGCTGATCGGCCTGTCCAGCGGTACGCTGATCAGCCTGAGCTTCGCCGGCCCGGTGGCGGCGCGCCTGGGCGGGCGGCGGGCGCTGCAGCTCCTGCTGCCGCTGCTGCCGCTGCTGATGGCGCTGGCGTCCTGGGCCAAGGGGCCGCTGGCGCTGTACCTGGCGCTGCTGCCGGTCGGTCTGGTGATTGGTGCGACCGAACTGGTCGTCAACTTGGAGGCCGACCGGGTCGAGCACCGCTTCGGCCGGCGCATCATGAACCGCGCCCACGCCTTCTGGAGCCTGGGCTTCTGCGCCGCTGGCGGTGTTGGCGCAGCGCTGTCGCAGGCCGGCTGGTCGCCGCAGCGCCATCTGCTGGCGGTGGTGCCGCTGGTGCTGCTCGCCAGCCTCGTGTTGCTGCGCCGTTTCGAGGCCGCCGCGCCGCGCGAGCAGGGCCAGGCAGGCGAGCCGTCCGCCGCGCCGCGCTTTGCCCGGCCCAGCGGCGCGATCCTGGGCCTGATGCTGCTGACCCTGCCGGCGATGCTGATGGAGGGCGCGACCGGCGACTGGTCGGCGATCTACATGCGCGACACCTTCGCCGCACTGCCCTTTACTGCCGGCGCGGCGGTGACGGTCAGCGCCCTGGCGCAGGCCGCCGGCCGCTTCGTCGCCGACGCCCAGGTTGAGCGCCATGGGCCGGTGCGCATTGCCCGCCTCTGCCAGGCGCTGCTGGCCGCAGGCGCACTGGTGGTGGCGCTGGCGCCGGACGTGGCGCTGGCCCTGGCCGGCTTCGCGCTGATGGCGCTGGGCACCAGCGTGATGTTCCCGCTGGCGATGTCGGCGGCCGCGCAACGCCGCGACCGGCCGGCGGCGGCGAACGTCGCCGCCCTGGCGCAGACCGCGTTCGTGGTGTTTCTGCTCGGCCCGCCATTGCTCGGCCAACTGGCCCAGCACCTGGGCCTGCGCTGGGTCTACGCCGTGGCGCTGCCGCTGGTGGCGCTGGCCTGGCCGCGCTGCGCTGAGCTGGCGCCACCGGCCAGGCGCTGACCGGGGGTGCCCAAGCCAGCGTGGACGCTCAGCCCGCGGCGGCGGGTTCGGTGATCTGCTCGGCGGGGCCGGCCTGCGCCGCCTTGCACGATGGCGCGCAGACCGAGTGCGACTTGCCCAGCAGCTTGCGCGTCGTCAGCGCGGCACGCGGGCGGTGCTTGCCGCAAAGGAAGCACGACATCGTCGCCGCGCCGAACGAGCCCGCGACCGAGAACGGTGAGCCCGGCGCCTTGCTGCGGTAACGCATGCCGTCGGGCTCGATCGTGGTCTTGATGACATCTTTGGCCATGTCTGTGGTCGTCCGTTCAAGCCGTGAATGGGGCGGGCGCAGGATAGGCTCAGGCGGCCCGCAGCGCTGTCATGCAGACGACGCCGGCTGGCATTTTATCGGCCTGACCACAACCAGCCCGATACCCGGGCTTGACCGACTGGCGGCGGCCTGGGGGCATGCGATATGGTCGAACGCACAGGCAGGCCAAATCTGCCCGCGCCCGCCCGCCGCCACCGCACCGCAACCTTCCCCTCAAGCCATGGCCTCGCCCACCGCGCATCCCTTGCAGGATGCCTTGCTCCAGGCGATCGCCCAGCGCGGCGGGGTGCGCCATTTCCCGGCCAACGCGGTGCTGGTGCACGAGGACGATGTCAGCGATTCGCTCTACATCCTGCTGTCCGGGCGGGCCAAGGTGTATGGCTCCTCGGGCAGCGGCCGCGAGGTGGTCTACAACACCCTGGTGGCGGGCGAATACTTCGGCGAGATGTCGCTCGACGGCGGGCCGCGTTCGGCCTCGGTGATGACGCTGGAAGCCAGCGCCGTGGTGGTCGTTCCGGGCGGCCAGGTGCGCGACTTCTTGGCCAACCACCCCGACTTTGCGCTGCACCTGGTGCGCAAGCTGATCGCCCTGGTCAGGCACCAGACCAGCACCGTCAAAAGCCTGGCGCTGGACGATGTCTACGGCCGCATCGCCAAGGTGCTGCTGGGGCTGGCCCGCGACGAGGGCGATGTCAAGGTGGTCGATGTCAAGCTCACCCAGCAGGACATTGCCGACCGGGTCGGCTCATCGCGCGAGATGGTCAGCCGCATCTTCACCCAGCTCACCCAGGGCGGCTATGTGGCCGTCAACCGTGGCCGGATCACGCTGCTGAAGAAGCTGCCGGCACGCTGGTAGCCGGCGACCCGGCCGGCCTCCCGGACTGAGAGGCTGAGAGGCAATCCCATGCACCCGCGTAAGCCCCGAATTCAAGCCCAGCGCACAGCGCAGACGGGTTGCTGGACCCATCGAGCATTGCAACGCCGAGTGGGTTTGAATTCGGGGCTTACCCGAAGGGCCGGGG
>JANXYH010000142.1 GCA_025350145.1 Burkholderiales bacterium | reverse complement strand
TTAAAGTCGCACATGAAGGATCGCGAAAAGGCCGGAATGGTGGAAGAGAACTCCGACGTCTACATTCATTTCATGATCACCGAGTATCTCGTGCTCACCACGTTTGAAGACTTGGTCGGCGCTCTCCCTGCACTGAACAAGAGAAAGTCTCAAAAGCACGTGTAGCACGGTGGGGCCTACCCCCTCGCTCAAGCGGAGCCCCAACGGCAGACCACCTTGGGCCGGGCCGAGGTACTCCGTACATTGTCTCAGCCCGGCCCAAGGCGGCCCGCCTCCGGTGCCCGCTTAGTTCGAACGTTAGACCTCTCAAAAACATGCTCGACGACCCATCTGAATTCATCGCACAACTCATGGGCAAGTCAGAGCCCGAAGTCAAGGCAGCGCTTTGTATTCGCTTGGCGGGAGACTTTGAAATAGAAGAGGAGGTTCCTGGTAAGCCTCCTGCATGAACATGTTGGCAAACCTCTGACAGTCATTCTCGACAACACATCAATCCACAAGGGAAAAAGCGAACAGCACATCATCAAGCACCTGGAAAGCCAAGGCCTTACTCTCTACTTTCTCCCACCGTACAGTCCGGAACTAAATCAGATTGAAAGACTCTGGCACAAGATGAAATACACTTGGATGGCCGCGAAATGCCGCGACAGCACGCAACTCGAAGCCGACATCGACGACATACGTTCTAACTTCGGGGCCAAGTTCAAGTTCTCTTTTTAATGCTAATAACCTAACGCGATGAGATTATCCCCTCCTAACGTTATTTCCGCAAGCAAAGTTCAAACAGACGTAGTTTCTCTAGAAGCTCGGCGCGATAAGCGAGGAGCCATTTCACAGGATGACGTCCTCAGGGAGTTCGTGCGTGAAGAATACCCGAGTGTCCGCGGCTTTGTTGCCTTTCCACGCCATGAAGATCCGGCTGCCGAATGCCGTCAGCGCAGGGCTGGAGTCGGTCCCGACATTGGTAATTGGCGTCTGCGCAAACCAACTTGTGCCATTGAACAAGGCAGTCTGAATTGATGTATCCGCGCCCGCGCCCTTGCAGGACAAATACAAATTTCCCAGAGAGCTGTCACAGCTTTCAAATACCGCCAGCGCCGGGCCGGTTGAACTCGCAAGACCGAGGATCTGGGCCTGTTCAGACCACCCATCGCTGTTGAAGCTTGCATAAAACAAACGAGTGTCGGTGGTCTTGTTCCCCTTCCAGGCCAGATACAGATTGCCGCCAGTTGCGGCCAGCGCCGGATTCGAGTCGGTTCCAATGCCGTTCAGGAATTCCCGCGGCAGCGGAGACCAAGCCGCCCCGTCGAAAACAGTCATGTACACCTCCGTGTCGGCGCCCGCGCCCTTGCAGGCCAGATACAGCCTGTTCTCGAAGATCGCAAGTGCCGGCCCGGTGGAACTCGCGATACCGGGAATCTGCATCTGGCCAAACCAGGAATTGCCATCGAATCTTGCCCAGAACACGCGGGTGTCGGCAGGCGTGTTCCCCTTCCAGGCCAAGTACAGATTTCCGCCAAACGCGGCCATGGCTGGAGACGAGTCGGTTCCGATACCGCTCAGGAATGTCCGCGGCAGGAGGGCCCATTCGGACCCGTTGAAGGCCGCCATGTACATGGCCGTATCGGTGTCCGCGCCTTTGCAAGCCAGATACAGGCTGCTTCCCATGGCAACGAGCGCCGGTCCTGCGGAGGTCACGAGCCCGGGAACCTGAGTCTGGTCTTCACCGACTCCTGGCGGGGCCGGGTAGGTGACGCCGGTTAGGCCGGGAATCGGCACATTCTCAGGAGCAGTCCCGGCAATGAGTTGTCCAAGGATGTAGGACGAGACGGAAGTCGACAGAAGCTGCGTGGCGTCTTCCATCACGAAGCGGAGCCGCGCAACGAAGGAGAACAGGTCGTCGGCAGAAGTTGCGCGGGGCGGCGCACTGATCTTTCGCGTTGACGGCGTGACGTTGGATTCCGGGCAATCCGGCGGCACAAAGCTCGGATAGTCCGGGAACATCCGGCCGGCGAGTTGCGTCCGCGCGTAAGTGTGGGCCCAGATAGCGCGGTAGGTCACCTCCGGATTCGGATCGTCAGGCCTAATTTGGATCGGCGCAAAGAAAGTCCGTTCCGGCCGCACCGCGTAGTTAGTGGCAAACCCAAGTAGGTCGACGAAATGGTTGGTGCAGCGGGTCAGTGCAGCAGTCGGTCCGCCGTTTCCGCTTGTCAGGATAACCATTGCGCTGGCCCAGTCAATCGACTGCGTCCGCAGAAAGGCAAGCGAGGCACATGTGCCATTCAGCCCGGTAAGGCAGAAGGTGGCGACCATCACATAGTCGAACGGAATAGGAAATGTGTCGGTCCGGCTTTCGAGGACGTTCGTGACGAGCGCTTCGAACGTCCGCATGTCGGGCTCGACCTGAAACCGCGCGAGGTAGTCCAGCGACAGCGCGCAGGCGTACTCCACCATGTTCCGCAACGCTCCGATGTTCGGCCCCCATGCCGCGACATCCAGGCTCAACCAGAATTCCACTGTGTTGGCCGTGCGAACGGACTCTATTGCATAGACGAGGCGCTTGGCGTCATCCTGCCAAGTCGTGCCGCCTCCCTGCGCCACGGTCACCAAGGCCCCAAGCGAAGGACCGATATGTGAAATCGCCGCAAGTTCCAGAAAACCTGGAAGCGCCTGACGCAACGGGTTTACGATGGGACCGCCGCTCGTGAAAATCTGAACGTCGGTGCCACTGATCACAACAAGCGGCGAGGCCGTGTTGTGATTCAGCACCTGCTGAGCGAGGTGGGCTCCAATGCCATCTGTGCGGCTGGTATAGAGATTGAATAGTGCAAGAAACGCAGTCTTCTGCGGGCTAACGGTAGGGCTCATGAGATCTCCACCTGCGGTGAGTGGCCAAATTCCGTGCGCGCCTGTGGCAACTGCCATTTCCCTGAATCCGTGACCCCACCACCCAGAACGCCTCACCTGCAGGGTGAATGCCGATGGGAATAGTGGAGGAGGTTGGGACAATTTGGCGATGCGCGGAATCGAAGTGAAGTAACTGGATGACGACCTGACGCCGGTGGGGGGGCCGGCCCTTGTGGGCCACTTGCTGAACGCGCTGAAGCCGCAGTGGGTTTCGCTGGACGGCGCGCTGCCGGTGCGCAGCGGGTTGTACAACGTCGACATCATGCGCAGCTAGCTCAGACTGCTGTTGCAGGGCAAGAGCGACTTCGTCGTGATCGAGAACTACCGGGGCGACAGGTTTTTCAAGCGGGCGCTGGGCATTCGTCTGCTGCCGTCGAGCCCGAAGCTGCGCCAGCGGCTGATTGGTCGAACCCTCGTGCTGTTCGAACATGTGCCGGGGATCGTCGAGGCGCTGTTGCGCGGTCAGTGGCCCAGCCACAGAGCGCTGAGCTCGGACGTGTCGGCACAGCATGCGGCCAAGCGCAAGCGGCTGAAGTCGGTGATGCAGGAGCTGACCTACCGCGCTGGCCGGCTGATCGAGCGCGGGCGAAGGCTGATTCTGGGGCTGGGCGCCAACGACCGCGCGGCCAAGGCGTTCGCACGGCTGAATGAGCAGTTGTTCGCGCAAGGCGCCAGCGGCTGAAGGCCCACCTAAGCCCCAATCGAGTTCACGGATCCCAAAAATCGCGCACTGCGCGGGTTGCGGCGTAGGCCCGCCAAGATGCAGGGGCGGCAAACCAAGCGCTTTGACCGCACCCAGCGCACAAAATATGCGGCCAGCAAGGTCAGGCCAGTGGGCAATGGGTTCGGCAACGCTGCGGGTGCACATATTCGGTGGTCGAAGCGTCGGTGGCAGGCCTTGGTGGGGGAGGCAGTTCATGGATTCAGGACATGCCCAATGTCGTCGTTGCCAAGCGCTCTGTCCTTAAAGCGACTGAAACACGTCTTAAACCTGCTGAAGGCTTCAAATCGTTCCAGCCAGGTTGGCCTCGGGACAGCTCTTTTCGCGTTACTTCGTGACAGGCTCACTCCATGAGTCACACGGCAGCGACACTTGCCTCAGCGCCCCGCGTTGAGGGCCGCAGGAGCTTGCAATGAACGCTGCCGAGATGACGGTGTTGCTGGTGTCGGTGCTGCGGCTGACGCCAGCGCAGAAGGCTGATTTGATGGCTGCGCTGGGTTCGGGCAGGCAGGATGAGGAGGTTTGCGCGCTGGTCGAGTCGCGCCTGGCCGATATGCTGGCTTGCCCGCAGGGCCAGTGCGAGCGCGTGGTGCGCAATGGCAGCGCCCCGACTGCCGCCCATGCCTACAGCCGCCTGGATCAACCCGCCACCAGAGGTGAAAAAGTCAACTGTCAAATCCCGCCTGGTTGTCGACACACTCACCTCGGCGTCATCCGGATCGCGCCATCGAGCCGGATCGTCTCGCCGTTGAGCATCGGGTTCTCGAGGATGTGCAGGGCGGTGAGGGCGAATTCGTCGGGCTGGCCGAGGCGGGCCGGGTGCGGCACGGCGGCGCCCAGCGAGGCGCGCACCGGCTCGGGCAGGCGCGCCAGCAGGGGGGTGTCGAAGATGCCCGGGGCGATGGTGCAGACGCGGATCAGGCGCTGGGCCAGGTCGCGGGCGGCGACGATGGTCATGCCGACGACGCCGGCCTTGGACGCGGCGTAGGGGATCTGGCCGATCTGGCCTTCGTAGGCGGCGACCGAGGCGGTGAGCACGCAGGCGCCGCGTTCGCCGTCGACCGGCTCGTTCCGGGCCATCCGGGCGGCGGCCAGGCGCAGGCTGTTGAAGGTGCCGGTCAGGTTGATGCGCAGGATCGCCTCGAACTTCTCCAGCGAGCCCGGCTGCCCGTCTTTCTCGACCAGCCGCAGCGGGCCGCCGACGCCGGCGCAGTGGATCAGCACGCGCAGCGGCGCCAGTGCCTCGGCGGCGTCGTAGACCGCGTTCATCTGTTCGGTGTCGCGGACATCGGCATGGACGAACCGGGCCGAGGCGCCCAGCTCGGCCGCTGCCGCGCTGCCATGCTGGTCGGACTGGTCGGCGATGACGACAAAGACGCCGCGCGCCACCAGTTGGCGGGCGCAGGCCAGGCCCAGGCCCGAGGCGCCGCCGGTGACGACGGCGCTGAGGTTGGCAAGTTTCACGGAATGCTCCTGGTCATGAAGGGGTTGGGTGGGTTCGGCCGCGGCCGCTGGCAGGCCGCCGGGGCGTCGTGATTTTGCGGCGCTGCCGCTAGGCCGCCGGGCCGGCGTTCAGCGCTCGGCATCGGCCGCGCTCGACCGGCCGGCGTCAAGCTGGCGCCGGTAGCTGTCATAGCCGGGCTGATCGACCGCCAGCTTGGCCAGGGTGGTGCGCCAGAGGTGCTCGGCCAGACCGGGCGAGGCCAGGCTCAACTGGCCGGCGCTGATCTGCTCGCACAGCCGGCGGTTGGCTTCGGCCAGCGGCAGGTCCTGGCCGAGCAGCGCCTGCAATCGCCGCGCCTCGTCGTCGTCCTGGGCGGGCGCGAGCCCGATCTGGCGGCGGGCGATGTCGACCATGTTGGCGGCGACCCTGGCCTGGTAGGCGCTGGCGCCTGTGAGCGCGGGCATCGCCTCGTCGCGCAGGAATCGGCTGACGGCGGCCAGCAGTTCGGCCGGTGTGGGGGTGTCGTTCATCGCGGTGCCAGGAGTTGCAGCAGGTCGATCTCGGCCTCGGAGGCGCGCCGGCCGATGGCGGCTTTTTCCATCTGCGGCTGGCCAGCGGCGGTGCCGGCCTGGCCCATGCTTTCGCAGATCACGCCCCAGTGCAGGGTGCCGAACACCTGCCACCAATGGACCCGGGCGGGATCGACCCTGCCGCCGGCTTCGGCATAACCGGCAAACAACTCGTCCAGCCGGCCAAAGCCGCCGACCGGCAGCTCGGCGCGACCGAAGCGCCAGGAGTTGACGCAGAGCCAGCCCAGGTCCTGCATGGCGTCGCCGAGATGGGCCAGTTCCCAGTCCAGCACGCCGGCCAGGCCGGCCTCATCGACCATCAGGTTGCCGGTGCGGAAATCGCCATGGACCAGGCCCAGCGCCACGCTGTCGTCGGGGCAGTGCTCGGCCAGCCAGCGCAGCGCCAGGGCGAACACCGGGCGCGCCGCGCCCAGGCTGCGGTGCCAGTCGCGGCAATGCGCCAGTTCGCCCGCCGCGTTGGCCTCGCGCAAAGCCGGCAGCCGCGCGCGCGGCAGGGCATGGATCTGCGCCAGCACCTGGCCGCAGCGCCGCGCCAGGCCCTGCCGCGCCTGGGCGAAGCGGGGGTCACTGACGATCCGCCGGCCGAGGGTCTCGCCGCTCAGGTGGCCCATCACAAAGCCCTGGCCCAGGCCATGCTCGGCGCGCAGGCGCAGGACCAGCGGCGGCACCGGCACGCCGGCCGCCCCGGCCAGCGCGATCAGGACGGCCTCGGCCTCCAGCCCGGCGTTGCTGCCACTGCGCTGGGCCGTGCCCGGTGGTGTGCGGCGCAGCACCAGCGGCCTGACGGCGCCCGGGGCCATGGCCAGGTCGAAGGCCCAGGTGTCCTGGCTGGCGCCACCCGAGAGCCGATGCAGGTTCTGCACCTCGCCGCCGCCAGCCGACAGCTCGCCGGCCAGGGCCTGGAGCAGGGTCGGCAGCGCAGTGTCTTGGGGCATGGCGGGGCTGGGGATCGCGGCTGTCGATCTTGGCTGCGGCCCGACGCCCGGCGCCCTGGGGTTTGCACTGCCGGCGCCGCCAGGCAGGTCCGGGGCAAGCTGCCAAAATAGCGCCCATGCTGCGCCAGCGCACCCTCAAGTCGATCACCCGCGCTGTCGGTGTGGGCATGCACAGCGGGCAGAAGGTGGAGTTGACGCTCAAGCCGGCTGCGGTCGACACCGGCATCATGTTCCGCCGGGTCGACCTGGGCGTGCCGGCCGAGATCGTGGTCCGCCCCGGTGCCGTCAGCGACACCCGCATGGCCTCGACCATCTCGGTCGGCGGCGATCCCGGCGCGCCCAAGGTGCGGACCATCGAGCACCTGATGTCGGCCTGCTGTGGCCTGGGGCTGGACAACCTGGTGGTCGACATCACCGCCGACGAGGTGCCTATCCTCGACGGCTCGGCCGCGAGCTTCGTGTTCCTGCTGCAAAGCGCCGGCATCGCGCTGCAAGATGCCCCCAAGCGCTTCCTGCGCGTCAAGAAGGCGGTGCAGGTGCGCCAGGGCGAAGGCGCGCGGCAGATGTGGGCCCGGCTGGAGCCGTACCACGGCTTCAAGCTCGGGTTCGAGATCGGCTTTGACCACCCGGCGGTCGATGCCACCGGCCAGCGGGTCGAGTTCGACATGGGCTCGGGGCGCTACAAGCGCGACATCGCCCGGGCCCGCACCTTCGGCTTCAGCAAGGACGTGGAGGCGATGCGCGCGCGCGGCCTGACGCTGGGCGGGGCGATGGACAACGCGATCGTGCTCGACGATGTCAAGGTGCTCAATGCCGGCGGCCTGCGCTATGACGACGAGTTCGCCAAGCACAAGATCCTCGACGCCATCGGCGACCTGTACAACGCCGGCCACCCGCTGCTCGGCGCCTACACCGCGTTCAAGAGCGGCCATGCGCTGAACAACCTGCTGCTGCGGACCTGGCTGGCCGACCCAGACGCCTGGGAACTGGTCAGCTTTGCCGATGCCGCCCAGGCGCCCGCCGGTTTTGCCGAGTTGGCGCCGGCCTGGTAGGGATTGCCGCGATGCTGCTGTTCAGACTGCTGTTCGGCCTGCTGCTGTTGGCCAGCGTGCTCTGCCTGGCGATGTACGTGGCCACCGGCGCGCCGCTGTGGCGCCGACGCGGCTGGACCATCCTCAAGTGGGCATTAATCGCCGCGTTGAGCTTCTTCGGCGTGCTGATCCTCGAACGCCTGGCCGTGCTGCTTTAGTCCGCGGCGCCGCCAACCGATCACCCGCAAATGAAGATCTTCCTGTGGATCGCGGCGGTGTTGCTCGGTTGTACCGGGCTGACGGCCGCGCTGTTCCTCGGCCTGCATGTCAGCACCGGCGAGCCGGTGCCGCTGATCCGCGCCAAGCTGCTCTACCGCTGGTGCGTGGCAATCGCCCTGGCGACCTTTGACATCTACATCTTCACCCGCGTCGCCCAGGGCCTGTGGGCGATCTGGTTCTGATCGCCCGCAGCGGGCAGCAGCGGCCCGCCGCCACTCAGAACAACGTCTGCGCCAGGAACTGCAGGCTGCGGCCCAGCGCCAAGGCGGCCGCCGGGGCGTCGTAGCTGGCGCGTGCCCAGCAGTTGAAGCCGTGCTGGGTGCCGGGGTACTCCAGCACCTGGGCGGGCTTGTCGGCAAAGGCCTCGCGCACCGCCTGCACCGCTGCCGGCGGGATGTTGTCGTCCTGGCCGGCGTAGTGGAACTGCATCGGGCAGCCGATCGCTGGCACCAGCGCCAACTGCTGGTGGATGCCGCCGCCGTAGTAGGCCACGGCGGCGTCGACGCCGGCATGTGCAGCGGCCAGGTAGGCCAGGCGGCCACCCAGGCAATAGCCGATCGCGCCGAGCTTGCGCGCCGCCGACTCGGGCCGGGCGCGCAATGCCGCGACCCAGGCCCGCAGGTCGGCCACCAGCGTCTCGGGCTTGAGCGTACCGGCCAGGGCGATGCCCCGCTGGCGCTGCTGCCCTTCATAGCCCAGTTCGATCCGCGGCGCGTCGCGCCAGAACACATCCGGCGCCAGCACCACGAAGCCGGCCAGCGCGTACTGCTCGGCGACACTGCGGATATGGGCATTGACGCCGAAGATCTCCTGCAACAGCAGCAGGCCTGGCCCGCGCCCGCCGGGCGGCAGCGCCAGGTAGGCCGAACCGGCGTCTTTGATGTCAATCCACTGGCTGGCGATGGGTTCGGTCATGGTGTCCTGTGGAGGCTGAAAGCGTGGGGCCTGTGATCGTAGCCAGGAAGGCGTTCTGTCAGTAGGTGCGGCTGCCCTAGTAGGTGCGGCTGCCCTTGTACTGGGCATGGCTGCGCCGGGCCAGCGGCGTGGCCTGGGCAATGACCGCAAAGTGCCGCGCCGCATGGGCATGGGTGATCGCCAGGCCAAGCGCGTCGGCCGCGTCCTTGCCGGGCAGGCCGGGCAGCTTGAGCAGGCGCATCACCATCGCCTGCACCTGCGGCTTGGTCGCCATGCCGTGGCCGACGATCGCCTTCTTCATCTGCAGCGCGGTGTACTCGGCCACCGCCAGGTTGCTGCCCTGCACCAGGGCGGCGAGTGCCGCGCCACGGGCCTGGCCGAGCAGCAGGGTGCTCTGCGGGTTGACATTGACGAACACGATCTCGACCGACGCCGCCTGCGGCTGGTAGCGCTGCATCACCTCGGCCACGCCCTCGACGATCAGCTTCAGCCGCAGCGGCAGGTTGCCGCGCGGCGCTTCGAGCGTGCTGATGGTGCCGCTGGCCACATAGCTCAGCCGCGCCCCCTCGACATCCACGACACCAAAGCCGGTGCGTTGCAGGCCGGGGTCTATGCCGAGGATGCGCACGGCGCTTGGCTCCAGGTTGCGAGGCGGTGGGACGGCTTCGGCGAGCGCTCATGCGGGCAAAGCCCGAGTGAAGCCGCGCAGCGGCGGCGATTGCCAAAGCCGGTGCGTTGCAGGCCGGGGTCTATGCCAAGGATGCGCAGCGGGGAGCTCATCGGCCGATGTTAGTCAATGCCCATCTGCTTGCACCTGCGGCGCTGGTGGCAGACTGGACCGACCACTGCCGCCGGATCCGACCATGACAACACCCGACCTTGACCTGCCGCTGCTCTCGGCCACGCTGGAGCAACTGCTGCGCTTGCGCCACCCGCCCTTCGGCATGAAGCTGTTCGAGCGCGTGGCCGAGATGCAGGCGATCCCGCGCATCCGCCGCCCGACTGCGGTGCACACGCTCGACCAGTTGGTGGCCCAGACCGCCCGGCTTGGCCGCACCATGGGCGTGACCGCCGCCGATCTGGTCGGCGATCAGTGCCGCGCAGTGGTCGGCCTGTGCGCGCAGGACGCCACCTGGCGGTCAGGCGCGCCCATGGTCGGGGTGTGGTTCGCCACCCCGGCCGACGCTGCCGCCCACCAGGCGGCGATGCCGGTCGTGCCGGCGGGTCGGTTCGAGGCGCTGGCGATATCGCCGCTGGCCAGCGGCCGGCTGGCGCCACCCGACATCGCGCTGTTCTACGCCACGCCCGGGGCGATGATGTACTTCGTCAACGGGCTGCAGTGGTCGGGCTACAAGCGCTTCGACTGGGGCTTCGTCGGCGAATCGTCGTGTGCCGATTCCTGGGGCCGGGCGCTGTCGACCCGCCAGCCCAGCCTGTCCATCCCCTGCTTTGCCGAGCGCCGATACGGCGGCGTGCTCGACGACGAGATGCTGATGGCGCTGCCGCCAGCGATGTTGCCGCAGGCCATCGCCGGGATGCGCGCCCTGGCCGGCAACGGCCTGCGCTACCCGGTGCCGAGCTACGGCATCGAGCAGGACGCGCGCGCCGGGCTGGGCGTGTCGTACCCGGGGCGCGGCGCGGGCCCTGGCGCCGTGAACCCGCCCGCTACTGCTTGATCCGCACCGCGCTGGGGTCGTACCAGGGCGCGAGCCGGTCGTGTGGGTGTGTTTGCCGGGCGCCGCGCGCAGTCTTGACCTGGCGGATTGGTCGCCGGCCCAGGCGCATGGGGATTCGATCGCCCTCCTTGCCGGCGCCTGCCGCGCCGGCCAGCGGCCAGTTCAAACGTTTGAGCCCTCGAAGATCGGCCCGAAGCGCTGCCAGCGCTTGCCGTCGAAGCGCTGCATCTGCATCTGCTTGATCGGCCGGTGGTCGGTCGGGCTGGTGTTGAGCCGGATGCCGGGCAGCAGCATCGGGTTCTCCAGGTCCTTGAGGTTGTTGGCCTGGGCCATGATGCTTTTGCGTGAGAAGTCGCCGTTGCACTGCTGCAGCACCCGCGTCATCACCATCGCCGTCATGTAGCCGTAGCCGTTGTAGAAGTCGTCGGGGTTGCCCTCGGGGTAGTACTTGGCCATGAAGGCCTTGTAGGCCTTGATCCCCGGGTCGTCGACCAGGCCGGGGTCGCTCGGGTCCTTGCCGTAGACGGTGCTGATCACGCCGGTGGCATGCTCGATGCCGGCCGGGATCAAGATGCCCTGCACCGACGACACGCCGGTGGCGATGTAGTGGTTGCCCTTGAAGCCCAGCTCGCTGGCGCGGCGGATCGACATCGCGCCGAACTTGCCGGTCACGCCCGAGACCAGCGCATCCATCGGGCTGGACAGCAACTGGATCAGGGTCGAGTCCAGCGTGGTGTCGGTGACCTCGTAGGACATCGCCTTGACCTGGCTGTCGTATTTGGCGCCGAGCACGTCCTTGGCGCCGGCCACATAGTCACGGCCGAAGTCGTCGTTCTGGTAGAGGATCGCGAACTTGGCGTCGGGCTTGGTCGCCATGGTGTGCTTGAGCGCGACCTGGCATTCGACCCGGCCGCTGGGGGCAAACGGCATGGACCAGGGGTTGGCCTTGGTGTCGGTCCACTTGTCGCCATTGACCGACAGGAACAGGTGCGGCACGCCGAGCTGGTTGACGTACTTGACGATCGCCGAATTCGGCCCGGTGCCGAGGTTGCCGAAGAGCAGCGCGACCTCGTCCTGCTCGATCAGCTTGCGCGCCATCTCGGCGGTCTTGGCGGGGTTGAAACCGTCGTCGTAGAAGATGAAGTTGATCTTGCGCCCGGCGATACCACCGGCGTCGTTGACCAACTTGAAGTAGGCCGATTGCGCCCGCGCGATTGTCCCCAGGGCGGACACCGGGCCGCTCAACGAGGTGGTGTTGCCGATGCGGATTTCGTTGGCGCTGACGCCGGCCTGCGCCCTGGCGCCTTGCGGCAACAGCAGCAGGCCGCCGACCGCGCCTGCCGCCGCCGTGACCAGGATTCGGCGGCGCTCTGCCGATGAGGTGGCTTGCGCCGTTGCGGGCAGGCCAGGGGTCTGTTCCTTCATTGCGGTCTCCAGGGTTTTGTGCCGCCGGCACCGGCGCGCGGCGTTCGGCCAAGCTAACGGAAACGCCCCCGCTTGGCAATCGGGAATGCGCCTGGGATGGCGCTGGCCGGCCGCCGCTGGCCCGGCTCAGCCGGTGTTGCGCAAACCCGCCGCGATGCCATTGATCGACAAATGGATGCCGCGCTGGATCCGCTCGTTGGCCGGATCGCCTTCGACCCGGTGCCGATAGCGGCGCATCAGCTCGACCTGCAGGTGGTTGAGCGGGTCGAGGTAGGGAAAGCGGTGCTCGATGGACCGCGCCAGGGCCGGGTTGCTTTGAAGCCGCGTCGTCTGGCCGGTGATCGCCGCCAGCGCGGCCTGGGTGCGCTCGGCCTCGGCGCGGATCATGGCAAAGATGCGCCGGCCCAGGCGCTTGTCCTCGACCAGTTCGACGTAGCGCGCCGCCAGGCCCAGGTCGCTCTTGGCCAGCACCATGTCGATGTTCGACAGCAGGGTGCTGAAGAACGGCCAGCGCCGGTGCATGCGCTGCAGCAAGGCCAGCCGGCGCGGGCGTTCAGGGCCTTGGCCGAGGAAGGCCTCGACACCCAGGCCGACGCCGTACCAGCCCGGCAGGGCGACCCGGCATTGGCCCCAGGAAAAGCTCCAGGGGATGGCGCGCAGGTCTTCAATCGCCCGGCTGGCCTTGCCGTCCTTGGGGCGAATCGCCGGGCGCGAGCCGATGTTCAGCTCGGCGATCTCGCGGATCGGGGTGGCGGCGAAGAAGTAGTCGACGAAGCCGGGCGTGCCATAGACCAGTTGGCGGTAGGCGGCGCAACTGGCCTGGCTGATCTGCGCCGCTGCAGCCATGAAGGGCGGCGGCAGGGCCGCGGCCTGGGTTGCGGCCGGGTTCAGCAGCGTCGCCTCCAGGGTCGCCGCCACCAGCAGCTCAAGGTTGCGCCGGCCGATCTCGGGGTGGGCATATTTGGAACCGATCACCTCGCCCTGTTCGGTCAGCCGGATCTGGCCGTTGACCGTGCCCGGCGGCTGGGCCAGGATCGCCTGGTAGCTCGGGCCGCCGCCACGGCCGACGCTGCCGCCGCGGCCGTGGAACAGCCGCAGCCGGATGCCGTGGCTGGCCTGCAGCGGCGCAAACAGCCCGACCAGCGCCAGCTCGGCCTGGTACAGCGACCAGTGGCTGGTGAAGAAGCCGCCGTCCTTGTTGCTGTCGCTGTAGCCGAGCATGATGTCCTGCTCGCCGCCGCCGCCGCTGACGTCGCTGCCGTCACCATGGCCGCGCTGCAGCAGCGCCAGGATGCCGGGCAGGGCGCAGTAGGCGCGCATGATCGGCTCGGCCTGGCTCAGGTCGGCGATTGTCTCGAACAGCGGCACCGCGATCAGGTCGGCGACGGCGCTGTGGTCGTCCAGGGTGCCGCGCAGCAGCCCGCATTCTTTTTGCAGCAGCAGCAGCTCCAGCAGATCGCTGACCGACTCGGTGTGGCTGATGATGCAGTGGCGCAGCGCCTGCCGGCCATGGCGCGCCAGCAGCTCGGCGGCGGCCTCGAAGATCGCCAGTTCGCCCAGCGCCAGATCGGAGTAGGCCGCGCCACGCACCCGCAAGGGCCGGGCGTCGTTGAGCAGGCCCAGCAGCAGGGCGCGGCGCTGGGCCTCGTCCAGCGCCGCATAGTCGGTGTGCAGCCTGGCCACCCGCAGCAGTTCGACCAGCACCGCCTCGTGTTTGTCCGAGCTCTGGCGCAGGTCGATGGTGGCCAGGTGAAAGCCGAACACCTGCACCGCGCGTTGCAGCGGCGCCAGGCGGGCCGAGACCAGCGCGGCGGCATGGTGGGCATGCAGGCTGGCCTCGACCACCGCCAGGTCGGCCAGCAGTTCTTCCGGCAAGGCATAGGCCGAGCTTGGCGCCACCGCATGGCGCAGCGCCTGGGTGCCGGTCAGCGCCTGCAAGGTGGCGGCGGTGCGCGAGTACATGCCGATCAGCGCCCGGCGGTAGGGCTCGTCCTGGCGGTGCGGGTTGAGGTCACCTGAGCGCTCGGCCAGCGCCAGCAGTGCCGGCGTGACCGGCGCCAGGCTGTGCGAGATCGACAGCTCGGCACCCAGCTCATGCAGCTCGGTCAAGTAGAAACGCAGCGCCACCTCGGCCTGCCGGGCCAGCGCCAGGCGCAGCGAGGCGGCGCTGACATTCGGGTTGCCGTCGCGGTCGCCGCCGATCCAGCCGCCCATGCGCAGGAATGGCGGCACCGTCTGGCCGGGCAACAGCGCCTCGATCTCGCGGTACAGCCTGGGGATCTGGCGCAAAAAGGTGCTGTGGTAGTAAGACAGCGCGTTCTCGATCTCGTCGCCGACGCTGAGCCTGGTGTTGCGCAGCATCCGCGTCTGCCAGAGTTGGGTGATGCGCCCGCGCAGCGCCTGCTCGTTCTCGGCCAGCTCACGCGGCGTGTGCAGCGCCTCGCGCTGGCCGATCAACCACGCCACCGCGCGCTCTGCGTCGAGGATGCTCTTGCGCTGCACCTCGGTCGGGTGGGCGGTCAGCACCGGGGCGATGTAGGCGCGGGCCAGCGTGGCGGCGATCTGGGTGTCGCGGATGTCGGCCTTGTGCAGGCGTTGGAAGCTCAGCGCCAGCGAGCCCTCGGCGAGATGGCCCTGGCGCTCGTGGTGCAGGCGGCGGCGCACATGGTGCTGGTCCTCGGCAATGTTGGCCAGGTGCGAGAAGTAGCTGAAGGCGCGGATCACGCTGACCGTCTGGTCGTTGCTCAGGTTCTTCAGCAGCCGGTCCAGCGCCTGGCCGGCACGGGCGTCTTTCTTCAGCCTGAAGGCCACCGACAACTGCCGCACCTGCTCGATCAGGGCAAACGCGGCCGCACCTTCTTGCTCGCGGATCACCTCGCCGAGCAAGCGGCCTAGCAATCGGATGTCGTCGACCAGCGGCTTGTTCTTCGCCGCCGCAGCGCCGCCAGTTGGCGTCGCGCTGGGCTTGGCGGTGCGCGGCCGCGCACGGGTTTGGGCTGTCGCGCCCCGCTTTGGGGCGGCGGCCGGTGCAGAGGGCATGGCGGGTCCAGGCAGGTTGGGCGGGTTGGGCAGGTTGGGCCGGCAGGGCGCGGGCCGCCGCCCACCCCTTGCGATAATCGGGCCACGATGCCACAGGTCCTGATCGCCACCCGAGAGAGCCGATTGGCGCTGTGGCAGGCCGAACATGTGCGTGGCCTGCTGCAGGACGGCCTGGGCTGGCAGGTTGGCCTGCTGGGCATGACCACCCAAGGTGACCAGATCCTCGACCGGGCGCTGTCCAAGGTCGGCGGCAAGGGCCTGTTCGTCAAGGAGCTGGAGACGGCCCTGGCCGAGGGCCGGGCGCAACTGGCGGTGCATTCGCTCAAGGATGTGCCGATGACGCTGCCAGAAGGCTTCGTGCTGGCCGCCGTGCTGCCGCGCGAGGACCCGCGCGACGCCTGGGTGTCGAACCGCTTTGCCAGCCTGGCGGATTTGCCTGAGAGTGCCAGCGTCGGCACCTCCAGCCTGCGCCGGGCGGCGCAATTGCTGCAACAGCGGCCCGATCTGAACATCCTGCCGCTGCGCGGCAACCTCGACACCCGGCTGCGCAAGCTCGACGAAGGCGCCATGGACGCGATCGTGCTGGCCGCCGCCGGGTTGGTCCGGCTGGGCCTGGCCGGGCGCATCCGCAGCCATTTTTCGGTCGCGCAGATGCTGCCGGCCGCCGGCCAGGGCGCGCTGGCGATCGAGGTTCGCGCCGATGCCGGCGGCTTGCTTGAGCCGCTGGCCCGCTTCAATCACCCACCGACCTGGCTGGCCTGCCAGGCCGAGCGCGCGGTCTCGCGCAGCCTGGGCGGCAGTTGCAGCATGCCGCTGGCCGCCCATGGCCAGTGGCACGGCGACAGCCTGCTGCTGGAGGCGACGCTGGGCGATGCGCAGTCGCTGTCGCGGCCCCTGCTGCGTGCCCGGCTCAGCAGCCGGCCGGCCGACGACGCCGCCGCCACGGCCTTGGGCCAGGCGCTGGCCGCCCAGTTGCAGGCGCAAGGCGCCCAGGCCTACCTGGCAGGCGCTGCCGGCTGAGCGCGCCCATGCTGCTGGTCACGCGGCCGCAGCCGCAGGCCGATGAATGGCTGGCCCGGCTGTCGACGCTGGGGGTGGAAGCGGCCGCGTTGCCCTTGCTGGCGATCAGCGCCGCGCCCGATCCGGCGGCGGTGGCCCGGTCCTGGCGCGGCCTGGCGGCGCGGGACCTGGTGGTGCTGGTCAGCCCGAGCGCGGTACAACAGTACTTCGCCCAGCGGCCCAGTGATGCGCCAGCCTGGCCGGACCGGCTGCTGGCCGGCAGCACCGGGCCCGGCACCGCCAGCGCCCTGGCCGCCGCCGGTGTGTCGCCGGCGCTGATCGTCAGCCCGCCGGCCGAGCTGGGTCAGTTCGACAGCCAGGCGCTCTGGCGCTGCCTGCAAGCGCGGCGCCGCGATTGGGCCGGCGCGTCGGTCCTGGTGGTGCGCGGCGAGGGTGGCCGCGACTGGCTTGCCGAGCAGTTGCGCGGCGTCGGCGCTGGCCTGGATTTCGTCACCGCCTACCGCCGCGTCCTGCCCGCCTGGCAGGCAGCCGAGCAGCAACGGCTGGCCCAGGCGCTGGCCGCGCCGCAGGGCCATGTCTGGCTGTTCAGCAGCAGCCAGGCGCTGCGCAATCTGCGGTTGCTGGCGCCCGCCGCGGACTGGTCCGCCAGCCGCGCCATCGCCACCCATGGGCGCATCGCCGACGCGGCGACTCGGGCCGGATTTGGCCAGGTGCTGGAGGCCTTGCCGACGCCGCAGGCGGTGGCCTCGGCGCTGACCCGGTCGATACAATCTTGGCCACCGTGACCGACCACCCCGCCAACGCCCCGGACGAGCCGGCCGTGCCCGCTGCTGTGGCGCCTCCGGCAGCGCTGGCGGCCGAGTCCGGCACCCAGGCACCGGCCCAACCCCCGGCCCGGACAATGCTCTCGGGCAACGCCTGGATCGTCGGCGCGGCCATGGTCGGCGCCATCAGCGTCGTCAGCCTGACCCTGGTGCTGCTCAGCCAGCAGCGGATCCGCACGCTCGAGCAAGAGCTGGTGCGGCGCCAGCAAGACAGCCAGAGCCAGGTGATCGAGGCCCACGCGATGGCCAAGCAGGCGCAGGAGCTGGCCCATGCCTCCGAGGCCAAGCTGGCGCTGCTCGAAGGCCGGGTCGCCGAGACGGTGTTGCAGCGCAGCCAGCTCGAAGACCTGATCCAGCAACTCTCGCGCTCGCGCGATGAAAACGTGCTCGCCGACATCGATTCGGCGATCCGTGTCTCGATCCAGCAAAGCGCCATCACCGGCAGCGCCGAGCCCATGACCGCAGCGCTGCGCCAGGCCGAGGAGCGGCTCTCGCGGATGAACCAACCGCGGCTGGAGCGGGTGCGCCGAGCCCTGGCGCGCGACATCGACCGGGTCCGCGCCGTCGCCGTCACCGACATCGCCAGCCTGACGATCAAGCTCGACGAGGCGGTGCGCTTGGTCGATGAGCTGCCAATGCTTTCGCAGCCCGAGCGCCAAGGCGGCGCCGGCAATCCCGCCGCAGCGCCACCCACGGCTGTCGGCCCAGCCGGCGGCGCCAGTGCCGGCCGGCCCGGCGAAGCCCGGCTTGCCGCCCCCGGCGCCTGGCTGCAATGGCTGCGTGAGGGTTGGCGCAGCGTTGGCGACCGGGTCTGGACCGAGGTCCGCAGCCTCGTTCGCGTGACCCGCATCGACAGCCCGGAGGCGATGCTGATCGCCCCCGAGCAGGCCTGGTTCCTGCGCGAGAACCTGAAGCTGCGCCTGCTCAATGCCCGGCTGGCGCTGCTGTCGCGCCAGTTCGACATCGCCCAGAGCGATCTGCGCGACGCCCAATCCGCGCTCGACCGCTACTTTGACCGCAGCTCGCGCCGGGTGGTGGTGTCGGCCGATCTGGTGCGCCAGGTCACGACCCAGGCCCGCCAGGTCTCGCTGCCCCGGCCCGATGAGACGCTGGCGGCTGTCCAGGCGGTCCAGTCCGGCCGCTGAGCCAGCGCCGCCGGCCCGACGCGCAACGCCACCGCCGCCAAGCCATGCGCAACGTCATCTGGTTGGTGCTGCTGTTCGCCGTGGCGGTGGTCCTGGCCCTGACCCTGGGCGACAACGACGGCCTGGTCAGCATCTACTGGGCCGGCTGGCGTACCGACCTGTCGCTGAACTTCTTCATCCTCGCCGCGCTCGGCATTGGCTTTGCGATGGTGACTGCGGCCCAAGGCGTCGAGTCGCTGGTCGGCCTGCCCCGGCGGGCGCGCCAGTGGCGGGCATTGCGGGTCGAGCGTGGTGCCCAGGCGGCGCTGCGCGAGGCCCTGGCCGAATACTTTGCCGGCCGCTACACCCGGGCGCAGAAGGCCGCCACCCGGGCCATCAGCCTGCATGTCGAGGCGCCGGAGCTGCACAACGACCCGGCATTCAGCCGCCTGGCGCAGTTGCTGGCCGCCGGCAGCCTGCACCGTCTGCAAGACCGCAGCCGCCGCGACACGGCCCTGGCGCTGGCGCTGGCGCCGACGCGGCGAGGCGCGTCGGCGATCGACGAAGGTGCCCGCCTGCTGGCCGCCGAATGGGCGCTGGACGACCGCGACGGCCAGCGCGCCGAAGCCCTGCTGGCCGAGTTGCCGCCCGGCGCGGCACGCCGCGTCCAGGCGTTGCGGCTGAAGCTGCAAGCCGCCCGCATGCTGCACCGGCCGACCGATGCGCTGCACACCGCCCACCTGCTGGCCAACCACCAGGCCTTCTCGCCCGCCGCCGCCCAGGGTCTACTGCGCTCGCTGGCGGCCGAAACCCTGGACCAGGCCCACGACGCCGAGCAGCTTCGCCGGGTCTGGCAGCAGCTTGACCCTGCCGACCAGCGCGACCCGGTTGTGGTCGCCCGTGCCGCCCGCCGCGCCGCCAGCCTGGACGCCAGCGAGGACGCCCGCCAATGGCTGCGCCCGCTCTGGGAACGGCTCGAAGGGCTGGGTGCCGAAGGCCGTGCCCAGGTCGCCCTGGCGCTGTTCGACGCCTGCGCCGGCATCGGTCCCGAGTGGCTGCCGCGCCTCGAAGCCGCCCAGCGCAGCTACCCCGCCGAAGCCGCGGTGCAGGGCGCCATCGGTGCCGCCCTGGCCGAGCGTCAACTCTGGGGCAAGGCCCGCCGGCCACTCGAACAAGCTGCCGGCAACGCCCTGCTGGAGCCGCGCATCCGCCGCCGCGCCTGGCGCGCCCTGGCCGCCCTGGCGCGCGAAGAAGGCGACGAGGCCCGCGCCGCCGACTGCGAACGTCAGGCCGCGCAGATCGATTGACCGCCCGCGACTACAAGCCACCCCAGCGCCGCTGCTATACTGCTAGGCTTTGCGGCTGTAGCTCAGCTGGATAGAGTACTTGGCTACGAACCAAGGGGTCGTGGGTTCGATTCCTGCCAGCCGCACCAGTAAAGACGAGGGTCAGTAGGTTAGCGCCTACTGACCCTTTAGTCTTTCTGGATGTCTGGGTTTCAAATCCCGCCTGGTGGTAGACGCGCTTGACGAATTGGTCGGATTTTTTTGAACGCCGGCCAGATGCCTACGCTACCGCGATTCAGTTGGGGCGCTTGTCGGCTCCAGCGTGGCGATGACAGAGCAAATTTCCGACGGATAGCAGAGTGGATTTTTTGTTGATAGCAGCGCAAAATAGGGTCTGGATACCATAGTAAACTTCAGGGCAATAACAGAGTAAATCCATGCCCGCACCACCAGCAAAAAAAAAGGCAACCCAGAACTGGCCGCTGCGCTCCGCGTCCTCAAGCGGCTTCAAGAGAAGCACCAGGGCGTTGTCGAGTCAGGCGACCTGACCGAAGAACACCGCGCGCAGCTTGTCGACACGGGCTTCCTGCGCCCCATCGTGAAGGGCTGGTACGTCTGCGGCAACCCCAGTGACCGCGCTGGCGACACGACCTCCTGGTACGCAACGTTTTGGGCGTTCGTTTCAGGCTACCTGGGCAAGCGGTTTGGCAAGCGCTACTGCCTGAATCCCGAGGCCTCGCTGCTGCTGCACACAGGCAACACCACCGTTGCGCGGCAGGTCACTTGCGTCACCATCGAGAGCGGCACCTCCAAAGTCGAGCTGCCATTGGGCACCTCGCTGCTTGTCTACGCAGCGCCGAAGAACGTGCCACCCTCGCGCGAAGAGGTTCGCGGGCTACAGGTCTGGCCGCTGTCAGAGGCGTTGTGCATGACCGGGCCGCAGTTCTTCGTGAACAACCCACGTGAGGCCGAAATCGCGCTTGCCATGGTGCGCAATGCATCCGAGCTGCTGACCACCTTGCTGGCCGGCGACACGATGGTCACCGCGGCCGCCCGGCTGGCAGGCGCCTTCGAGTTCGTCAAACGCCATGATGACGCCGACCGGATCATCAAGGCGTTCGCGCAGTTGAAGGTCACGCTCAAGCCGGTGAATCCGTTCTTGATGCCCCAGCCTTCGCTCGAGCCGTCGCGGGAGCGCTCACCCTACGTGCTGCGGCTGCGCTCCATGTGGGCGGGGTGGCGCCAGGACATCATTGCGGCGTTCCCGCCGGCGCTGGGCCTGCAGGGCACAGTGGATGACTACCTCACGCAGGTCGAGGAACGCTACGTCTCGGACGCCTACAACTCGCTGTCCATCGAAGGGTATCGGGTTACCGACGACCTCATCGAGCGGGTAGCGCGCGGCGAATGGGACCCAGACGGCGATCCCGGGCACAACAAGACCAGGGACGCGCTGGCCGCGCGCGGCTACTTCCAGGCCTTCCGCGCCGTCAAGAACAGTATCGCCAAGGTGCTGGGCGGCGAACCCGCAAGCGCGGTCGTTGGCCGGGAACACCACGACTGGTACGGGGAGCTGTTCGGACCTTCGGTTGCTGCAGGCATCGTCGAGCGCGGGCAACTGGCCGGGTATCGGCGGGGCCCCATTTTTATCCGCAACTCGATGCATACGCCGGTGCCGCGTGAAGCCATCCTCGACTCGCTTGAGGCGCTGTGGGATCTGCTGCGCGATGAGCCGCAGGCCTGCGTGCGCGCCGTGCTCGGGCATCACATGTTCGTATTCATCCACCCCTACTTTGACGGCAACGGGCGAATCGGGCGATTCCTGATGAACACCCTGCTGGCGTCAGGCGGCTACCCCTGGACCGTCGTCCGGGTGTCCAGGCGCGATGCGTATATGAAGGCCCTGGAAGCCGCAAGCGTAGCCGGGGACATTGTTCCGCTGGCTCAGTTCATCGCGCAGGAGATGGTCGAGTGGTCGCCGGAGCGCCAGACGAGCGCGAGCCAGGCATAGAGAGCCCAAACCTCAAAAGACAAAATGCTCGCGTGTGATCGGTTCACGCAAGGCAGCCAAGAAGCCCCGGCGGTCTGCCCACTGAAGTTCCCCCGGTTTCGAACGGCCGCCGCGCATCACCGAACGGTCGCTCGGACTCATGCCAAACATCGCGGGCAGCCAGGCGGCCATCAGCAGGGACTCGCCCAGAGCGCGTGCCGCACGGCAAGCGTAGCGCCGCCACGCGGTGGCGGGAAATTGAGGGACTGGTCTGCGAACGCCTGTAAAAATCAGTGCAACGCCGGTGCAATGGACGGCACCAATGGTCAATAAAATCAAACACTTAGGCTGGATGGCAGAACTACGAACCAAGGGGTCGTGGGTTCGATTCCTGCCAGCCGCAGCATTGAAATCAACGGGTTAGCTCCGCAACGGGCTAGCCCGTTGGCCTTTGTGGGCTTGTGGGTCCAGCCAGCGCGAGTCGGCGGCTGGAGGTCGCCGAGGGCTACCAGGGGATTCAGCGTGGCCGGCTGCGCAACGCGCAGCACCTGGGCTGCTGGCGGTCTGCCGCGACCAGGGACGCCCAAGATTTGCCTTGTCTGCTTATCCCTCAGTTGGTATATTCTTCGCTGTGACTGATCTGCTGCGCGGCATACCTCGTGAGAAGGCTCTGCATTGGGTCGGGTCCGCGAAGAAGGACTATTTGAGCTTTCCGGTGGAGGTTCAGTCGGACATGGGCTATGCGCTTGGCCTGGCCCAATTGGGCGCCAAGCATCCACACGCCAAGCCCTGAAAAGGCGACGGCCCTGGCGTCTTTGAACTGGTCGAGGATCATCGCGGCGACACCTATCGCGCGGTTTACACGGTGCGCTTCGCGGGTGTGGTCTATGTCCTACACGCCTTCCAGAAGAAGTCGAAGTCAGGCATCAAGACGCCGCAGGAAGACGTGAAGCCAATTGGGCAACGCCTGAAACGCGCGCAACAGGATTACGAGAGCAAGTGGACACCATGAACACAAAGCACGAGATTGCTACCACTCGTGGCAGCGCGAACGTATTCGCCGACCTCGGCTATCCCGACGCGGCAGATCGGCAGACCAAGACGCGCCTGGCGCTCGCCGTCAACAACCTGCTCAAGGTTCGCAAGCTGAAGCAGCGCGAAGCCGCCCTGCTGCTGCACATTGCGCAGCCGAAGGTCTCGGCGCTGAAGAACTACCGGCTCGATCAGTTCTCGGTAGAGCGCCTGTTGGCGTTCCTCACCGCACTGAACCAAGACGTGGAAATCTTGATCCGCCCAGGGCAGACCGCCAGCGGCGCCGGTCAAATTTCTGTCTCGGCCGTGCAGTGACGCAGCCCGTGTAAGAGGCAGCACGGCATAGGCGCGCCAATCCAGGGCGGAGCCGGTGCGTCAGCCGCGCGCATCCATCCTTGCCGCCGTGCATGACACGGCCAAGGGCCTGCACTCGGCAGGCGTGATGGATCGGGCCACACTGCGTGGATTCGATTCGCTTTGTGTGCCGCCCAGCCGCAGAGCGCTGGCACCCGCAGCAGCGCGGTCGGCACGAGCCCGATGGCAGTTGGCTGTTGGACCTGCCCTGCGCCGATCCGCGCGAACTGGTGATGGACATCCTGCGCCACATGCCCGACGTGCAGGTGCTGTGGCCCGACGAACTGGCCGACGAGGTGCGCCGCAGGCTGCGCGAGGGGCTGCGGCAGATGGAGGAGGAGTAGGGCTGGGGCAGAGGTTGGGTAGGACTGATGGGCTGGATGGAATGACAGGCAAACTGGGTTGCGCAGGGTCATCTGGTGAACCTGGCGCATGCCACAGTCGAGCCCATGATCCAAGCAAGGGGTTGAAGTGGAAGATTGGCAAAGGGTCGTCGCCCGCTGGCGCGCACTGTCGCCCGAGGAGAAGCACCGGAGGCGCTGGGCGTCGATTCCGCGCCTCGTGGCCAGCAGCTTCGCCTTCGAGGGCGAGCCGATCGACCTGGCCGCGCTGGAGGCCGAGCATGCGCGGCAGGCGATGCCGCCGGTAACGCCAAGTCAGTCGGCCAAGGGCGCTTCAACTTCTCGTGAGATCGACCAGGGCGCCGAGGGTTGCGCAAAGGCCGGCGCACCAGACTGCGGAACCAACCCAAATCTGAGGCGGCTGCAGGGCGAGAAGGACCGCGATGGCAAGCCCGCCGCCGATGGCCAACAGCCGAGTCGCGACCGCCATTGATTTCATTCTCATAGCGCGCGGAAGGGTTGAAAGGTCGATGGTGGCTTCGCCATGCGTCCCTGGCCATTCGACTTTGCGGCCATCATTGAAGTGAGCGCATGGACGTAGTCCGCTGACAAGTGCCTGGCATGGCCCGCTGCGGCGGGTTCCACCGGGCGCCGCTTCTCGGAGCGGTGTCCATCTTTTCACCGCAATGGAGTTCACATGGATTACCAGCAATTGGCGAGCTTCGTCGCCAACGATGCGGCACTGCGTCGACGCCAGCGCCTCCAGCCTGTGGGCGGAGCGGGCGAGAAGATCTTTCCGCCCACCTATCCCAGCGACAACAGGAAGGCGCCGCCTGAACACGTGTTCGAGGCGCGCCGGATAGCCGAGGGCGAGGCTGCCGTCTGGTGCGTGCTGGTCGACAGCGTGCAGTCGCAGGCTGCGTATTCCACGCCATTGCGGACACCGTTCCGCTCTGATGGCGGACAGCATTCCATCGTGATGGCGGACAGCATTCCACTGTGATGGCGGACGCCGTTCCAAGCTGAAGGCGGACAGCGTTCCATCCTGATCGCGGACACCGGTGGGTGTCCTGAGTGACCCAACGAGGTATAGGCTGCCCGGTTTTTTGACCGGGGGAGGCGATGCCCACACCAAGGGTCCTCATGAGCAAGATCAGACAAGCACTTCAACTGCTGGCCGGCAACTCCGGCCTGAGCATGCGGCAGGTCGCCGCCGCACTGGGCGTCAGCAAGACCAGCGTCAGCGAGATCGCGATG
>JANXYH010000106.1 GCA_025350145.1 Burkholderiales bacterium | reverse complement strand
CTGGACCTGAGCCCGGCCCGGGCGTAGCGGCATGAACGAGGCGATCTCCGACCTGGCCGGGCTGGGCCTCAGCCTGCCCAGCCCGGCCTACCTCGTCGGCGCGATCGTGTTTGGCCTGATCGGCCTGGGCGCCTTCCGGATAGGCCGGGCAAAAGGGCGCAAGCCCACCCTCTGGCTGGGCGTGGCGCTGATGCTCTACCCTTACCTGGTGTCGTCGACCTGGCTGTTGTACCTGGTCGGCCTGGCCCTGTGCGCCGGGCTGTGGGCTGACCGGGCTTGAGCGTCGGGCTTCATGGCCTGGCGTCGTGCAGGGCCTCGTCGTCCTCGGCGCCGGTCGGCAGATGGACCATGCCGGTGGTGTAGTCGTAGCCGAAGACCTCGCCATGGCGGCCCCAGGCGATGGCGGTCTGCAACACCCGCTCGGCCTGGGCCTGGTCGAGCTGCTCGGCCAGCAGGCGCAGGAACAGGGTCTCGGGCAATCGGCCATTGGGCGCTTGCTCCAGGCTGTGGCGGATGTGCGCGGCCAGCGGCACATGGGCCAACAGTTGCTGGCCGAACAGCTCCTGGCGCAGGGTATGGCTGCCCTCGACATAGCGCTGGCCCAGCGGCGTGATCTGCAAGTCGCCGGCATCAAGCAGGGCCAGGCCGAGCAGCGCCAGGGCATGGGCGGCGGGCAGCAGTTCGGCGTCGGTGAGCTCGGTGTCCTCGGCCAGTTGAGGCAGGTCGGCACGGCCATTGAAGGGCGGCTCCAGCAGGCGCTCCAGCAGGCCGTCCATGCGCGCCACATCGGCGTTGGGCAGGCGCTCGGCCAGTGAGGTTTGCAGCGCTGGCGCCTCGGCCTGGCCGGCGGCGGCATCGACGCTGCGGCCGGCGCGGCCGGCGCCAGCGGTCATCAGCGCATAGACCTCGTCGATCAGCAACCGAACATCGGCGCTCTCGGGGTCGCGCGGGCGCGGCAACTTCACCGCCAACTGGCTGCGGACGCGGCCCGGGTCGCTGGCGAAGATCAGCACCCGGTCGGCCATCAGCACCGCCTCCTCGATGTTGTGCGAGACCACCAGCATCGCCCGGGTCGGCATGCCGCCGCCACGCCAGAGGTCGAGGATGTCCTCGCGCAGGCGCTCGCCGGTGAGCACGTCCAGGGCCGAGAAGGCCTCGTCCATCAGCAGCACGTCGGGCTCGGTGACCAGGGCGCGGGCGATACCGACGCGCTGGCGCATGCCGCCCGAAAGCTCGCGCGGCAGCGCGCCCTCGAAGCCGGCCAGGCCGATCATGGCGATCGCGCCTTCAGCCTTGGCGGCACGCTGCGGCGCCGCCATGCCGCGCGCCTCCAGCCCGAGCTCGACGTTCTGCTGCACGGTGAGCCAGGGGAACAGGGCGAAGGACTGGAACACCATGCTGATCGCCCGCGCCGGGGCGTAGAGCGGCTGGCCGCAGTAGCGGACCTCGCCCATGTCCGCCGGGATCAGCCCGGCCATGATCCGCAGCAGGGTGCTCTTGCCCGATCCCGACTGGCCGAGCAGGGCCACGATCTCGCCCTCGCGCAGGCTGAAATCGACCCCCGCCAGCACCGGCCTGACGTGGCCGTCGGCCGAGCGGAAGGTCTTGCCGACATTGCTCAACTCAAGGATCGCGGGGTGGGCCATGGGCGCTGGGTTGCGGGTGTCAGAAATGCAGCCTATCTTCGGCCAGACGGTACAGCCGGCGCCAGACGAAGTGGTTCAGCGCCATGACGTACAGGCACATCACGCCTATGCCCAGGGCGATTCGCGGGAAGTCGCCGGCGGCGGTCTGCCGGGCGATGTAGCTGCCCAGCCCCTGGGCGACCAGGGTGGTGTCGCCCCAACTCACGTACTCGGCGACGATGCTGGCGTTCCACGAGCCGCCGCTGGCGGTGATCGCGCCGGTGACGAAGCTGGGGAACACCGCCGGCAGCAAAAAGCGCTTCCAGCGCAGCCAACCCTTGAGGCCCAGGTTGTGGGCGGCGTAGCGCAGCTCGGTCGGCACGCCCGAGGCCCCGGCGATGACGTTGAACAGGATGTACCACTGCGTGCCCAGCACCATCAGCGGCGACAGCCAGAGGTCGGGGTTCAATTGCCAGCGCACGATCCCGACCACTGCCAGCGGGAACAGCAGGTTGGCCGGGAACGCGGCGAGGAATTGCGCCAGCGCCTGCAGCCGCCCGGCCCAGAGCGGGTTCAGGCCTATCCAGACCCCCACCGGCACCCAGACCAGGGCCGCCAGCACGATCAGCAGCAGCACCCGCAGCAGGGTGTAGGCGCCCAACTTCAGCACCTGGCCGAGCTCGGCCCAGCCGACCTCGGTGTGGACGAAGCGCACCAGATGCCAAAGCGCCCAGAGCACGGCGGCGGCCAGCAGCGCGTCCCAGATGCGCTGCGCGTTGGCCGAAGCCGGGTTTGGCCGGGCGCGGATCGAGGTGCCGTCGTGGCGCCTGGGCCAGAGGAGCAGGCTGCGCGCCAGGAACTGCAGCAGCCGCCCGGCCACCGCCTGCACGCCCTGGGTGCGGCGCAGCCAGGCCAGCAGCCAGGACTGGGGCGCCGCCTCGGCACCGCTTTCCTCGAAGCGGAACTTGTCGGCCCAGGCCACCAGCGGGCGGAACAAGAGCTGGTCGTAGAGCACGATGCCGAGCAGCATCGCGGCGATTGCCCAGCCTATCGCGGCCATGTCCTTGGCCTCGATCGCCAGCGCGATGTAGGAGCCCACGCCGGGCAGCTTGATGCTCTGGTTGGCGACCGAGATCGCCTCCGAGGCGACGACGAAGAACCAGCCGCCGGACATCGACATCATCATGTTCCAGAGCAGCCCGGGCATGGCGAAGGGCAGCTCCAGGCGCCAGAAGCGCTGCCAGGCCGAGAGCTGGAACACCGCCGCCGCCTCCTGCAACTCGGCCGGCACGTTGCGCAGCGACTGGTACAGGCTGAAGGCCATGTTCCAGGCCTGCGAGGTGAAGATCGCGAACACCGCCGCGCATTCGACGCCGAACAGGTTGCCCGGGAACAGCGCGATGAAGCCGGTGACGGTGATCGACAAAAAGCCGAGGATGGGAATCGACTGCAGGATGTCGAGCATCGGCACCAGCACCCGCTCGGCGGCCCGGTACTTGGCCGCCAGCACGGCGAAGGCGCAGGCAAATACCAGCGAGGCCAGCATCGCCATCGCCATCCGCAAGGTGGTGCGCAGCAGGTAGTAGGGCAGCGCGGCCGGCTCCAGGCTCAGCGGCAGCACGTCGCCCAACTGGAAGGGCCGGGCCATCTGCGTCGCGCCATAGGCCAGCAGCAGCAGCGCCGCCAACACCAGTGGCAGCAGGGCCCAGTCCCAGCGGTTGGTGCCGGCGTCTACCGCCTGGCGGGGGAAAAACTCGCGGCGTTGGGCCATCGCAGGCGCGGGTCAGGGCGGCCCGGCGGGTGTGGGCTCAGCGCCGGCCCGTCACAGGCCGGCGGCGGCGCGCAGGGCCGCAGCCTTGTCGACGCGCTCCCAATTGAACTCGGGCTCGTCTCGCCCGAAGTGGCCATAGGCGGCGGTCTTCTGGTAGATCGGCCGCAGCAGGTCGAGCATCTGGATGATGCCCTTGGGGCGCAGGTCGAAGTGCGCGCCGACGAGTTCGGCGATCCGGTCGTCGGAGATCACGCCGGTGCCCTCGGTGTAGATCGTGACGTTCATCGGCCGGGCCACGCCGATGGCGTAGGCGACCTGGCCCTGGCACTGCCGCGCCAGACCGGCGGCGACCACGTTCTTGGCGACGTAGCGCGCGGCGTAGGCGGCCGAGCGGTCGACCTTGCTCGGATCCTTGCCGCTGAACGCGCCGCCGCCGTGCGGGCAGGCGCCGCCGTAGGTGTCGACGATGATCTTGCGCCCGGTCAGGCCGCAGTCGCCCTGAGGGCCGCCGACGACGAAGCGGCCGGTCGGGTTGATCAGGTACTTGGTGTCCTTGGTCAGCCAGGCTGCGGGCAGCACCGGCTTGATCACCAGTTCCATGATCGCGTCTTTCAGCGTCTTGTACTTCACGGCTTCCGTGTGCTGCGTGGACAAGACGACCGTGTCGATCGCGACGGGGCGGTGGTCCTTGTCATAAACGATCGTCACCTGGCTCTTGCCGTCGGGGCGCAGGAAGTCGACCGCCTTCTTCTTGCGCGTCTCGGCCAGCCGCTTGGCCAGCTTGTGCGCCAGCATGATCGGCATCGGCATCAACTCGGGCGTCTCGTCCGAGGCGTAGCCGAACATCATGCCTTGGTCGCCGGCGCCCTGGTCGTCCTTGGTGTAGA
>JANXYH010000205.1 GCA_025350145.1 Burkholderiales bacterium | reverse complement strand
GGCCGATTCCATCCTTCCCGCAAATCCTCGGACGCAGCCGACTCCAGCGGCCTGGGCAGCGTCAGGCCGCTTGAAGCGCCTGGCCACGGGCCGGGGCACGAGGCGGCGCGCGCGCCTGCAAGCGCAGGTGCGTGAGGATCTTTTCGATCACCCGCTGCTCGAGGATCGCCGCAACGATCTTCGGCTCGCCGCCGCAGTTCGGGCAGTGCTCCAGGTCGAGGTCGAATACCCGCTTGAGCAGCTTGGCCCAACTCAGAGGCTGAGAGGCAATCCCATGCGCCCGCGCCGGGCGTTGCCGGCCGGTCAACGGCGCTGCCAGACCGCCGCAAAAAAGCCGTCGGTGCCGTGGCGGTGCGGCCACAGCCGCAGGTAGTCACCGGCGACCAGGCTGTCGGCCCGCGCTACCTCGGCCTTGGCCAACAGGTCGCCCGCTGCCAGGGGTTCGAAATCGGCATGCGCGGCGGCAAAGGCTTCGGCCACCACCTCGTTCTCGTCGCGCAACAGGCTGCAGGTGGCGTAGACCAGCCGCCCGCCGGACTTGAGCAGCCGCGCAGCGCTGGCCAGGATCGCGGTCTGCTTGGCCTGCAGCTCGGCCACCGCCTGGGGCGACTGGCGCCACTTCAGGTCGGGGTTGCGGCGCAAGGTGCCCAGCCCCGAACAGGGCGCGTCGACCAGCACCCGGTCGATCTTGCCGCTCAGGCGCTTGATCCGGTCATCGCGCTCATGGGCGATTTGCGCCGGATGGACGTTGGACAGGCCGCTGCGCTTGAGTCGCGGTTTGAGCGAATCCAGCCGATGGCCCGAGGTGTCAAACGCGTAGAGCCGACCGGTGGAGCGCATCAGCGCACCCAGCGCCAGGGTCTTGCCGCCGGCGCCGGCGCAGAAGTCGACGACCATCTCGCCACGTTTGGCGTCGACCAGCAGGGCCAACAACTGGCTGCCCTCGTCCTGCACCTCGACCGCGCCGCCGGCAAACACGGGCAGCTTGTTCAGCGCCGGCTTGCCGGCCACGCGCAGGCCCCAGGGCGAGTAGGGCGTGGGCTCCGAGGCAATGCCGGCCTCGCTCAACTGGCGCTGCGCATCTTCGCGCCTGGACTTGAGGGTGTTGACGCGCAGGTCCAGCGGCGCGGCGCTGTCCATCGCCCGCACCAGCGGCCAGAAGTCGTCCTCGCCGATCTGCTGGCGCAAGGCGTTGGCCAGCCAGTCGGGCAGGTTGTGGCGCAGCTTCTCGGAAAAGCCAGCGACATCCAGCGACCGCACCTGTTCGCGCCAGGCCTGCTCGTGCGGACCCAGGGCGCCGCGCAGCAGGCCGTCGCCGCCCTGCCAGGCCAGGATCGCCAGGCGCCGCTCCAGCGCGCCGCTGCCGCTTTGCGCCAGGTGCTGCCACAGCGGGCGGCGGCGCAGCACGGTGTAGGCGGTTTCGGCCAGCGCATGGCGCTCGCGCGTGCCCAGGTCGCGATGGCGTTTGAAGAACGACGAGACGACACTGTCGGCGGGGTGGGCCAGCTTGCCGACATTGCGCAAAAGCTCGGTGGCCAGGTCCAGCAAGGCGGTGGGGTGCATAGCCCGGATTATCCGTGCCGCCTATCCCTAGCCCGGGTTTCAGGCCTGGATCAACAATTGCGACTGGCCGTCGAGCTGGCGCACCCGGCCCTGGTCCAACGCCAGCCTGCCCGTGACCGCCCAACGCAGCGCCAGCGGGTAGATCACATGCTCGGTCGCCAGCACCCGCTCGGACAGGCGCTCGGGATCGTCCCCGGCCTGCACCGGCACCACCGACTGCACCACGATAGGGCCGTGGTCGAGCTCGGCGGTGACGAAGTGCACTGTCGCCCCGACCGCCTGGCAGCCCGCAGCCAAGGCCCGAGCATGGGTGTTTAGCCCGGGAAACGCCGGCAGCAGCGAGGGGTGGATGTTGAGCAATCGCCCGGCGTAGTGCTGCACGAAAGCCGGGCCGAGGATGCGCATGAAACCGGCCAGCACCAGCCAATCGGGGGCAAAGCCGTCAATGACGCGCGCCAGTTCGGCGTCGAACTCGGCCCGCGCCGGCCAGGCCCGGTGCGCCACCACGGCGGTGGCGATGCCGCGCTGCGCGGCATAAGCCAGGCCAGCAGCGTCGGCCCGATTGGCCACCACCGCCACCACCTGCGCCGGCCAGGCCTGGCTGGCGCATTGGTCGACGATCGCCTGCATATTGCTGCCTCGGCCGGAGATCAGGATGACGATGCGCTGCATGGCGGCCGGCAGTGTAGGCGGCGGGGTCCGCAGCCGGGCCTCGGTGACAATCCGCCGACCATGAAGACACGCGTACTTTCCGGCATGCGCCCGACCGGGGCACTGCACCTCGGCCACTACCACGGCGCCTTGAAGAACTGGGTGAGCCTGCAGGACGCGCACGACTGCTTCTACTTCGTCGCCGACTGGCATGCCCTGACCACCCACTACGACGAGCGCGAGGTGATCGAGCAGACCGTCTACGAGATGGTGATTGACTGGCTGGTCGCCGGCCTGGACCCCGACAAGTCGACGATCTTCATCCAGAGCCGCCTGCCCGAGCATGCCGAACTGTTCACCCTGCTGGCCATGGGTACGCCGCTGGCCTGGCTGGAACGCATGCCGACCTACAAGGACCAGATCGAGAAGCTCAGAGACAAGGACCTGGCGACCTACGGCTTCCTCGGCTACCCGCTGCTGCAAGCCGCTGACATCCTGATCTACAAGGCCAACCACGTGCCTGTCGGTGAGGACCAGGCGCCGCATGTCGAGATCACCCGCGAAGTCGCGCGGCGCTTCAACCACCTCTACGGCCGAGGCCGCAACCACGACGCGCAGGTGGCCGCCGCGATCGCCCAACTGGCCAAGGACGACGCCCGCTACATCGAGCGCCAGCGCAAGGCCTACAGCCAGGACGGCAGCGCCGACGCACTGGCCAAGGGCGAGGGCCTGGTGCGCAGGCTGCTGGCCGAGGCCAAGCTGGGCGCCGACGCCACCGAACTGCTGCTGGGCCACTTGAAGGGCGCGGGCAAGAGCGTGCTGACCGAGCCCGGCGTGCTCCTGACCGAGACCGCCAAGCTGCCCGGCCTGGACGGCGACAAGATGAGCAAGAGTCGCGGCAACACCGTGGCCATGCGCGACAGCCCCGAGGCGGTCAGCCGCAAGTTCCGCGGCATGAAGACCGACCCGCAGCGCGCCCGCCGCAGCGACCCCGGCGACCCGCAATCCTGCCCGGTCTGGGACTTCCACAAGGTCTACAGCGACGCCGCCACCCGCGACTGGGTGGTGCAGGGCTGCACCAGCGCCAGCATCGGCTGCCTGGACTGCAAGCAGCCCGTCATCGACGCCGTCATCGCCCAGCAAAAGCCCTGGCACGAGCGCGCCCAGGCGCTGCTGAGCGAGCCCAAAAAGGTGCACTGGATCGTCGAGCAGGGCACCGAGCGGGCCCGCACCGTCGCCCGGCAAACCATGCGCGATGTGCGCCAGGCGATGGGCCTGAGCTACTGAGCGGGATCGGCCACCCCGTCCCCGATTGGGCTGGCTGGTGGACCGAGGGGCTCAGCCACAGCGCATTGAATTCAGTTTGCCGGCTTGTGCAATTTGAGCCAATCACGAAGTGCTGCGTCCACCCGCGTTTGCCAGCCCTCCCCGGTTGCACGGAATCGCTGAACGACATCTTGGGAGAGGCGGATCGTGATTCGCTCCTTGGTTGGAGTGCGCTGCGGTCCGCGAACACCCAGCTTGCGCCGAAGGGAGTCCGGCAGCACCTCCGTGGCGGGGCGGAACACGTAAGTTCAGCGCAGGGCGCTGGCACGAGGAGGCGGGATCAGGATGCCGCGACGGCGCGTGGCCTGCGCAGGCCCGTTGAGGTCGTCGCGGCGGGCTGCGGCGGTGGGATGGCCGTTGCGCCGGCCGGCGCAACTCGCATCAAGCCTCGCCCGGCAATGGCAGCCGCAGCGTCACCGCCAGGCCTGGGCTGGCATTGGCAAAGCTCAGGCTACCGCCGTGTGAGCGTGCCACCAGCCGGCACAGGTACAGGCCCAGGCCGACCCCGCCGGCGGCGCGGGTGCGGGCCGCGTCGGGGCGGTAGAAGGGTTCGGCCAGGCGCGGGATCAGTTCGGCGGGCACGCCCGGGCCATGGTCGCGGACCCGCAGCAGCAGGGCATCGGTCTCGCGCCAGGTGCTGAGCTCGATGGCGGCGCCCGCACCGTGGCGCAGCGCGTTGTCTAGCAGGTTGCGCAGCAGCAGGCGCAGGCGGATCGGGTCTAGCGGCAGGCTGGGCAGGTCGTCGGCCAGGTGGAGATCCAGCGGCAGGGCCAGCAGTTGGTCGGCAAAGCCGTCGGCGACGGCCTCGGACACCAGCGCATTCAGGTCGCAGGGCGTGGTCTGCAGGGCGCTGGCGCCGGCGGCCAGGCGCTCGCCTTCGAGCAGGCCGCTGATCTGGTCGCGCATCTGGGCCAGGTCGCGCAGCAGGGCGTCGCGCTCCGGCCCCTCGGCCACCAGCTCGGCGTTCAGCCGCGCCCGGGTCAGCGGCGAGCGCAATTCATGGCTGATCGCCAGCAGCAGGCCACGCTGGCTTTCGAGCATCTGCTGCAGGCTGCTGGCCATGTGGTTGACGCGCTGCGCCAGGTCGCCGAGCTCGTCGCGTCGGCGCGGTGCGATCGGTTGGCTGAAGTCGCCCTGGGCATAGCGCATGGCGCCGCTGCCGATGTCGGCGAGCGGGCGCAGCAGCCGGCGCACCACCAGGTAGGCCAGTGCCATCAGGCCCAGCAGCCCGGCCAGGGTCGCCCAGACCACGCCAATGCGCTGGCCGTGCCAGCGCCAGTCGCCCAGGCCGAAATGGACGGTGTGGCCGTCTGCGCTGCGGCGGCTGAACAGGCGCGCCATGCCGGCGCCCTCGGCGCCATCGTTGGTGCCAAATTCGCGGTAGCGGTAGTCGATGCGCAGCGGGTGCGAAGTCCAGTTGACCTGCGGCCCTTCGATGCGGATCGAGACCGGCAGCCGCTCGACCAGCGCTCGGGCCCGGGCGACATCGGGCGGGCTGCCCAGATCGGCGGCGACGCGGTCGAGGTAGTCGCTGAGCAAGGGCCGGGCAAAGTCCTGCCAGCCGTTGGCAAAGAATGCCCTGGCGCCGAGCAGGAACACGGCGGTGGTGGCGATCGCCAGGGCCAGGAACAGCAGCACCAGCCGGCCCTGCAGCGAATGGCGGACGCGGTTGGCCCAGCGCTGCTGCCGGCTGTGGTGGGGTGTCACGCCTCGGGCCCTGCGGCGAAGGTGTAGCCGGCGTTGCGCAGGGTCTTGATGCACTGCAGCGGCTCAAGTTTGCGGCGCAGCCGGCTGACCAGCAGGTCGACGGCGCGGGTGAACAGCTCGGCGTCGCGGCCGCGCAGCCGGTTGAGGATCTCGTCGCGGCTGAATACCTTGTGCGGCTCGCGCGCCAGCAGCACCAGCAGCTCGAACTCGGTGCTGGTCAGCTCCAGCGGCTGACCCTGGCGCAGCGCCTGGCGACGCTGGGTGTCGACGACCAGGCCGTCGAAGCGCAGCGTCGCGGCGGCCTGCGCGGTGGCCGCCGACCAGGCCTGGGGCCGGGCGCGGCGCAGTATGGTCTGCAGCCGCGCTGCCAGCTCGCGCGGCTCGAAGGGCTTGGGCAGGTAGTCGTCGGCGCCCAGCTCCAGGCCGACGACCCGGTCGGTCAGGTCGCCGCGCGCGGTCAGCATCAGCACCGGCAGCGCGCTGGTCTCGGGCTGGCGGCGGATCCGGCGGCAGAGCTCGAAGCCGTCCATCTCGGGCAGCATCACGTCCAGGATCAGCGCGTCAAACGGCTCGGCCGCCAGCAGCGCCAGGCCCTGGCTGGGGCGCAAGGCGGATTGCAGCGCCAGGTCGAAACGGCGCAGGTAGTTCGCCAGCGGCGCAGCCAGGTGCTCGTCGTCATCGATCAGCAGGATGCGGTGCATGTGGGCGATGCTCGCATGGTCGACGCCAGGGTCAACGCGATGGGCGCAGCAAAGGATGGGCGGCTCAAAGGCCGCGCGGCACGCTCGCCGCGTAGTCGCGCCAATGCCCACAGCCCCGGTGCCAGCCAGGCTGGTTCGGGCCGGGCCTGCGTCTGGGCCACGGCGAGCAGGCGGTACAGCGCATTGGCCATGGCCGCCGGCGCCAGCCTGAAGTGGCGTGCCGACGGCATCGCGTCTGCCTCTGCCTCAGCCTCAGCCTCAGCCTCAGCCCCGGCCGAAGCCGAAACCGTGGCCGCCGCGGGCGACAAGGTCGCGCAGCTTCTGCTGTTGCGCGGGCTGCAGGCTGTCGAAGAATTCGGCCATCGCGTTGACCACCGCAGGCGACTTGTCGCGGACTGCGCCGGTCTTGCTGTCCACCAGGCTCTGGGCCCTGCCCCGGTCGAACTGGCTGCCCGAGAGCATGGCCTGCAACTCGGCCCGGGGCTCGGCGCCGGGTTGGCCGATCAGGGCCAGGCGCTGCGCCTGGACCGCGTCGGCGAGCGCGCCCAGTCTGGCCTTCTGTGCCTCGTCCAGGCTCAGTTCGCGGCCGGCCTTGTCGATCAGGCGCTCGCGCAGTTTGCCGATGTCGGCATCGCTCCAGCGCGCGCCAGGGTGGTGGTTGGCGCAGCCGAACAGGCCAGCGAACAACAGGGAGGCGCCGAAGGCGCCAATCAGGGTGCGTTTTAGCCAGCTTCGCATGGTGCATTCCTCGGGTGGGTGCTGCCGGTGCGGCAGCGGTTGAACAAGGCCACGATCGTGCCCGCCCGGCGCCGGCAGGTCCTGTCGGCGCGGTATCGCCGTGTATCGTTTCTGGTCGGCCCGAGCGAGGGCGGCGGCGCGGCGGCCGGTCCACCTGGCTATGCTGGGCGGCCCATGCCGCGCATCGTCCACGCCTGCACCCAGATCGTCGTCGCCGACAAGCCCGCCGGGCTGCTGTCGGTGCCCGGGCGCGGCCCAGCCAAGGCCGATTGCCTGCTGCACCGGGTGCAGGCCACGTACGCCGACGCGCTGGCGGTGCACCGGCTGGACATGGAGACCTCGGGCCTGATCGTGCTGGCGCGCGGCGCGGCGATGCAGCGCAAGCTGTCGATGCGCTTTGAGGCGCGCTTGGTCGGCAAGGCCTATGTCGCGGTGGTCGCTGGGGCCGTGGCCGACACCTGCGGCGAGATTGATCTGCCCCTGATCGCCGACTGGCCGAACCGGCCGCGGCAGATCGTTGATCCGGTCCGCGGCAAGCCCTCGCTGACCCGCTGGCGCCGGCTGGCCTACGACGCCGCGAGCCACACCAGCCGGCTGTGGCTGGAGCCGGTGACCGGCCGCAGCCACCAGTTGCGGGTCCATCTGGCGGCGCTGGGCCACCCGATCCTGGGCGACTCGCTCTACGCCAGCCCGGCGCAGCGCTGCGCCGCACCGAGGATGCTGCTGCACGCCTGCTTGCTTGATCTGGGTGCGGCCGAAGATGGCGGGCCGGGTTGGCGCTTCGAGAGCCCGCCGCCATTCTGAGCAGCCCCCGCAGGCCGTATGCTGGCGCCATGACACACCTGACCCTCATCACCGGCGCGTCGCGCGGTGTTGGCGCCGCCCTGGTGGCGCAACTCATCGCCCCCGGCCAGCGGATTCTGGGCATCGCCCGCGGCCACAACGCCGACCTTCAAGCCCGGGCCGACGCGGCCGGTGTGGTGCTCAGCCAGTGGTCGGCCGATTTGGCCGAGCCGCTGGCGGTGGCGCAGCGCCTGGGCGACTGGCTGGGCAGTCTGCGGCCCGCCGATTTCGCCAGCGTCAGCCTGATCAACAACGCCGGGGTGACGGGCGCCCTGGGGCCGGCCGAGAGCCTGCCGCTGAGCGACTTGAGCCGCTCGCTGCGGGTCGGGCTGGAGGCCACGGTGCTGCTCTCGGCGGCCTTCCTGGGCGCCACCGCCGGCTGGGGCGTGCCGCGCCGCTTGATGAACATTTCCTCCGGCCTGGGCCGCTTCGCCATGGCCGGCAGTGCGGTGTATTGCGCGGCCAAGGCCGGCATGGACAACTTCAGCCGGGCGCTGGCGCTGGAGCAGGCGTCGCAGGCCAACGGCGCCAGGGTCGAGTCGGTCGCGCCGGGGGTGATAGACACCGACATGCAGGCCGGCCTGCGCGCCGCCGATGCGGGCAGCTTTCCCGAGCGGGCCCGCTTCGTCGCACTGCACAGCCAGGGCCAACTGATCTCGCCGGCCGAATGCGCCCGCCGCCTGCTGGCCCGGTTGGCCAGCCCCGACTACGGCAGCGAGGTGCTGTCGGACGTTCGCGCCGGCTGATGCCGCTGTCGGCGCTGATCGTCGGCTTTCTCCGCCGGCACTGGCTGGCCTATGCCAGCGCGGCCCTGATGCTGGCCGGCATCGCCCTGATCGGGGTCTGGCTGCCGCGCCAGATTGGCAGCATCGTCGACGGCCTGGTCGCGCAACGCCTGGGCGGCTGGGGCCTGGCGCAAATGCTGGCCTGGATGATCGCCGCCGGCCTGGCCATCTACGGCCTGCGGGTGGCCTGGCGGCAACTGCTCTATGCCGCCGCCTACCGCATGGGCGTGGCGCTGCGTTGCCAGTTGTACGAGCGGCTGACGCTGCAGGGCCCGGGCTTTTTCCAGCAGCGCCGTACGGGTGACTTGATGGCGCTGGCGACCAACGATGTCGATGCGGTCGAGATGGCGGTCGGCGAGGCGATGCTGGCCGGCTTCGACGGCAGCCTGACCCTGGTGCTGGTGGTGGCGGCCATGACCCTGGGCGTCGATTGGCGGCTGGCCGCCGTGGCCTTGCTGCCGCTGCCGCTGATGGCGCTGGCGTTTTGGTGGATCTCGCGCCAGTTGCACGACGCCGCCCGGGCCGCGCTCGACGCCTTTGGCGCGCTCAACGACCAGGTGCAGGAGAGCTTTTCCGGCGTGCGCACCCTGCGTGCGCTGGGCCTGGCGCGGCGCAGCGATGCACGCTTTGCCGAACTCGCCGGTGCCGCCGCCGACGCCAGCCTGAGCGCCCAGCGCTGGGAGGCGCGCTACGAGCCGGCGGTGGGCTTCACCCTGAGCAGTGCGATCGTGTTGTCGCTGGGCTATGGCGGGGCGCTGGTCTGGCGCCAGGAGATGACGCTGGGCCAGCTCACCAGCTTTGGCCTGTACCTGGGCCAGTTGATCTGGCCGATGTTCGCCACCGGTTGGGTGCTGGCCTTGCTGGAGCGCGGCCGCGCCGCCTGGGGCCGGCTGGAGCCGGTGCTGAACGCGCCGCTGACGGTCGACGACCATGGCCGGCTGGACGCCGTGCCGACCGGTGCAATCGAGGTGCGCGGGCTGGGCTTTGCCTACCCCCTTGCCTACTCGGCAGTCGGCGCGGTCGGCGCCACCACTGCAGCCGCCACGGCCAACCCCGGGCCGGCGCCGACGCTGCAAGGGATCGACTTCGTGCTGCCCGCCGGCCACACCCTGGGTCTGGTCGGCCCCACCGGCGCGGGCAAATCGACCCTGCTCAAGCTGCTGCAGCGGCAATGGGCGCCTGAGCAGGGCGAGCTGCGCTGGGCGGGAGCGGCGCTGACCGATTACCGCCTTGCGGCGCTGCGTGCGGCGATTGCCTGGGTGCCGCAGGAGGCCTTCCTGTTCTCAGCCACGGTGGCCGAGAACATCGCCCTGGCCCGGCCCGAGGCCACGCGGGCGCAGATCGAGGCGGTGGCGCGCCAGGCCGATGTCCATGGCGACATCTGCCGGCTCGACCAGGGCTACGACACCCCTGTCGGCGAGCGCGGGGTGACGCTGTCCGGCGGCCAGCGCCAGCGCCTGTCGATCGCCCGCGCCCTGCTGGCCGAGGCGCCGCTGCTGCTGCTCGACGACGCCCTGTCGGCGGTCGACAGCCAGACCGAGGCGCGGATCCTGGCGGCCCTGCGCCAGCAGCGCCAGAGCCGCAGCATGGTGATTGCCAGCCACCGGCTGTCCACCCTGCAGGACGCCGACGAGATCCTGGTGCTGCGCCATGGCCGCATCGCCGAGCGTGGCAACCACCGCAGCCTGCTCGCCGCCGGCGGCTGGTACGCCACCCAATGGCGGGTGCAACAACTCGAGGCCTCGCTTGCCGACGACTGAGGCCGCCCTGCCGCTGGTTCAACCCAGCCCGCCCAGCCCCGCCAGGACAGCCACCGACACCCGCCGCGCCGCCCTGGCGCTGCTGCTGCGCGCCGCCCGGCCTGAAGGCCCGGCGGTGCAGGCCGCCCTGCTCTGGCTGCTGCTCTGTGGTGGCCTGGAGGCGCTGGGGCCGGTGCTGGGCAAGGCGCTGATCGACCGCCATTTGCTGCCCCATGCCGGCACCCTGTCCGAGATGGCCGCGCTGCTGGCCGGCGCCTGGGTCTCGGGCTGCGCCGCCAGCCTGCTGCGCTACGCCCAGTTGGTGCGCCTGGCGGGGGTGGCGATGCGCTCGGTGCAGCGCATCCGGGTCGGCGTCTATGGCCATGTGCTGCGCCTGCCCATGGCCTTCTTCGACCGCGCCATCACCGGCCAACTGGTCAGCCGCGTCACCAATGACACCGAGGCGGTCAAAACCCTGTACGTGCAACTGCTGTTCGTGATGCTCGACAGCGGCGTGATGCTGGCCAGCATGCTGGTGATGATGGCCTGGCTGAACTGGCGATTGATGCTGATCGTCGCCCTGCTGGTGCCGGCGGTGGCGGCGATCGTTTGGCTCTACCAGCGCCTGTCGGCCCCGGCGGTGACGCGCAGCCGCGCCCTGCGCAGCGACATCAATGCCCAGACCGGCGAGACCATCGCCGGCATGGCCCTGGTCCAGGCCAGCGGCGCCGGCCGGCGCTTGCAGGCCCGCTTTGCCGCGACCAACGCCGCCCACTACGCCGCCCGGCGAGACGAACTGCGCGCCAACGCCTGGCTGCTGCGGCCGGCGCTGGATTTCCTGAACGTCGCGATCCTGGCGGCGGTGATCGGGGTCTACGGCTGGGGTATGGGCCAGGGCCAGGGTCTGGGTCTGGGCGCGCTCGAGGTCGGCGTGCTCTACGCCTTCGTCAGCTACATCGCCCGGGTGGTCGAGCCGCTGATCCAGATCACCATGCAGTTCTCGCAGTTGCAGCAGGCGATGGTCGCCGCCGCCCGGGTCAACGCCCTGCTCGACGAGGCCCAGGCGCCGCCGGCCCAGGGCGCCGGGCGGATCACCGCCGGCGCAATCCAGGTGCGCCATCTCGACTTCAGCTACGCCAGCGGCCCGCAGGTGCTGCACGGCCTGAACCTGGACATCGCGCCGGGCCAATTCATCGGCATCGTCGGCGCCACCGGCAGCGGCAAAAGCACCCTGCTGTCGCTGCTGCTGCGCTACTACCCGGCGCCGGCGGCAGCGCTGCAAATCGACGGCCTGGCCCTGGCGCAGATCGCCGAGGACGACTTCCGTGCCGGCGTCGGGCTGGTGCCGCAGGAGCCGTTCGTGCTCGCCGCCAGCGTGCGCGAGAACATCGCCATGGGCCGGCCGATCAGCGATGCGCAGATCGAAGCTGCCGCCCAGGCCGCCCATGCCGACGAATTCATCCGCCAGTTGGAGCAGGGCTATGCCACGCCGCTGGGCGAGGGCGGCGCGCGGCTCTCGGTCGGGCAAAAGCAACTCATCGCCATCGCCCGCGCCCTGGCCGGCCAACCGCGGATCCTGCTGCTCGACGAGGCGACCTCGCACATCGACAGCCAAACCGAGGGCCTGGTGCAGCAGACCCTGGCCGCGCTGCACGGCCGGGTCACGGTGCTGGCCATCGCCCACCGGCTGTCCACCGTCCGCAGCGCCGACGCGATCGTCGTGCTGCACCATGGCCGGATCGCCGAACTGGGGCCCCACGAGGCGCTGATGGCCAAGGGCGGCGGGCTCTACCAGCGCCTGGTGCAATTGCAGCAACTGGTCGGCGAGGACGACGATGGCTGAGCCCGGAACCGGCCTGTCGGCGCTGCTGCGCCAGCCCGGCTTTGGCCGCTACTGGGCCAGCCGCATCGTCGCCATCACCGCCGGCCAGATGCTGCTGGTGGCGCTGGGTTGGCAGGTCTACGAGTTGACCGGCAGCGCCTGGGACCTGGGCCTGGTCGGGCTGGCGCAGTTCCTGCCGGGGCTGCTGCTGGCCCTGCCGGCCGGGCATTGGGTCGACAAGTACCCGCGCCGGGCGGTGCTGGCTCTGGCCATGTTGGTCCAGACCAGCGTCGCGCTGGCGCTGGCGATCGCCTCGCAGCAGTCGGCGCTGAGCCGCGACGGCGTGCTGCTGCTGTCGCTGCTGCTGGGCTCGGCGCGGGCCCTGCAGATGCCGGCCTCGGGCGCGCTGCTGCCGCAACTGCTGCCGCCGCAGCTTTTGCCGCGTGCTCTGGCGCTGTCGGCCAGCGCGATGCAGGGCGCCATCGTCGCCGGGCCGGCCCTTGGTGGCGTGGTCTATGCCGCCGGCCCGGCAGCGGTCTACGCGCTGGCGGCAGCGGGCTATGCCCTGGCCCTGGGTGGCCTGATCGGGCTGCGGCCACGCCCCTTTGTGCGGCGCAATGCGCCGGCCTCCTGGTCGACCGTGCTGGCCGGGCTGCACTTCATCTGGGACCGCCCGGTGCTGCTGGGCGCGGTCCTGCTGGACCTGTTTGCGGTGCTGCTGGGCGGCGCCACCGCGCTGCTGCCGATCTTTGCCCGCGACATCCTGGACACCGGCCCGGACGGCCTGGGCCTGCTGCGCGCCGCACCGGCCCTGGGCGCGCTGCTGATGTCGCTGCTGCTGGCGCGCTGGCCGGTGCAGCGCCGCTGCGGCGCCTGGCTGTTGGGCTCGGTCGCGGTGTTCGGCCTGACGATGGTCGTGTTCGGCCTGTCAACGCTGTTCTGGCTGTCGCTGCTGGCGCTGGCGCTGTCGGGCATGGCCGACATGGTCAGCGTCACGCTGCGCCACAGCCTGCTGCAGCTCGAAACCCCGGACGAGATGCGCGGCCGGGTCGGCGCGGTCAACGCGGTGTTCATCGGCGCGTCCAACGAACTCGGCGAGTTCGAATCCGGCGCCACCGCCGCCTGGTGGGGGCCGGTCGCCTCGGTCGTGGCCGGCGGCATAGGCACCCTGCTGGTGGTGGCGCTGTGGCTGCGCCTGTTCCGGCCGCTGGCGCAGCGCGACCACCTGGTGCCGCCGGCCGCCGCCGGCCACTGATCCCCTGCAACCGAAAGGCCCGACCATGACCCCGCCCCTGGTGCTGCGCGAAGTCCACCCCGCCGGCTATGCCGTGCTGACGCTGAACCGGCCACAGGCGATGAACGCCCTGTCGCGCGGCCTGATGCAGTCGCTGAGCGAAGAGGTGCAGGCGCTGGCGGCGATGCCGGCCGTGCGGGTGCTGATCCTGACCGGTGCCGGCCGCGCGTTCTGTGCCGGGCTGGACCTCAAGGAGCTTGGCGCGGGCCAGGGCAGCCTGGGCGCGGCCGACCGCAGCGCCAAGGCCGGGCCGCCCCGGCCAGACCCGGTCGCGGCGCTGGCGGCGTTTGCCGGCCCGGTGATCGGCGCCATCAACGGCGCGGCGGTGACCGGCGGCTTCGAGCTGGCGCTGGCCTGCGATGTGCTGCTGGCCGGCGACGCCGCGCGCTTTGCCGACACCCATGCCCGGATCGGCGTGGCGCCGGGCTGGGGCCTGTCGCAGCGGCTCTCGCGCGCCATCGGCCCGTACCGGGCGCGCGAGGTCTCGCTCACCGGCAACTGGGTCAGCGCCGAGCAGGCGGCGGCCTGGGGCTTGGTCAACCGGGTGCTGCCCGACGCCGGGCTGATGCCGGCCGCGCGGGCCCTGGCGCTGGACATGCTCGGCAGCCTGCCGGCGATGCTGCCGCGCTACAAGGCCATCATCAACGACGGCTTTGCGCTGAGCTTTGGCGAGGCCATGGCCCTGGAGCGCGCGCGGGCGACCGCGTTCAACGCCAGCGTTGCCGCCGCCGATGTCGAGCAGCGGCGCGAGGCCGTGCGGGCGCGCAACCGTGGCAGCAGCAGCGACGGCAGCGCCTGAGCCAGCTCAGGCAGCGGCCAGAAACGCCGCCAGATCGGCGTTCAGCTTGGCCAGGTCGGCCGGCCGGGTGTACATCATGTGGCCGGCGTCGTAATGGTGGTGGCTGACCCGGGCCATCACCTCGGGCGGCACGTCGAGTTGCGCCACCGACCAGTCGCTGGCCGAATACGGCGTGCCCAGGTCGTAGCGCCCGCTGGCCACCAGCACCCGCAGATGCGGGTTGCGGCGCAGCGCCAGCGCCAGATCCGGGCTGGTGCTGGTGTAGCCCTCGGGATCAGATTGGCCGGGGCTGCCCTTGCGTTGCCAGCGCCAGGCCCGGTTGACGGCCATCGACAGCACCTCGTAGCGCTGCTCGGTCGGGATTCCCAGCTCGGCAAAATAGGCCAGCGCGGCGGTGGTGTAGGGCGCGTTCAGGGCCTCGGCGCCGGGGTCGTATTGCCAGTCGCGGCCGCGCGCCGCGCCCAGCGGGCCGGTCACCCGGGCTTCTAGCCGGCCCACCTGCTGCCCGCGCGAACGCAGCGCCTCGAAGAAGAAGCACTGGTCGCTGATGCGCAGGTTGGCGTCGCTGACCACCGCCAGCGGCAACCCGGTCAATTCGGCCAGGCGCTTGGCGACCCGCCTGCGCCGGTCGCCGTCCAGCCGCGCGCCGAGGTGCAAGGCGCCCAGGTAGTCGTCGACCACAAAGGCCTCGGCGGCGGCGCGGGCGGCCTCGGGCGAGCTTCCCAGTGCCCCCTTGAGCAGGCCGTGGTACTGCGCCACATTGGCAAAGCCGGGCAGGAACAGGGCGTAGGGCAGATCGTTGCGCGGTGCGAAGACGATGCTCTGCAGGTCCATCGCACACGACACCAGGATCAGGCCCGAGAGCGCCACGCCGAGGCTTTGCAGCCGGTCGGCGAGCGCCGCGCCGCGCGTCGTGCCGTAGCTCTCGCCGGCCAGGTAGACGGGCGAGCCCCAGCGCTTGTGCCGGCCGAGCCAGGCACGCACGACCTCGGCCAGCGCCTCGACGTCGCCGTCGACACCGAGCATCCTGGTGCGCGCTTCTTCGCTTGCCGCGAGCGAATAGCCGGTGTGCGGCGGATCGACGAAGACGAGGTCGAAGTGCTCGAACCACGAATGCGGGTTGTCGCCGACGGCGTAGGGCGGCGGCGGCATCGAGCCGTCGTCGTGCACGGCGACGCGCTTGGGACCGAGCGCGCCCAGGTGCAGCCACACCGACGCCGAGCCCGGACCGCCGTTGAAGGCAAAGCAGATCGGACGTTCGCGTGCCTCGGCGTTCTTCAGCGAGTAGGCGGTGGTGAAGACCGCCGCCTCGGGCTCGCCGCCGCTGTCGGCGAAGGCCGGGCTGATGACCGGCATGAACTCGAGCGCCACCGAGTACGGCATCGACTTGCCGCCC
>JANXYH010000160.1 GCA_025350145.1 Burkholderiales bacterium | reverse complement strand
TCCGCCGGAAGTAGCCACTTCGTCGCCTTTGGCGAGCGCCTCGACCATGGAGCGATGCTCCTTCTGGCGCTTCATCTGTGGCCGGATCATCACGAAATACAACACCACGAACATCAACACCAGGGGCAGCATGCTCATGAGGGACGACTGGATGTCGCTGCCGCCGGCTGCGGCCGGTGCGGTTTGGGCAAAAGCGGAGGAAATGAACAAGGGAACTCCAGGACGGGTGCGTTATGGATGCGCCGCGCACAAGCGGCACGCAAAGACGTGCCCGAGGCGGGACTTACGATTGTAGGTGCACGCCCAAAGGCATGCTTCGACCAGTCCCGGCCTGGCCGCGGTGCGGCAGGGGCTCAGGCCGCCTGACGCTCCCCCTGGGGATCGCTCCACTGACGCATCAACCGGTCCCACTGGGCCCGCGCCGCGAGCAGGTTGCGGTCTTTCACATGCCCGAAGCCCTTGATCTGCTCGGGAATCCGGGCGATCTCGACCGCCAGCGCATGGTTACCGGCGTCCAGCGACGCCAGCACCTGATCGATGCTGTCCCGGTACTGGCCGATCAGGGCACGCTCAGTCCTGCGCTCATCGGTGCGGCCGAAGATATCCAGCGGTGTTCCGCGCAAGCCCTTGAGCCTGGCCAGCACCCGGAACGCGGTCAGCATGGCGGGTCCGAACTTCATCTTCTGCAGTTCGCCTTTTTCATTGCGCCTGGCGATGGCGGGTGGCGCAAGATGAAAGTGGATCCTGAAATCTCCTTCGAACAGCGCTGAAACCCTCTCCTGGAAACCTGTTTCGGCGTGCAGCCTGGCGACCTCGTACTCGTCCTTGTAGGCCATCAGTTTGAACAGGTAGCGGGCCACGCTTTCCGTCAGCAGGGTCTTGCCGTGCGGGGCCTCGGCACCGCGGACCTTGTCGACATAGGCCTGGTAGCTGTCCGCGTAGGCCCTGTTCTGGTAGGCCGTCAGGAATTCGACCCGCCGCGCCACCAGGCCTTCCACGGTGTCGCGCTTCCTGAAATCGATGACGTGAGCCGCGGACAGCAATTTTTCCACCGAAGCCCAGTCATGCGCGGCACGGCGGCCCCATTCAAAAGCTGCCTTGTTGTTGTCCACGGCCACGCCGTTCAGCTCAATGGCGCGCAGCATCGATTCGCCACCGATCGGAATCCAGCCCTTTTGCCAGGCATAGCCCAGCATCATCGGGTTGGTGTAGATACTGTCGCCCATCAACCGGGTGGACGCCGCATCCGCATCGAATGCGGACACCCCGTCCGGCCCGACCGCGTGCACGATTTCGGCGGCACAGGCCTCGGCTGGATTGCTCCAGTTGCCGTTCTTCACGAAAGCCGCGGTGGGCGTGCTGTGCGAATTCAACGCCACATGGGTGCGACCCCGCCGCATCCGCAGCACGGTTTCCTTGCCGGCGGTCACGATCGGGTCGCAACCGATGATGAGATCCGCGCCGGCCATGCCGACACGGGTGGTGCGGATGTCCTCCGCCCGTTCGCCGATCAACACGTGGCTCCAGGTAGCGCCGCCCTTTTGCGCCAGGCCCGCCGCATCCTGGGTGACGATGCCCTTGCCTTCGATGTGCCCGGCCATTCCCAGCAACTGGCCAATGGTGATGACGCCCGTCCCGCCCACGCCCGCCACCACGATGCCGAACGCGCCATGGATGGCGGGCAGTTGCGGCTGCGGCAGTTCGCCAAGTGTGAAGGGCGACACTGCCTTGTCCTTGGCCTTTTTCTTCAGCTGGCCGCCTTCGACCGTGACAAAGCTTGGGCAAAAACCTTTCAGGCAGCTCATGTCCTTGTTGCAGGTGCTCTGGTTGATCGTCCGTTTGCGGCCGAACTCGGTCTCCAGCGGCTCCACCGACAGGCAATTGCTCTTGACGCTGCAGTCGCCGCACCCCTCGCAGACCAGGTCGTTGATCAGCACCCGCACGGCCGGGTCCACCATCGTGCCGCGCTTGCGCCGGCGGCGTTTTTCGGTGGCGCAGGTCTGGTCGTAAATGATGACCGTCGTGCCCTTGATTTCCCGGAACTCGCGCTGGATCTTGTCGAGGTGGTCCCGGTGCTGGATTGCGATGCCGGCCGGCAGGTTCGGCACGCCCTCGTACTTTTCGGGCTCGTCGGTGACGATGGTGATTTTCATCGCGCCCTCGGCCCGCATGCTCTGCGCGATCTGCACCACCGAGTGGCCTTCCGGCCGCTCTCCGACCTGCTGGCCGCCCGTCATGGCGACCGCGTCGTTGTACAGAATCTTGTAGGTGATGTTGACACCCGCGGCGATCGACTGGCGGATCGCCAGGATGCCGCTGTGGAAGTAGGTTCCGTCGCCGAGATTGGCAAAGACGTGGTTTTCCTTGCTGAAGGGCTGCTGGCCGACCCAGGGCACGCCTTCGCCACCCATCTGGGTGAAGCCGATCGTGGCGCGGTCCATCCAGGTCGCCATGAAGTGGCAACCGATGCCGGCCATGGCGCGTGAGCCTTCGGGCACGACGGTCGACGTGTTGTGCGGGCAGCCGGAGCAGAACCAGGGCTGGCGATCGCCCTTGACCTCCAGCACCTGCATCGAACGCTCCTTGGCTTCGAGGATCGCAAGCTGGCCATCGATGCGGGCCACCATGTCGCCGTCAACCCCCTGCATTTTCAGCCGATGCGCGACGGCTCGCGCGATCAGTGCCGGCGACAGGTCGGCGTTGGCGCGCAGCAAGGTGTGGCTGGACGGATTGGGACGCGACCACTCGCCCCCGGAGAAATCGCCTTCGTCCTCGTTGAATTTGCCGACCACATTGGGACGCACATCGGAGCGCCAGTTGTAGAGCTCTTCCTTCACCTGGTATTCGATCACCTGGCGCTTTTCCTCCACCACCAGGATCTCGCGCAGCCCGGTCGCGAATTCCCGCGTGCCCTGCGCTTCCAGCGGCCAGACCACGCCGACCTTGTGCAAACGGATTCCGATCTGGCGGCAAGTCGCGTCGTCCAGGCCGAGGTCGATCAGCGCCTGGCGGGTGTCGTTGTAAGCCTTGCCGCTGGCGATGATGCCGAAACGGTCGTTCGGTCCTTCGATCGCGTTGTAGTTCAGGCGATTGGCGCGGATATACGCGAGGGCGGCGTACCACTTGTAATCGAACAGCCGGGCTTCCTGCTCGAGCGCGGCGTCCGGCCAGCGGATATGCAAGCCCCCCGCCGGCATCTGGAATTCCGGAATCCGGATCTCCACCCGCTCGGGGTCGATCATGGCGGTGGCGCTGGATTCGACGATCTCCTGGATCGTCTTCATGCCAGCCCAGACGCCCGAGAAGCGGCTCAGGGCGAAGGCGTGGATTCCCAGGTCAAGGATTTCCTGCACCGACGCCGGAAAGAACACCGGCAGCCCGCAGGCCTTGAAGATATGGTCGCTCTGGTGGGCGGCGGTGGAGCTCTTGGCCACATGGTCGTCGCCGGCGATGGCCAGCACGCCACCGTGCGGCGCCGTGCCGGCCATGGTCGCGTGCTTGAACACATCGCCGCAGCGGTCCACGCCCGGGCCCTTGCCGTACCAGATGCCGAAAACGCCGTCGAACTTCTTGTTCTGCGGGTCGAACTCGATCTGCTGCGTGCCCCACAGGGCGGTGGCCGCCAGTTCCTCGTTGACGCCGGGCTGGAAGATGATGTGGCGCGCCGCCAGGTGCTTCTTGGCTGCCCACAGCGACTGGTCATAGCCGCCCAGCGGCGAACCACGGTAGCCACTGATGAAGCCGGCGGTGTTCAGCCCGGCCAGGGCGTCGCGCTGCTGCTGCAACATCGGCAGGCGCACCAGCGCCTGGGTGCCGCTCATGAACGCGCGGCCGGCCTCGAGCGTGTACTTGTCGTCCAGCGTGGCCTTCTCCAGCGCCAGGCGGATCGACTCGGGCAGCGGTGCATTCATGGTGGCTTTGACCAGGGTGGGGTGGAGGTGGGCAGTGTAGGAAAACCTGACGCCGAAGTCTGCAACTGCTTTGCCGCCGACACCGCGCCTGCGGTGGACGACGGCCCGTTGTGGCCACGGCCTTGCGCGGCACAACGGGGCCTTGGCACCCATGATGCTGCAGCCTCGCCCCCGGAGGATAAAGGCCCGACCCCGGTGCCTAAGCGGCCCTCCACTGGGCTGGCACTCTTACGCCACTTGTGCCAGAGGGACCAGGATTTCGACTGCCTCATACGGCACAGAGACTTGACCTTCTTCTGTCCGTTCGACCAAGCCAAGTTCCTCAAGGCGTGCCACGTCTGCGTGAACATTTGAGTAGTTGCGCTTGGCTGCCTTGGCAAGCCCATACACGCTGCAGGGCCCAACTCGACGCAGCGTGTCGAGTAGGTCCACTCGAGCAGGTGTGAGTTCAGAGAAGAGCATCCGCGCCGACTCGAAACTCAACTTGAAGTCAGGATGGACGCCGCGGCGGCTCGCGGCCAGCTGTGCCCTGGCGGAGCGGACGGCGGAACCACGCTTGGCAACCTCAATGATGGCTTTCATGGTGCTCTCCAGTCTTGAACGTCACGATCAAAGTCGTCAAGCAGCTTGTCGAGCGACTCGAAGACGTAGGCAAGCTCCTGGCCGTTGACATGGCGATGATCGCCTTTGCCGCGCTCGTTGTCGTATCGCACGCGGTCTTCTCCGGGCTGGCCGTAGAAGAGTCTGTACTTGAAGCTGTGTTGGCTCGGCGGGAGTGGCTCAGGCAGACTCCAAATGACGACCTCTGCGATTGATCCGTCGTCGCGGACTTCCTTTGACCGCACGACGAGTGTCGCCTTCATATATTGCATGATAGCAATACATGGCGGGGATGTCCAGCCGGGGGTGCCCGGTGCCGCCTAACCACCCATGATGCCGCAGCCTCGCCCCCGAGCATGAGAGGCCCGAGTCGGCGCACCATCTGAGGTGCGACGGGGCGAATGAGGTCGTGTCTCGGTTGAATGCCCGACCCCGGTGCGCGGCCTCATCGAAGGCCAGTGAAGAACAACAACCCCGGACATCCGACCGTAGCGGCGATGCACTGACTGCACGGCGGCTACCGACGCGACGCTGACCTCAGACGCGAACCGATTGCCGGTGCGCCGCATGGCTTCGGCCGTAATTTGCGAATTCGGCTGATCCGTCCCACGGCCTGACGCTCGGTGATGCCCTCAGGAAGCGCCCCGTGGCCTTGCAGCCATCACCGCCGCCCTTGTAGCAGCCGCCTCCCCAAAGATATTTGCAGTGGCCCCCGGCAACGGCCGCGCTGCTTTTTTCAACGCGGCCACAGCGCCCAGACCCGCAGCGCCTGCTTCATCCGCCCGGCCTGGGCCTCGGCCTGCTCGCCTGCGCCCCAAAAATAGTCGATCCGCACCGCGCCGGTGATCGCCTTGCCGGTGTCCTGGGCCAGCACCAGGCGGCGCAGTGGCGAGGCCGAGAGTGGCTCGGTGGTGTCGATCCACAGCGGCGTGCCGTAGGGCAGGGCCAGGGGATCGACCGCGACCGAGCGACCGGCGGTCAGTGGCACGCCTTGCGCGCCGCGCGGGCCGATGCTCTCGTCGGGCAGCGGCTCTTCGCGGAAGTAAATGACGCGGGGATTGCTCCACAGCATCGCCTTGACCCGCTCCGGCCTGGCGCGGGCGGCCCAGTCGCGGATCGCCGGCCAGTTCGCCCCGCCGGCCTTGAGCTCGCCCTGTTCGATCAGCCATTCGCCGACCGAGCGGTAAGGCTGGTCGTTGTGGCCGGCAAAGGCCAGGCGCAGCAGACGCTGGCTGCCATCGGGCTCGCCCACCAGCAACCGGCCGGAGCCCTGGATTTGCAGCACCAGTGCGTCCAGCGGGCTGGCGACGTAGGCAATCTCCTGGCCACGCAGCGCGGCGCGGGCCGCCGGCAAGCTGTCCTGCTGCTCGCGCGTCCAGTAGGGCTTGCGTTGCCCCAGATCCGCCGGCGGGCGGTGCAGCGGCACCGTGAAACCGGGCCTGGGCAGGCGGCTGGCGGCCACTTGGGGCTCGAAATAGCCGGTCGCCAGGCCGCGCGGTTCGCCGTCCAGGCTCTGGACGCGCCAAACCTGCAACTCGCGCTGCAGGAAGGCGCGGGCAGCGGCGTCGTCGGCCGGCGGCTTGGCCAATGCGCGGGCGCAGACCGGCGCCCAGGCCGGGCTGGACACCGCCGGCAGGCGCGCGCAGCTCTGCCGCAGGGCCGGCCACAGCGCCAGCGCACTGTCCTGGTCCCAGCCGGGCAGATCGGCAAAGCTGGCCGGCAGCCATTGCGCGTGGGGGTGCGGCGAGGGCTCCTGGCGCGGCCGCTGGGATTGCGGCGAGGCTGGTACCGGAGTTGCTGCTGACGCCTCGGCCTCAACGGGCTTAGGCAAGGTCGACGGCGCGGGCGGCGCGACGGCGCAGGCCACCAGGCTGCCTAGAATCGCCACGCTGATTGCGCCAACCCAACCCTGTCCGGCCGCGCGCCGGCCAATTGCCGCCATGTGGCTCATCATGATCGAAGCGCTGGGCGCCGGGCTGATCCTTGTGGTCATCGTCTGGTGGACCATGTTCAGTGGCCGCAAGGGCGGCGAGCGCCGCAGCGCTGGTGACGACCCGGACGGGCCGCGCTGACCGGCACGGCCTCAGTGCAGGGCGGCGCTGTCCGCCAGCGCGAACTCGGGCACCGCCGTCTCGAACCAGCGGGCCTCGTCGGTGATGCAGAAGAAGCTGCCCTGCATCGAACCCTGGGGCGTGCCGATCTGCACCCAACTGGTGTATTCGAACTGCTCGCCGGGCTTGAGCAGCGGCTGGTGCCCGACCACGGCCAAGCCGCGCACCTCTTGCACCACCCCGCGGTGGTCGGTGATCAGCCAGTGGCGGCCGACCAACTGCGCGGCGATGTCGCCTGTGTTGCGCACCTGCACGGTGTAGGCGAAGGCGTAGACCTGCTGCGCCGCGTCGGTCTGCTCGGCCAACGGCCGGACGGTGATCTTGCAGCTCAATTGCGGGTGCGCCATCGCGCGATTCTAGGAGCCAGTGCCTGCGGCCCATCGACAGGCGAGGTCGGCAGCGGCAGTGACAATCTGTCTTTTCGCCGCGCCAAGCTTCCAACCATGTCCCGCCGCTACCGCATCGCCCCCAGCATTCTCTCGGCCGATTTCGCCCGCTTGGGGCAGGAGCTGAAGGCGGTCATCGCCGCCGGCGCCGACTGGATCCATTTCGACGTGATGGACAACCATTACGTGCCCAACCTGAGCTTCGGGCCCATGGTCTGCCAGGCGCTGCGCCAGCATGCCGTGACCGCCGCCGGCCAGCGCGTGCCCATCGACGTGCACCTGATGGTTCAGCCGGTCGACGCCCTGGCCCAGGCCTTCGCCGAGGCCGGCGCCGACCTGATCAGCTTTCACCCCGACGCCAGCGGCCATGTCGACCGCAGCCTGCAGGCGATTAAGGCCGCAGGTTGCCAGGCCGGGCTGGTGTTCAACCCGGCCCAGCCGATCGAGTTGCTGGAGTGGGTGCTGGACAAGGTCGATCTGGTGCTGGTGATGAGCGTCAACCCGGGCTTTGGCGGGCAGAGCTTCATCGACATGGCGCTGCGCAAGATCGAGCGTCTGCGGCGAATGATCGACGCCTCGGGGCGCGACATCCGGCTTGAGGTCGATGGCGGCATCAAGGTCGACAACATCCGCCGCGTCGCCGACGCCGGTGCCGACACCTTCGTCGCCGGCAGCGCCGTCTTTGGCCAGCCCGACTATGCGGCGGTGATCGCGGCCATGCGTGCTGAACTGGCGCGCAGTTGACGTTTCGGCGCCGAACTGGCGCGCATTTGACAGTTCAGCGCGCCGCGCGCCAGCGTGCCCAGCGCGCGCGCAGCGCCATCTTGGCCTGGCGGCCGGCGCGCCACACCGCGCTGGCGCGGATCTGCGCGAACACCTCGTTCTTCCAGGCCGTCCAGCGACCATAGGTGCGGGCAAACCAGGGCATGCGCAGCAGCGCCGGCCGGGTCAGGGCGAACAGCCGGGCAATCACCGCCGTGCCGACGACCTTGGCCAGCACGATCACCACCGCCCCGGCCAACGCATGGCCACGGGCGATGAGGCCCAGCGCCAGCAGTTTGACCGGCAACAACAGCAGCGTGGGCAGCATGAACACCGCCAGCGCGGCATACGACGGCAGCCGGGTGATCAGCACCTCGGCGCGGCGAATCAACCCCAGCCGGCTCAGCCGCATCAAGCCCTGGTGCAGCGGCTCCCAGCCCCATTCCTCGAACAGGATCAGCAGGGCGATCAGCACCGTCGCCAGGCCACGCAGGGCGTAGCCGATGGCGCGCAGCAGGGTCATCATGCTGGCCCGCCAGGGGCTATGCCGCGCGCCCGGTCGGCGGCAAATTGACGCCTGAACGCGGCGAAGGCGCCCCGCTCCAGCGCCGCCCGAAGCTCGGCCATCAGGTTGAGGTAGTAATGCAGGTTGTGGATGCTGGTCAGCATCGGTCCGAGCATCTCGCCGCAGCGGTCGAGGTGGTGCAGGTAGGCGCGGCTGAAACCGCCGGCGCAGGCCTGGCAAGTGCAGCCCAGGTCGATCGGCGCCGGATCGGTCTTGAAGCGGGCGTTGCGCAGCCGCAGGTCGCCGAAGCGGGTGAACAAATGGCCGTTGCGCGCATTGCGGGTGGGCATCACGCAGTCGAACATGTCCACGCCGCAGGCCACGCCCTCGACCAGGTCCTCGGGCGTGCCCACGCCCATCAGGTAGCGCGGCTTGTGCGCCGGCAGGCACTGCGGGGTGTGCGCCATGATCCGCCGCATCTCGTCCTTGGGCTCGCCGACCGAGACGCCACCGACGGCGTAGCCGGGCAAGTCCAGCTCGACCAGGGCCGCCGCCGACTCGGCCCGCAGCGACTCGAACATGCCGCCCTGGACGATGCCGAACAGCGCGTTCGGATTGCCCAGGCGTTCGAACTCTGTCTTGCTGCGCAGCGCCCAACGCCGGCTCAGGGCCATCGACGCACGGGCCTGTGCCTCGGTGGTCAACACGCCGGCGGTTTCATAGGGCGTGCATTCGTCGAACTGCATCACGATGTCGGAGTTCAGCGTGGTCTGGATCTGCACGCTCAGCTCGGGCGTCAGCAGCAGCTTGTCGCCATTGACCGGCGAGCTGAACTTCACCCCCTCCTCGCTGATCTTCTTGCGGCCGCGGCCGTCGGCGTTGCCCAGGCTCCAGACCTGGAAGCCGCCCGAGTCGGTGAGCATCGGCCGGGTCCAGCGCTCAAAGCCATGCAGCCCGCCAAAGCGCTGCACCACCTCGACCCCGGGGCGCATCCACAAATGGAAGGTGTTGCCGAGGATGATCTGCGCGCCCATGGCCTCCAGCGACTGCGGCGTCACCCCCTTGACCGTGCCATAGGTGCCCACCGGCATGAACACCGGCGTCTCGACCACGCCATGGTTGAGCGTCAGCCGGCCGCGCCGCGCGGCGGCCTCGGGGGTGGCTTCGCTGGACAGCAGGTCAAAGTGCAGCATCGTGGCCGGGATTGTCGCAGTGGGTTTTCACGCGGGGGCGGGCCGGCACCGGGCCGCTAGGATGGCCGCCCACCCTGATCCGGAGCCCAGACATGCGCCAACGCCCCGCCGCCATTGCCCTGGCCTGCGCCGCCAGCCTGCTGGCCAGCGCCGGTTGCGCGGTTGCACCGACGGCGGGCACAGCGATGCAGCGTGTCCAGCACCTGGTCGTGATCTACGCCGAGAACCACAGCTTCGACAACCTCTACGGACTGTTCCCCGGCGCCGACGGCATCGCCAACGCCAGCGCCGAGCAAACGACCCAGCTTGACCATGACGGCAAGCCGCTGAAGGAGTTGATCGTCTTCGGCGCCGACGGCCAGCCCGACGCGCGATTTCCGCGCTTGCCAAACGCGCCGTTCCGCATCGACGCGGCGCCGCTGAACAAGCGCCACGACGAGATCGTGCCCAGCGGCATCCACGCCTTCTGGCACCACCGCGAGCAGATCGCCGGCGGGCGCAACAACCTGTTCGCGGCGATGAGCAACGTCGGCGGCTGGACCATGGGCTACTACGACAGCTCCAGCCAGCAGCTCTGGCAATGGGCCAAGGAGTACACCCTGGCCGACCAGTTCTTCATGGGCGCCTACGGTGGCAGCTACCTCAACCACCAGTACCTGGTCTGCGCCTGCGCGCCGCGGCACGACAACGCCCCCGAGGCGATGAAGGTCAAGCTGGACGCCGACGGCCGGTTGAGCAAGCTGGCCGATTCGCCCTCGGCCAATGTCGCTGCAGTCAAGGTCGTCAGCAAGGGTGGCGGCCAGGTCTCGCCCGATGGCTATTCGCTCAACACCACCCAGCCGCCGTACCAGCCCAGCGGGGTGTCGCCGGCTGTCAGCGGATCGCCCGAGCTGGCCGACCCGGCGGGCAACGCCCAGATGGGCCTGCCGCTGCCCGCGCAGACCAGCCGCACGATCGGCGACACGCTCAGCGCCCGGGGCGTGGGCTGGGCCTGGTACGCCGGTGGCTGGGACGCGGCGCTGGCCGACGGTCGCCAGCCGAGCGGCGCCAAGCGCAACGTGATCTACAGCTTTGGCGTGCCCGGCAGCCTGGTGTTCCAGCCGCACCACCAGCCGTTCAACTACTTCACCCGCTTTGCCCCGGGCACGGCCGACCGGGCCAGGCACCTCAAGGACGGCGAGCAGTTCCTGCGCGACGCCGCCGCCGGCACGCTGCCGGCGGTGAGCTTCTACAAGCCGGTCGGCCGGGACAACCAGCACCCGGCTTACACCGATGTTAAGACCGGCGACAGCCACATGGCGGCGGTGCTGCAAACGCTGCGCCAGAGCCCGCAGTGGCAGGACATGCTGATCGTGCTGACCTATGACGAGAACGGCGGCTACTGGGACCATGTGCCGCCGCCCTCAGGCCCGGGCTGGAGCGACCGCTTCGGCCCCGGCACGCGGGTGCCTACGCTGCTGATCGGCCCGGGCGTCAAACGCGGCCATGTCGACCACAACCGCTACGACACCAGCTCGATCCTGAAATTCATCACCCAGCGCTGGGGTCTGGAGCCCCTGCCCGGGGTGCGCGCCAACGTCGGCGACCTGAGCGCGGCGCTGCAATAGCGGCGGACCGGATGGCCGCTCGGCGAAATCAAGCCCGGTCCAGCAGCATCGCGTCGCCGTAGCTGAAGAAGCGGTAGCGCGCGGCGATCGCGTGTCGGTACAGCGCCCGCACATGGTCATGCCCGGCCAGTGCCGAGACCAGCATCAGCAGGGTGCTTCTGGGCAGGTGGAAGTTCGTGAGCAGCCGGTCGACGACGCGGAATTTGAAACCGGGGGTGATGAACAAACGGGTCTCGCCCGAGCCGGCGCGGAGTGGGCCGCCGGGTTGGCCATCAAGTGCGGCGGACTCGAGCGCGCGCAGGCTGGTGGTGCCAGCGGCGACGATCCTGCCGCCTCTTTTGCGGGCCAGTTCAATCGCCTCGACGGCGGCCTGGCCGACCTCGTACCACTCGCTGTGCATTTTGTGCTCGGCCAGGCTGGCGGCGCGCACCGGCTGGAAGGTGCCGGCGCCGACATGCAGGGTGATCTTGGCCGTGGCCACGCCGCGCGCGGCCAGGGCGTCGAACACTGCGGCGTCGAAGTGCAGCGAGGCGGTGGGCGCGGCGACCGCGCCCGGGCGCTGGGCGAACACGGTCTGGTAGCGGGCTTGGTCCTCGGCGCCGTCAGCGTGGTGGATGTAGGGCGGCAGCGGCACATGGCCATGGGCGGCCAGCAGCGCCAGCGGCTCGGAGGGCAGTTGCAGCCGGAAAAGGCTGTCCTCAGGCCCGGCGCGGCCCAGCACCTCGAGCTCGAAGGCCTGCTCGGCGATAGCGATGCGGCTGCCCGGGCGGGGTGGCTTGCTGGCGCGGACATGCGCCAGCAGTTGGTGGCCTTCGAGCACCCGCTCGACCAGGATCTCGACCGCGCCGCCGCCGGGCAGCTTGCGGCCGTGCAGCCGGGCCGGGATCACCCGGGTGTCGTTGAGCACCAGCAGGTCACCCGGGGCCAGCAGCGTGGGCAGATCGCGGAACAGCCGATCCTGCGGCGCTGCGCAGCGGCCGTCGAGTAAGCGGGCGCTGCTGCGTTCGGCGGCGGGGTGTTGGGCGATCAGTTCGGGTGGCAGCTCGAAGTCGAAATCGGTCAGGGTGTACGCGGGCGTGGTGGGCGTGGTGGGCATGGCCGGCATTTTGGCCGGCGGTGAAAATGGCCAGATGCCTGTGGCCACGCCCTCGCCCAACCCAGCCACCGCGCCGACCGGGGCCAAGGCCGGCGCCAAGTCAGCGCCGCAGCGGGCTCTGGAAAAGCTCGGCCTGAGCCGCGACATCGACTTGGCGCTGCACCTGCCGCTGCGCTATGAGGACGAGACCCGGCTGACGCCGATGGCGGCGCTGCGCGAGGGTGAGTCGGCGCAGGTCCAGGGCCGGGTGCTGGAGGCGCGGATCGAGCTTCGCCCGCGCCGCCAACTGCTGGTGCGGCTGGCCGACGACAGCGGCGAGCTGCTGCTGCGTTTTTTGAACTTTTACCCCAGCCACCAGAAGACGATGCTGCCGGGCGCCTGGCTGCGCGTCAGCGGCCAGGTGCGGGGCGGCTTTCTCGGCCGCGAGATGGTCCACCCGGCATTCAAGGTGGTGGACGCCGGCACGCCGCTGGCCAGCGCCTTGACGCCGGTCTACCCGAGCGTGGCGCAACTTCCGCAGGCCTATTTGCGCAAGGCCGTGGCGAGCGCCCTGCTGCGCGCGCCGCTGGCAGAGTTGCTGCCGGCGGCGTTGCTGCCGCCCGGTCTGCCAACGCTGCAACAGGCACTGCAGTGGCTGCACCAGCCGCCAGCGGACGCCGATCAGGCCAGCCTGCTGGAGCGCAGCCACCCGGCCTGGCAGCGGCTGAAGTTTGACGAATTGCTGGCCCAGCAGATTGCCCAGCGGTCGGCGCGCCAGCAGCGTGCGCAGCGCCATGCGCCGGCCCTGCCAGTGCTGGCCGACGGCCTGGCGCAGCGCCTGCGGGCGGCCCTGCCGTTTGCCCTCACCGCCGCGCAGCAACGGGTCGGGGCCGAGATCGCCGCTGACCTGGGCCGGCCGCTGGACCCGGCCGCGCCCGGCGTGGCGGCGCCCATGCACCGGCTGCTGCAGGGCGATGTCGGCTCGGGCAAGACCGTGGTCGCGGCGCTGGCCGCCGCCGTGGCCATAGACGCCGGTTGGCAATGCGCGCTGATGGCGCCGACCGAGATCCTGGCCGAGCAGCACTTTCGCAAGCTGGTGCAGTGGCTGGGGCCGCTGCTGCCGCAGGGCGAAACCGCAGTGGCCTGGTTGACCGGCAGCCGCAAGGGCAAGGCGCGGCGGCAGATGGTCGAGCGCGTCGCCTCGGGCCAGGCCAGCCTGGTGGTTGGCACCCAGGCGGTGATCCAGGACGACGTGCAGTTCGCCCGCTTAGGCCTGGCGATCATTGACGAGCAACACCGCTTCGGCGTCGCCCAGCGGCTGCAACTGCGGCGCAAGCTGGCGGGCGCCGATGGCCGAGCTGAGGGCGACCCGGCCGCAGCGGCGGCGCTGGAACCGCATTTGCTGATGATGAGTGCCACCCCGATCCCGCGCAGCCTGGCGATGAGCTACTACGCCGACCTGGACCTGAGCACGCTCGACGAGCTGCCGCCTGGCCGCACGCCGATCCTGACCAAGCTGTTTGCCGAGGACCGCCGGCCGCAGGTGATTGACCGCATCCGCGACGAATTGGCGCAGGGCCGGCAGGTCTACTGGGTCTGCCCCTTGGTGGAGGAGTCCGAGGCGCTGGACCTGCAGAACGCCACCGAGACCCACGCCAAATTGGTCGCGGCATTGCCGGGTTGCGAGGTCGGCCTGTTGCATGGCCGCATGGGCGGCGCCGACAAGGCGGCGGCGATGGCCAGGTTCAGCGCTGGCCAGATGGCGCTGATGGTCGCCACCACCGTGATCGAGGTTGGTGTCGACGTGGCCAACGCCAGCTTGATGGTGGTCGAGCATGCCGAACGCTTCGGCCTGGCGCAGTTGCACCAGTTGCGTGGCCGGGTCGGCCGGGGCAGCGCCGCCAGCGTCTGCGTGCTGCTCTATGGCGCAGCACTGTCGGCCGCCGGGCGGCAGCGGCTGCGGGCCATGGCCGAGACCCAGGACGGCTTCGAGATCGCCCGTCGCGACCTGCTGATCCGCGGCCCAGGCGAGTTCATGGGCGCACGCCAGAGCGGCCAGGCCCTGCTGCGCTTTGCCGATTTGGCCGGCGATGCGCCCTTGCTGGCGCTGGCGCAGCAGGCCGCCGAGGTGCTGATGCGCCTGCATCCGCAAGCCGCGCAGGCACACCAGGCGCGCTGGCTGGAGCGGCGTGAGGAATTCCTCAGCGCCTGAGCCAGCCGGCCCGGGCTCGTTCCGAAGTCGGCTGTAGGTGGGCACGAAACGCCTCAACTTGGCGTTAGCAGCCTGCTGAACTAGGGGGGTAAACGAGCGGGTGCAAGCGCGACTCTGCCCACACAATGGTTCGCAAACCAGCCCATGCAGCCCAGTCCCAACGCCATGCGCAGACGCCAATTGCCCGATCAGCCGACCCGCGACCGCGCAGCGACGCGGGTTGGGCGCGAACCGGGGGCGGGCGGATGATTGGCGAGGTGCTGGCCCTGATCCGCGACCAGCTCAACGCGTACCTGCGGGCGCAGGCCGGCAAACCCGGCAGCGCCGCCGAGGACAAGGTGCAGTTGCTCGACACCAGTGCGGCGGCCGACGCGCTGGAGTTCAAGCTCGGCAAGGTCACCGCCTTGCTGGTCAACATCGAGCAGGAGCAACTGCTGCGCCCGGCCGATGGCTTCCACCGCAAGATGCCCGACGGCAGTGTGCAGCGGGTGCAGCGCGAGCTGCGGTTGAACCTGTATGTGCTGTTCGCGGTGCGCTTCAAGGTCTATGAGCAGGGTTTGACCGCGCTCAGCCAGGTGCTGCGGTTTTTTCAATCGCACCCGGTGCTGGACCACGCGCAAAGCCCGAAGCTCAACCCCGAGATCGACAAGCTCAGCTTTGAGCTGGTGACCCAGCCCCTGGCCGAGCAGAACCTGGTCTGGAGCCTGCTGCGCACCGCCTACCACCCCTCGCTGCTGTACCGGGTGCGGATGGTGGTGTTCAGAGACCCCGCCGGCCAGAGCCTGCCGCCGGTCCGCCAGACCGAATTGCGCACCCTGCGCAAGACCTGAAGTTCAAACCACCGCGACAGTGATGCGCCTGCGCCAGCCCAGTTCAGTCCCCGGCCGTTGACGGCCACTTCTTTGCGAAAGAGCCTGCCATGCCTGTGTACAAGACCCCGGGTGTCTATGTCGAAGAAATCTCGACCCTGCCGCCCTCGGTGGCCGAGGTGGCCACTGCAGTGCCGGCCTTTGTCGGCTACACCGAGATCGGTCCGGCCGACGGCGCCGACCCGGTGGTCGCCCGGATCAGCTCGCTGCTGGAGTTCAGGACCCGCTTCGGCCGCAGCCAGCGGATGAAGTTCAGGCTCGATGTCGATGCCGCGGGCGCCACCGCCACGGCCCTGGCGCCGACGGCCAACTTCGCCCTCCACCACGCGGTCAGCCACTACTTCAAGAACGGCGGCGGGCCCTGCTATGTGGCCTCGGTCGGCAGCTATGCGGCCACACCGGCCAAGGCCCGCTTCATCGACGGCCTGGGCGCGATCGCCAAGGAGGACGAGCCCACCCTGCTGGTGCTGACCGATGCCGCCTGCACCCTGGCTGCGGGCGACTACTACGAGGTCTGCGCCGAGGCGCTGGGCCAGTGCAAATCGCTCGGTGACCGGTTCACCATCCTGGACGTACACGGCGGCAAATGGGACGACTTTCGCAGCGACCCCAGCCTGTCCATCAACCTGTCCTACGGCGCCGCCTACCACCCCTACCTGCAAACCACACTGGGCTATGAGTACGACGAGGCCGATGTGGCGATCGCCCGCGCCGGCGCCAAGCCGGTGTCGGTCACCGGCAGCCTGACGCTGGGTGGCGCGGCCGGGCTGACAGTCAGCTTCAGCGGCTCGCCGGGAAGCACACCGGCGCTGGCGATCGTCGCCGGCAGCAAGGCGGCAACGCCGTCGTTCGCCGTGGCCGGGCAGACCTTGACGCTGTCGGACATCAAGGGCAACAGCGGCACCGACATCGCCACCGCCTGGGCCGCCTGGAAGAAGTCCAACAGCAGCGCCGGCTTCGACCTGGCGGCGGCCGGCGACGGCAGCGCGGTGGTGGCCAACGCCGACGCCCCGGCCGTGACTATCGTGCTGCCCGGGGTGGCGGCCGACACCCTGGCCTCGGTCAAGAGCAGCCAGACGGCGCTGTACAACGCCGCCCGCTCGGCCATAGACGGCCAGCGCCTGGTGCTGCCGCCCAGCGCTGCGGTGGCCGGCGTCTATGCCCGGGTCGACCGCGAGCAAGGGGTCTGGAAGGCGCCGGGCAATGTCGGCGTGATGGCGGTGCTGGGGCCGGTCAGCAAGATCACCAACGACGAGCAGGACCGGCTCAATGTCGATGACACCGCCGGCAAGTCGATCAACGCGATCCGCGCCTTCACCGGCAAGGGCACCTTGGTCTGGGGCGCCCGCACCCTGGCCGGCAACGACAACGAATGGCGCTATGTCTCGGTGCGGCGGCTGTTCATCACGATCGAGGAGTCCTCGCGCAAGGCCACCTCGTTCGCGGTCTTCGAGGCCAACGACGCGACCACTTGGCTCAAGGTCAAGGCGATGATAGAGAGCTACCTCTACGGCCTGTGGGAGCGTGGCGCGCTGGCCGGCGCCAAGCCCGAGGCGGCCTACTACGTCAACGTCGGCCTGGGGCAGACGATGACGCCGCAGGATGTGCTGGAGGGCAGGATGATCGTCGAGATCGGCATCGCGGCGGTGCGCCCGGCCGAGTTCGTCGTGCTGCGCTTCTCGCACAAGCTGCAGACCGAGTGAGCCGGCGCACCGACCCGCCGCGCGACCCCACGACACTGAGACACTGAACTTGCAAGGGCACCCACATCATGGCAATGACCAAGGAACAGATCAAGACCGCCTACCCGCTGCCGGTCTACAACTTTCGGGTCGAGATCGACGGTCAGACCGTCGGTTTCTCCGAAGTCTCGGGCCTGAGCATGGCCTACGAGACCATCACCTATGTCGAGAGCCCGACCGCCGGCCCCGGGCCGCGCGTCATGCACATGCCGGGCAAGCGTTCGCCGATCAAGATCACCCTGAAAAAGGGCGTGGTCAGCGGCGTCAGCGTGGCCACCCTGTACGAGTGGATCAACTCGATCCAGCTCAACCGGGTGCAGAAGAAGGACATTGCGATCCGGCTCTGCGACGAGGCCGGCGTGGCAGTGGTGAGCTGGAATGTGCAGAACGCCTTTCCGACCAAACTCGACGGGCCGGCCTTCACCGCCAGCTCCAACGATGTGGCGGTCGAGACCATCGAACTGATGGCCGACGCGATCAGCGTGCAGCAGAGTTGAGCCGGGGCCGACTGCCGCCCGGCACCCGAGTCGCCACCTGAGCCGCAGCGCCGATCCGCATGGCCACCAGCCGCGCCACCCAGGCCGCCCAGTACCCGCTGGCGGTCTACCAGTTCCGCGTCAGCGTCGGCGGTCTGACGCTGGGCTTTGCCGAGGTCTCGGGGCTGCAGCGCGAGCACCAGACCATCACCTACCGCCATGGCCTGAGCTTCTGGGAGGGCGAGGCGATCAGCAAATTCCACCTCGACAAGTTCATGCCCATGACGCTGAAGAAAGGGGTGATGAAGGCCGACGACCATGCCGAGATGCTGCGCTGGCTGGAAGACCCAGGCCCGCGCAGCCTGCTCGTCAGCCTCTGCGACGAGAGCGGCAACGCGGTGCTGAACTGGAAGGTGGCCAAGGCGCTGCTGACCAAGATCGAGGCGCCCAACCTGGTGGCTGCGGGCAATGACGCGGCGATAGACACGCTCCACCTGATGGTGTCTGGGGTGATGGTGGAACATGTCTGAGCCGATCCTGGGGATGCGCTTTGCGGTGGTCTTTCTGGCCGGCGGCGCGATCCCCAACCCGCTGGACATCCGCTTTCAGAAGGTGGGTGGCCTGTCGGTAGAGATCGACACCGAACCGCTGCAAGAGGGCGGCAACAACACCGGCACGCTGTCACTGCCCAAGGGCGTCAAGCATGGCAACCTGGTGCTTGAACGCGGCATGGTGGTGGGCTCGCCGCTGAACCTCGAGTTCAACGCCACCATGTCGCTGTTCAAGTTCGCCACCGCCAATGTGCTGGTCAGCCTGCTCGGCGGCGACAAGTTGCCGCGCGCGGCCTGGCTGTTCCTCAAGGCCTATCCGGTGAAATGGGCGACCTCGGAGTTGAGCGCGGTCGAGCCGGCGTTGGTGGTGGACACCCTAGAACTGGCCTACACCCGGATGCAGATCCTGCGCGTCTGAGCCCCCACCACCATGCCCGTGCAGATCAATGAACTCATCATCCGCGCCGTGGTCGACCCCGGCCGCGGCGGCGGCGTGACCGGCCAGCGCGCCCCGCTGGACGATTCGGACAGCCCGGCCGCAGCGGCGGCCGACAGCGCCGAGATCGTCCAGGCCTGCGTGCGCGAGGTGCTGCGCATCCTGGCCGCCAGGAACGAACGCTGAAGCGAGGCTGCCGATGTCGCTGCGCAGCCTGTTCAAGATGGAGAAGATGCGGATCGAGGCCTACCAGGACGTGGCGCGCAGCAAACCGGCGTCGCCTCCGATGCTGGAGGTGATGTTCAACCCGACCAGCTACAAGCGCAAGCACAGCATCAGCTACGAGTCGAACAAGCGCCAGGGCATCAACACCCCCGGCCGGCCGGTGCGCTACACCTACACCCCGCCGGGCGAGGTGTCGTTCTTGCTGGTGCTCGACGGCAGCGGGGTCAGCGAGTACGGGCTGGCGCACCTGGCCAACATTGCCGCCGGCAAGACCGTGAAGAAGGCAATCGCGGCGTTCGAGGCGATTTGCCTGAAGATGAACGGCGCGATCCACGAGCCGCAGTTCCTGGTCGTCAAGTGGGGCAGCTACAGCTTCCCCTGCCGTTTGCAGACGCTGGAGATCAACCACAGCCTGTTCGACGCCGCCGGCGAGCCGCTGCGCGCCGAACTGGCGGTGAGCTTTGTCGAGGATAAAAGCGCCGCAACCATCGCCCGCGAGGCGGCCAAGAGTTCGCCCGACCTCAGCCATGTGCGGGTGGTGGTGGCCGGCGACACCTTGCCGCTGCTGTGTCAGGACATCTACGGCTCGCCCCGCCACTACCTCAAGGTCGCCGCCGACAACGGGCTGGATGATTTCCGGCAACTGCTGCCCGGGCAGCGGCTGGTGTTTGCGCCGCTGGACCAGTCCGGGGCCGCGCCATGAGTCAACGAAGGGCCGCTCCCGAGTTGACTCAACCCCCTCGGGGGGCGGCGGCGGGCCTTTGCCGCCGCCTGGGGGCGCTCATGAGCCGCAGCGCGCCGGTGCGGCGCTGGGAGCGGCCATGGGCGTGGTGACGGTGACGGTGTCGAGCAACGGAGCGGCCATAGGCCATGAGATCGAGCTGCTGGCGGTGCACACCCGTCGCGAGCTGAACAAGCTGCCCACGGCGCGGCTGAGCTTCATCGACGGCGACATCGCCCAGCGCAAATTTCCGCTCAGCGACGCCGCCACCTTTGCCCCTGGCGCCGAGATCGAGATCAAGGCCAGGTGGGAGGACCAGCCGAGCAGCGAGGCGGTGATCTTCAAGGGCAAGGTGGCGCGCCACAGCCTGCAGGTCAGCAACCGCGGCTGCCTGCTGCATGTCGAGCTCAAGGACAAGGCGCTGGCGCTGACCCGTGGCCGCAAGAGCGCCGTCCATCAAAACATGACCGACGCCGACGCCTTCAGCCGCTTGATAGGCGACGCCGGGCTGGCCAGCGGCACGGTCGACAGCAGCAGCCACCAGCACCCGGCGCTGGTCCAGTACCAGTGCAGCGACTGGGATTTCATGCTCAGCCGCGCGCAAGCGCTGGGGCGACAGGTGTTGGTGGTCGATGGCGCGGTCTCGGTGCGCGCCCCCAGCCTGGACGGCCAGGCCAAGCTGAAGCTGGAATTCGGCCTGGACGAGGTCTACGACTGGGACCTGGAATGCGACGCCGCCGACCAGACCCCGGGCGTCGATGCCCAGGCTTGGGACATGGCCAAGCAGGAGGTCTTGTCGGCGAGCGGCGCGGCCAAGGCCGAGCCGGCGCAGGGCAACCTCAAAGGCGCGGCGGCGGCCAGCAGCCTGGGGCTGGCCAAGCGCAAGCTGGGGCAGTTCGCCGCCATGGCCCAGACCGAGCTGCAGGACTGGGCCGACGGCCAGTTGACGCGCTCACGCATGGCCATGCTGCGCGGCAGCGTCAGCTTGGCCGGCAATGGCGCGCTGCTGCCGCTGGACATCGTTGAGCTCTCTGGCATGGGCCTGCGCTTCAATGGCCGGGCGCTGGTCAGCGGCGTGGCCCACCGCATCGAAGAAGGCCTGTGGGTCACTGACCTGCAAATCGGGCTGGCCGGCGACGGCCTGATCGACGACGCCCAGGCCTCGGCCGCACCCGCTGCGGCCTTGCTGCCGGCGGTCAGCGGCCTGCAGATCGGCATCGTCGCCTCGGTCCAGGACGACCCGGACAAATCGCTGCGGGTCAGCCTGAGGCTGCCGCTGCTGGGCGCCGATGCCGCGCCGGTGTGGGCGCGCTGGGCCAGCCCCGACGCGGGCGACGGCCGTGGCATGAGCTTCTGGCCCGAGGTCGGCGACGAGGTCGTGGTCGGCTTCTTCAACGACGACCCGCGCCAGCCGGTGGTGCTGGGCAGCCTGTACTCGGCCAAGCAGCCGCCGCACCCGCCCTATGACCAGCCGCAGGACGGCAAGCCGGCCAAGGGCTGGTTCAGCAAATCGGGCAACGAGATCGGCTTTATCGACGGCGACCAGCCGCAGATCTTCATCCGCACCCCGGGCAAGCGCGAGTTGCTGCTCGACGACAAGGCCGGTCAGATCAAGCTGTCCGACGGCGACGGCAACAGCCTGGTGATGGACAGCAAAGGCATCACCCTGTCCACCAACAAAGACTTCAAGGTCAACGCCGCCGATGGCGCGGTCGAGATCAGCGGCAGCAGCATCGACCTGAAATAACCCCCAACCAACTACCCACCCAGCCCCGACATGAGCAAGCCCAACCCCGCTGCGGCCGCCGCCGAGATCCACCTGCGCCTGAACCTGGACGAGGTCAACCTGCTGCTCGAAGCCGTAGGCGCCCTGCCATTTGCCCGGGTCTACAACCTGGTGGCGCGGATCCAGAGCCAGGCAGCGGCGCAGATCCCATCGGCCCCTGCCGAGGCCGCCAAACCCGCCGCCTGAAATGAAACCCCCACGCTCGCTTCGCTCGCTGCCCCCCGAGGGGGCGCTCAGTACCTTCGGAACGGCCGGGCGGTACTGAAATGAAACCCCCACGCTCGCTTCGCTCGCTGCCCCCCGAGGGGGCGCTCAGTACCTTCGGAACGGCCGGGCGGTACTGAGATGGCAGACGACGCCAATTTCCTCGGCCGCGGCTGGGGCTTTCCGCCGAGTTTTTCGGCCGACGGCGCCGAAGTGCTGTGCGTCGCGGGCGAGGACGACATCGCCCAGAGCCTGGGCCTGCTGCTGGCCACCCGCCGTGGCGAGCGGGTGATGCGGCCCGACTTTGGCTGCGACCTCAACGAGTTCCTGTTCGAGGAGATCACCCCGGGCCTGGTCGGCCGGGTCCGCGACCTGGTCGGTGCGGCGATCCTGCTGCACGAGCCCAGGGTGCGGCTCAACGAGGTCGAGGTGTCCGACGAACAGGCCGGCGATGGCCTGCTGCTGGTGCAGATCGACTACAGCGTGCGCGCCACCAACAGCCGCTACAACCTGGTCTACCCGTTCTACCTGCGCGAGGCCAACGGATGAGTCAACGAAGGGCCGCTCCCGAGTTGACTCACCCCCTCGGGGGGCGGCGGCGGGCCTTTGCCGCCGCCTGGGGGCGCTCATGAGCGCGCCGGGCCGCTCCCAAGCGCTCATACCGGAGCCCTTCAAGGGCGGAGGTTAGGCTGATGACCGATACCCTGCTGATCGACCAGGACCAGGTACTGTTCCTGCCGAACTTCGGCGCGGCCACGGTGGTGGTCCTGCCCGGCCAACTCGCGGCCAGCGGCAAGGCCAAGGTCGGCGGCAAGAAAGTCGCGATCGACGGTGACGAGAAGCAGGTGCAGGTGGCGGGCTGCATGTACACCGCGCCGCCGTTCGTCGTCCCCGGCACCGGCACGCTCAAGATCGACGCCCTGGCCGGCGACCAGAAGGCCAGTCACACCCGGGTCGGCGGCACGCCGGTGTTGCTCAAGGGCGGCAACTTCAGCGCCAAGTTCGAGGTCCAGTCGCCAGCGCAGCAGCCCACGCCGGGCGGGCCGGTGCCCGACGCCACCCCGCTCTACAGCGGCGGCCAGGGCAGCTTCATCTCGACCAACCTCGTTGTGAAGGGGACCTGAGCGATGGCCGGCATGGGCGCTGACGGATGCAGCCAGGCCGGCCGCCGCTGGCCGGCGCTGGACCCCGCCAGCGCCCCGGTCGATGGCCGCAGCGCGCTCGACCTGCTGGCCTTTGTCCAGGCCCTCAGCCGCGAGCTGGTCTACACCGACGACAGCGGCCGCGCCGCAGGCGACTGGCGGGCGCTGCTGCCCGAGCCGGCGCTGCTGCTGGAGGCGCTGACCGCGCTGGCCGATCCGGCGCGCCTGCCGGCCGAGCGCGCCGCGGTCTATGCCCGGCCACATGTGGCGCTGCTGCTGGCCTTCATCGACCTGCTCGATCTGGCGCGGGACCAGCTCAACGACTTCGGCCGCCGCCACCTTGAGCACCACTACCGCCAGGTGCTGCAGATGGTGCGCAAGCCGGCTGTGCCCGACCAGGTCCATCTGCTGGCGCAGGTCGATGCCCGTTCGGCCAGCGCGCTGTTGCCGGCCGGCAGCCTGTTCAACGCCGGCCAGGACAAGCTCGGCCGGGACCGGCTCTACCGCAGCCCGCAAGCCCTGGTGCTGCACCCGGTGCGGGTGGCGGCGCTGAAATCGCTGCGCGCCGACATCCGCCAGACCGGCCTGCGCGAGGCCAGCCTGCAGTTCCACATCGGCGGCAGCCGCAGCGACGCCTTCGTCGCGATGTTGCGCATCGCCCTCGGCCGGCCCGAGCCCGGCGGGGCGCTGGCCACGCCGATCTGGGCCGGCGTGGCCGGCGCTGCCGCCATTCCTGCGCCGGCCGGCACGGCGATAGCCTTTGAGCACCTGCTGGCGGCGCACGACCGGCTGCGCCGCGTCGGCGCCGAGCTGTTCATGCCGCTGTTCGACAGCTACCGCAGCCTGATCGCCCTGCGCGCCAGGCGCAAGGCGCTGGAGCCGGCGCAGTGGGTGCGCATCAACCGGCTGATCGAGGCTGCCGGCCAGGCCCGCGCCGCGCCCAAACCGTTCACCCTGAAGCCGCTGCGGGTCGATGATTTCGTCGCCAACCTGTGCCAGGCCCTGGGCCTGACATTGGCCCAATACGGCCACTATTACGACGGCCTGCCCGAGGTCAAAAGCGCCGAGCAGGCTTACGCGGTGCTGAGCGACCAGGCCACTGTGCGCAGCTTCGTCACCGACCGGCTGTTCATGCCGCTGCCCGCGTTCCGCGAGCTGATGGGCCTGAAGGCCGACATCGACGCCGACTGGTCGCAGATCATCGCCAGCGTCGAAGCGGCGCTGCGCCTGAAGCTCGGCAATCCGGACGCCCGCCTGCCCGAGGCCCAACGCGCGCTGCGCGATGTCGATGCGCTGTTGGCGGCGGCACTCGGGTTCAAGCCGGCCGAGGGCCTGGACGGCTTCCAGGCCGGGTTTGCGGCGATCGAAGCCTGGTTCAATCTCTCGGCCGAGCAGATCGACTACCTGCTGAACCTGGGCCGGCGCGCAGCGCTGGGCGATGTCGCTCCCGGCGACTGGGACCAGGCCTACGGGCTCTGCTCATCTGCCCATGAGAACCAGGTCTACCGGCTACGCCGCGGCCGGCTCAGCGATGCGGCGGCGGCCGGCATTGCCGCCAACGACGCCCCGGCCGCACTGGCGGCGATGCTGCTCACCGTGCTGGGCCAGTCGCTGGGGCTGCGCGACGCCATCGCCGCGCTGTCCGGCCTGCGCCTGAACGCTGCCGATGCGCAGTACATCGGCGCCATAGCCGCCAGCCCGGCGCCGGCCGCCGCCAGCCTGGACTGGGCCAGGATAGCCACCGCGCTGGAGCTGGCGCAGCGCAACCGCGAGGCCTTCGTCCTGCCCTTGGCCGAGCAGCGGGTCTGGCGCCACCTCTACGCCGCCGCCGACGCCAGCCAGGTGCTGGCCAAGGCCGACCCGGGGCAATCGGCGCCGCGCTGGAAAACCTTTGGCAGCGCCGCCGCCGCCAGCGACCCGGCCAGCAGCCCGCCAGCGCTGATCGGCTGGGCCGTCGCCAGCCCCTTGTTGGCGCTGGCCGAGGGCAGGCGCACGCTCACGCTGCGGCTGGGTTGCCTGGCCGAGGGCTTTGACCCGGCTGTCCTGCGCCAGCTCCTGGCCCCGGACCTGCCCGACAGCGTCAGCCACGCCAGCGTCAACCCGTTCCTGGTCCAGCTCAGCGGCGCCCAGGCCTGGGTCGATGCGGCCTGCGACATCTCCTGGAGCGGTCCCGACATGGGCGGCTATCCGGCGGTGGCCGGCGTCGCCACCGCCATCACCGCCGCGCTGCGGCAACTGGTGCTGACGCTGACGCTGGACGCCAAGGCGCCGGCGATCGTGCCGGCGCGGCAGGCCCTGCATGGCCTGGACGCCGACACGCCGCTGCTGCGGGTGATGCTGCGGCCGAGCTGGCGGGCCAGCGAGCAGGCCTGGGTCAGCGCCTACCCCGAGTTGCAGCGAATCCGGCTGGCGCGCCTGAGCCTGGCGGTGGCGGTCAACGGCCTGAGCAGCCTGATGCTGCGCAATGACATTGCCGTGCTCGATGCCCACAAGCCGTTCGAGCCCTTTGGGGTCCAGCCGGCGGCCGGCGCCCGGTTGCGCATCGGCCACCCCGAACTGGTGGCCAAGTCGCTGGACGCGCTGACCCTGAGGTTCACCTGGCTGGGCGCACCGGCCAGCCTCAAGGACCAGTACCTCAACTACAAGGGCGCTCTGGACGCCAGCAGCTTCAACGCCAGGGTCGGCTTCAAGGACGGCAGCCTGTTTGCCCCGGCGACCGCAGCGATGGCCTTTTTCGATGCCGACAGCGGCGCCGAAGTGGTGCGCGGCATCGCCCTGCCGGCCGACCCCGGCTCGGCCGCCACCGCGCGCATCGCCGGCAAGGATGTCGCCGACTGGAGCCGCTGCCTGGTGTGGGAGCTGGCCGGCGACTTCCAGCACAGCGTCTACCCGGCCCTGGCGCTGCAGACGGCGATGGCCATGGCCAGCTTCCTCGCCGCCGGTGGCAAGCCCTCGCCGACCCAGTTCCTGCTCTGCCCGCCCTACACCCCCAAACTCAAAAGCCTGAGCCTGGACTACCGCGCCTCGGTCGAACTTGCGGTCGCCGATCTGTCCGCCGCGCCGGCCAGTGCCGGCCTGGGCCTGATCCATCTGCACCCTTTCGGCAGCGCCCCGGCCGCCGCCGAGCTCGAGCCAGACGCCGATGGCCAGCCGCCGGCCCACCCCGAGTCCCTGCCGCTGCTGCCGCAGTACCCTGGCGAAGGCGCGCTCTACATCGGCCTGGCCGGTGTCCAGGCGCCGCTGACGCTGTCGCTGCTGCTGCAAGTCGCCGAGGGCAGCGCCGACCCCGACCTGCCGCCCGGCCCGCTGCGCTGGGCCTGCCTGGATGGCGACCGCTGGGTCGATCTGCAAGACGGCGCCCTGCTCGAAGACGGCAGCCGCGGGCTGATCAACTCGGGCATCGCCAGGCTGGCCCTGCGCCCGGTCGCGCCCAGCCGCCGTTTGCCGGGCGCTGGCCAGGCGCCGGGCGGGCTGTACTGGCTGCGCCTGGCGATGGACCGGGCCACTGCCGGGGCCTGCGACATGGTGGCGATCCACCCCAACGCGCTGCTGGCCAGCGGCGTCGCCCTGGACGGCGCCGACCAGCACCTGGCCAGCCCCTTGCCGCCGGGCAGCATCAGCGCGCTGCGCCAGCCGCTGGCCGGCGTGGCCAAGCTGCTGCAGCCCTACAGCTCGTTCGGCGGCAAGCCGGCCGAGGCCAGCGCCGACTTCAATCTGCGGGTATCGGAGCGGCTGCGCCACAAGCAGCGCGCGCTCTCGCCCTGGGACTACGAGCGCCTGGTGCTGGAGCACTTTCCGCAACTGCACCAGGTGCGCTGCCTGCGCCCGGGGCCGCAGGCCCTGCCCGGCCAGGTGGAGCTGATCGTCGTGCCCGACATCAGCCACAACTTTCCGCTCGACCCGTTCGAGCCCAAGGCGCCGGCCGATCTGCTGCGCGAGATCGAGCGCTTCCTCGCCGACAAGACCCCGGCATTCGCCAGCCTGCGGGTGCGCAATGCCTTCTTCGTGCCGCTGAAGGTGCGCTGCGGCGTGCGCTTTGCCGCCGGCCAGGACCTGGGCTTCGCCCGCCAGCGGCTCAACGACGAGCTCAACCGCTTCCTCTCGCCTTGGGCCTACGACGAAGGCGCCGACCTGACGCTGGGCGGGGCGATCTACGCCAACAGCATCATCGACTTCATCGACGAGCGCGACTATGTCGATTACGTCGCCGAGCTGCGTTTGTTCATGACCCTGGACGGCAAGGACACGCTCGTGCCCGAGGCGCCGGACTACCACGCCAGCGTCGACCGCCCCGACGCCGTGCTGGTGGCCGCGCTGCAGCATGAGTTCGATGTCATCGCCAGCGCCGACTACCGGGTCGAGGGCTTTGCCGGCATCAACTACATGAAGATCGAGCTGGATTTCATCGTGTCATGAGCCCGCCCAAATTGCACCGCCAAATTTTCCCCAGGAGAGACCGCCATGAAAGTTGACAAAGCCGGCCGTGACACGCTCAAGGGCTATTTCGTGAAGAACGCGGTGCCGACCGCCAGCAACTTCGAAGACCTGATCAACGCCGGGCTGAACCAGCGCGAGGACGGCATCGCCAAGCTGCCCGGCGAGCCCTTGTCATTGCAGGCCGACGGAGACGACCTGAGCCAGAAGAAGCTGCTCAACCTCTACCGCAACTTCAGCGACCCGGCGCCGGCCTGGACCTTGGCGCTGAACCCGCGCGCCAACCCGGCAGACCCGGCCACCGCCCGGGCGGGCCTGAGCTTCAGTGACGGCGGCGGCGTCAGCCGGCTGTTCATCGACCAGGCCAGCGGCAGGCTGGGCATAGGCACGCTCAGCCCGGCGATGGCCGTCGACGTGGCCGGGGTGATGCGCCTGAGGGCCGACCACGACAGCAGCCGCGACCCCGATTCGCGGCTGAGCTATGGCGGCAACCTGATGCTCAAAGGCAATGCGCCGCAACTGGACTTTCTCGACACCGGCAGCAACGAGTGGGCGATCCGCGTCAACGCCAACAAGATGCACTTCGTCCGCGAGCCCTGGGTCACCACCGACCTGGTGCTCGATGGCAGCGGCAGCATCGGCATCGGCACGGACGCGCCGCGCGCCAGGCTGGAGGTGCGCGGCGGCGCGATCATGCCCAGCTTTGGCCCGGGCGAGGACGCCGGCCTGTTCTTCCCGCCCGACCCGGCCGGCGGCGGTGGCGACCGCGCCTGGCTGCGCTATTTCAGCCGTGGCGGCGAATCGACGACGCTGGAGCTGGGCATCAGCAACGACGCCGACGACCACATCGCCCTGATGCCCTCAGGCAATGTCGGCATAGGCCTGCGCGACCCGGCCTTCAAGCTCGATGTAGCCGGCGGCCTGCGCGCCACCGGCAACACCAAGGATCCCGACTCCAAGCTCAGCGGCGCCGGCACGATGACCCTCAAGGGCAGCTCGCCGCAGATCGACTTCATCGACACCGACCACAACGACTGGGCGATCCATGTCAACTCGAACAAGATGTACTTCATCCGCGAGCCCTGGAACTTCCGCGACCTGGTGCTCGACGGCACCGGCCGGGTCGGCATTGGCACCGACACCCCGCAGGCCACGCTGGACGTGGCCGGCAGCATCTATGCCGGCAACTCGGACCAGTATTTCACCCGCACCGACCACAACCACAGCGGCATAGGCAACACCGTCGGCTGGGCGGCGATCGAGAACGCCGCCAACTTCAACTGCCTGATGGTGCTGGGCCGCAGCACCGGCACCCCCGCCGGCCGGGTGGTGGGCGTCTGGGACACGCTCAATGTGGCCGCCACACTCAATGTCGGCGGCCGGATGGTCGCCACCTCCGACCGCAACGCCAAGCGTGACATCGAGCCGCTGGCGCTGGGCCTGAAGGAGTTGCTGCGGCTGCAACCGGTGAGCTTCAACTGGCGGGCGCTGGACAACCCCAAGCGGTCCATCGGCCTGATCGCCCAGGATGTGCAGGCAGTGATCGCCGAGCTGGTGCACGACACCGAAATCGCCGGCAAGTCGCAACTGGGCATCGCCTACGACGGCCTGATCCCGGTGCTGATCAATGCCGTCAAGGAGTTGGCCGAACGGCTGCAGGCGCTGGAGCCCAAGCCGGCGGTTTGACCACCCCCCGCCTCAACCTGCGCCATGGCCAGCCCGGACAGCCCCAAGCCCCCGCAAAGCAGCATGCTCGACTACGAGGCCTTGCGCGGGCGTGCCATCGCCAGCCTGCAGCGGCTGGCGGCCGACACCTGGACCGACCACAACAGCCACGACCCGGGCATCACGATCCTGGAGCAGCTTTGCTTCGCGCTCACCGACCTGGGCTACCGCAGCACTTTCGACATCCCCGACCTGCTGGCCGGCGGCAGCGCCCAAACGGGGTTGTTCAGCCCCGCCCAGGTGCTGACCAGCGCGCCGGTGACGCTGGACGATCTGCGCCGGCTGGTGATCGACGTGGCCGGCGTGAAGAACGCCTGGATCGAGCCGCTGGACAGCGTGGTCGGCAGCTTCGACGCGGCGCTGCGCACCCTCGGGCCGCCGCTGCCGCCCGGCCAGACGCCGATCAGCCCGAACCTGGCGCCGCTGCGCCTGCGCGGCCTGTACCGCGTCAACATCGAGAAGTCCGGCTGGGGCGAGGATGTCGACGGCGGCCTGATCGTGCAGCGCGCGATGCAGCGTTTGCAGCGCTACCGCAGCCTGGGCGAAGACTTCGCCCAGGTGCGGGTGCTGGACCCGCAGCCGGTGGCGCTGGACATGGCGCTGGAGCTGGACCCGGCCGGGGATGTCGTCGCCACCCTGGCGGCGCTGTACGAGGTGGTCGCCGACTACATGGCGCCCAGCGTGCCGCTGCGCTCGCTGCGGCAAATGCTGGATCTGGGGCTGGGCATAGACCAGGTGTTCGAAGGCCCCTTGCTGGACCGCGGTTTCATCGCCTCGGCCGACCTGGCCAGCGCGGCGCGGCGCGACTGGCTGCGCCTGTCCGACCTGATCCACCTGCTGATGGACCTGCCCGGGGTGCTGGCGGTGAAGTCGCTCAAGTTCATCGTCAACGGCAGCATCAGCCGCGACTGGCTGCGCGGCGTCAATGCCGACCGCTGCGCCAGCTTCGACATCGCCGGCTCGGCGATCCGTTTGCAGCGGCGCGGCGTGCGGGTCGACCAGGCCGCCGTCGCCGCCCAGGCGCAGGCCCGGTTTGGCCAGCGCATGGCCCAGGCCGCCGCGCGCGGCGTGCGCCTGGACCCGCAGCGCGACCTGGCCGCGCCGGCAGGCCGAGACCGGCAGGTGGCGCGCTACCGCTCGCTGCTGCACGACTTTCCGCAAGCCTGGGGCATAGGCCCGGCCGGCCTGGTCGACAGCGCGCCGCCGCAGCGCCAGGCCCAGGCGCAGCAGCTCAAGGCCTACCTGCAATGCTTTGACCAATTGCTGGCCAACCAATTTGCCCAGTTGGGCCAGGCCAGGCGGCTGTTCGCGCTCGACGACGACGGCGCCGACGCCTACTTCAGCCAGCCGGTGCCCGACCCCGACGGCGGGCTGGGGCTGGCGGCACTGCGGCAGGCCGACGAGGCCGGCTTCGCCAGGCGCTTGCAAGCGATCACCGAAGACCCCTGGGGCCAGTCCGGGCGCAACGCTCCGCCGGCCGGCTTGAACCCACCCGGTCTGGCGCGCCGCAACCAGGTGCTGGACCATTTGCTGGCGCGCTTTGGCGAGCGCTTTGCCAACCACACCCTGCTGCTGGCCGATGGCCAGGCCGCCAGTGCCGAGCCGCCGCTGGCAGCGCTGCTGCGCGACAAGCAGGCCTTCCTGCGCGAGCTGCCGCAGACCGGCCATGACCGCGGTGTCGGCAGCAATGCATTGGCCGCAGCCGATGCCGGCAACCTCGGCGGCCTGGTGCTGCGCCTGTCGCGCCGCTTCGGCCTGCGTGGCCCGCAAGAGCGCTTCAGTTTGGTCGAGCATGTGCTGCTGCGGCCCCAGCCCGAGGACCTGGTCAGCGGCCCCTGGCTGATGCGCGCGGCGTCGCGGCCCGACCCCTACTCGCTGCAACTGAGCCTGGTGTTTGCTGGCTCGGCCGGGCGCCTGGCCGATGCCAACTTCCGCAGCTTCGTCGAGCAGACCCTGCAGGACGAGGCGCCGGCCCATTTGGGGTTGCGGCTGCTCTGGTTTGACGCGCCGGCGATGGCCGGATTCGAGGCCGATTTGGTGGCCTTTCGTGACCAGTGGCGCGCCGCCGGCCTGGCCAGGCTGGGCCTGGGCCCGGCCCCGGCCGGCAGCGCCCAGGCGCCGCTGCGCAGCCTGCGCAACCGGCTGATAGACCGACTTGGCCTGGGCGACACCGCGCCGCTGGCCGACCTGCACCTGGGCGCGGACAAGATCAAGGTCGCCTTTGGCACCAGCGCCGTGGTCAGCATCGAAGATGCCGAGGAGGCTGTGGACTACGAGCTGCGCGGCCCCGACGGCCTGCCGCTGCCCTACAAGGACGCCGCCAGCGCCGCCGCAGCGCTGCGCCGCCTGGGCAGCACGGTCGAGATCAGCACCCCGCCGATCAGCGACGACATCACCCTGCGGGTGCGGGCGATCAAGCGCTACGGCGAGGTCGGACCGCGCTGGCTCAACACCCCGGTGGCGATCAAGGTCGGGCTGGACCTGGGGCTGACGATCGCACTGCTCGACTGCCCGCTGCTCGACCCGCTGGTCGCCTCGCCGCAGCCCGGCGACGCCCGGCTGGTCGACCACGGCAGCAGCGTCAGCGTGCAGATCGACGCCAGCCAGGAGGGCGTCGAGTACCAACTGGTGCTGGGCGACAGCGTGCTGCCCGAGGTCGCGGTCGGCAGGTTCAGCGACATCCGCCTCGCCACCGGCCCGGTCAGCGAAGACGCGGTGATCGCCGTCAGGGCGACCAAGAGATTTGCGGCCTCCAGCGGGCGCAGCGCCGAGAGCAGCCTGCTCAACGCCCGGCTGTACCTCAAGGTCAGGGCCAACCCGGGGCTGGACGCCAGCCTGCTGCCGGCGGCGGTGCTTGACCACCGCCAGGCCGGCGTGGTGCGGCTGTCGGCCAGCCAGGCCAGCGTCAGCTACCGATTGCTGCAGCGCCGCATCCGTGACAGCCAATGGCTGCGCGACCCGGCCAGCACTGGCCTGCCGCCGCCGGCCGCCGGCCTGCCCTGGGTGGCCGCGCCGACGCGCGCCGACGCCTATGCCGTGCCGGACGGCTTTGTGCCGCTGGGGCTGGCCGTGGCGGGCAACGGCGGGGCGCTGGACCTGCCGCTGCCGCCGGCCGAGTTCGATGCGGTGGTGCTGCTGCAGGGCCTGAAGTCGCACAGCGCCGAGCCGTCAGCCCGCCAGCTCGGCAGCCAGGTGCTGCTGGCGCCCAACCTGCTGCTGCTGGTGCGGCCCGATCCCCAGACCGAGCTGCGCCTGCTGATCGGCACGGAGGCTGGGCACAGCGTCGGCGAGCTGGCCCTGGCCGGCGGCCAGCCGGGGGTGTTCTACAGCCCGCAGCCGCTGGCCGGCGACGCGCCACCGCTGCCCGGCTACTTCCACCAGCGCGACGACCGCATGCCCAGCCAGAACAAGGGCCTGGGGCAGCTCGCCGTGGGTGTGGATTTGGCGCTCGCCGGCAGTCCTGCGGACCCCGGCCCAGGCCCGGTCGATCTGGCCAGCACGGCGCCACCCGAGCCGTCGCTGCGCCTGTCCCCATGGCCCTTGGGCACCGAGATTGCGGTTCAGGCGCGGCGCGGCCAGACCGGGCTGCAAACGAGGCTGGCCAAGTCAGCGCTGCTGGCGCCTTTGCCGGCCTGGACGCTGGTCGCCGAGGTGCTGGATTTCGGCGCCTGCGCCCAGGTCAGGATCGGTGCCAGCGCCAGCACCGAGCGCTACCAGTTGCGCCTGGGCGAGCGCTGGCTCGACGACCCGCAGCCCGGCAATGGTGCCGAGCTGCTGCTGCAAAGCCCGCCACTGGGCAGCAGCGCGCCGCTCTACCTGGCCGCCACCGACGCCAGCGGCAGCCGTTTGGCGCTGACCCGGCTGGCACGCCTGCCGCTGCTGCAGCGCCCCGACACCGGGCTGGCGCTGAGCGTCCGCGAGCCGCTGGTCGATGCCGGCGCGGCCACGCAATTGCTGGTCCAGGCCAGCGAGCCCGAGGTGCGCTACCAGTTGCTGGTCGATGGCATGCCGGTCGGCAGCGCCAGCAGCGGCAACGGCGATGTGTTGGCCCTGGGCACCGGGCCGCTGCTGGCGGCCGCCCGCTTGCAGGTCAGAGCGGTTCGCGGCGACGACGCCCGCAGCAGCGTGCTGCTGGCCGCCAGCGTGACGGTGGCGCTGCGGACCTGAGCCCGAAGGCCTTGCGCCGCCGACCATGGCCCAGCCACCGCACCGCATCCAGCGCCTGGTGTTGGCCGCGCACGCCGGCCGGCAGGCGCAGGCCCAGGCCTTCAGCCAGGCGCTGCATTCGCTGCTGCTGCCGCGTTTGCTGCCGCTGGTCGCGTCGGCCTGCGACGCGCTGGCCGGACCCAACACCCTGCTGTGCATTGACCGGCTGGAGATCGACCTCGGCCAACTGCCGGCCGGGTCGGATGCCCTGGCCAACGTAGGCGGCGACGGCGCTGCGGCATTGGCCGACATCGCCAGCCGGCGCCTGGCCGAGCTGCTGCCCGCCAGGCTGGCGCAGGCCGCCAGTGCCCAAGCGCCCGTTGACCAGGCCGCAGCGCTGCTGCGCCAATTTGCCGCCACCGGCACCCTGCCCTGGTGGGCCGATGGCGACGCTGCCGGGCTGCTCAACCAGGCCATGGACAGCTTGCTGGCCTCACCAGGCGCAGCGGCCGCCGCGCGTGGCCTGCTGCGCGACCTGGCCGGCCAGGCCGACGCCTGGCGCCGCCTGCTGCTCGGCCTGCAACAGGGGCAGCGGCGCAGCCCGCAGGCGTTGGACCCGGACAGCGCCTGCGACCGCCTGCTGCTGGCACTGCACCCGCAATGGCCGGGGCTGGCCGGCGCGCGGCTGCTGGCGCTGGGCGGGTTGCTGGCAAACCACCCGGCGCTGAGCGCGGCCGAGCTGGCACGGCGCTGGTGGCCGGCGTTGCTGGCCAGTGCCGGCCAGGGCCTGGCGCCGCCGCAGTTGCTCAGCCAGGCCCTGGGCGAACTGGCCGCGACCCTGGCCACCCCGGCGCCCGGGCTGTGGCTGGCCTGGCGCCGATCCGACGCCTGGCAAACGCCGGCAGCGCTGACTCTGGCCGAGCTGGTCGACCGGCAGTGGCCAGTCGCCGCGAGCCAGGCTGCGCCGCCCGAGCCAGCCGGCCCGCCCGGCGACGACGCCGAGCTGGCCGGCTGGCTGCGTTCCTGGGTCGGCACGGGGCCCCAAGCCCAAGCCTTCTGGGGCCGCCTGGCCGGGCTGTTGCCGCGCCTGCCGCCCGGCCTGCGCCAGGCCGCTGCCGCCCTGCCGCGGCTAGACCGGGCCGGCGCCTACGCCGGTGCCACGCCCAGCGCTGCGGCCAGCGCCGCCACTGCGGCGCTGGCGTCGCTGGCCGAGGCGGCGATGCGTCAGGGCCTGCTCGGCGCCCGCGCCCTGGCCGAGGCCCTGGCCGCCCTGCCCAGCCCCTGCCCCGATGGGCTGGCGGCGGTCGCAGCGCAGTTGCGCCAGCGGCCCGGGCCTGCCGACCCGCCACCGCCGACCCTGGACGACAGCCTGCACCTGGACAACGCCGGCATCGTGCTGCTGTGGCCGTTTCTGCCGCCGTTCTTTGCCCGCCTGGGCCTGACCCGCGAACGTGCTTTCGTCGACGAGCCCGCCGCCCAGGTGGCGCTGCGGCTGCTGCACTGGCTGGCCAGCGGCGACCCTGACCCGGCCGAGCAGCAACTGCCGCTGTGCAAACTGCTCTGCGGCCTGGACCTGCTGGCGCCGCTGGACGAAGCGGCGGCGCTGGGCGCAGACATGCTGGCCCAGGCGCAAGACCTGCTGCAGGCGGTGGTCGCCCAGGCCGAGGTGCTGGCCGGGTTGTCCATCGACGGCCTGCGCGGCAGTTTCTTGCTGCGCGCCGGACAACTCAGCGCCCTGGACGACCACCACCTGCTGCGGGTCGAGCGCCAGTCCTGGGACATCCTGCTGGCCCGCCTGCCCTGGGCCTGCACCGTCGTCAAGCTGCCCTGGATGCCCAGGCTGCTGCAAGTCCAATGGTGAACCCCAGCGTCAACCCGTCGCCGGTGCGCCAGGCCAAGGCGGTCGCGCAAAACGCCCACGACCTGGCGCTGGATTTCGTTTGGTTCACCCAGGTGGTGGACGCCCGCTTCAAGCGCTATTTCGCTGACCCGGCGGGATCGGATTGCGCCGTGGACGAGAGCCTGCCCGAGCCGCCGGTCTTGGCCGGCTCGGCCTATGCCCGGCTGCTGCACCAGCAGCGGGCCACGCCGGTCGAGCGCCTGGCCCTGGTGCTGGCCCTGCTGCCGCATTGCCAGCCGCAGTTGCTCGACATCTTCCACACCCGCAACCAGACCTTTGAGCGCCAGTTCACCGAGTTCGGCGGCCGGCGCGATGCGGCCGGCGATTTCAGCCCCACCGGGCAGACGCTGGCCTTCATCGTCGCCGGCACGGCGCTGGCGCCTCGGTTGCAACTGCAGGGTCTGTTCGAGCCCGGCCACTGGTTTGCCCGCCTGCGGCTGCTGCGCCTGGGTGCGGTCGAACCCGGCGAGCCGCTGCTCAAAGCGGCGCTGCAACTCGGCGACGAAGGCCTGGCGCTGTGCACCGGCCTGCCGCCGCCGCGCCCCGGTCTGGGCCCTGACTTTGCCGCGCGGCGGCTGGAAACAGCCCTGGGCTGGTCCGACCTGGTGCTGCACCCGGACACCCTCGCCCAGGTGCAGGAGATCCTGGTCTGGCTGCGCCACGGCGCGACCCTGCTGGACGATTGGGGGATGCGGCCAAAGCTGCGGCCCGGCCACCGCGCGCTGTTCTACGGCCCGCCCGGCACCGGCAAGACCATGACCGCCGCGCTGCTGGGCAAGGCCAGCGGCCGCGAGGTCTACCAGATCGACCTGTCGCTGGTCGTCTCCAAGTACATCGGCGAGACCGAGAAGAACCTGTCCAAGGTTTTTGACCAGGCCCAGCACCGGGAGTGGATATTGTTCTTCGACGAGGCCGATGCGCTGTTCGGCAAGCGCTCGGACACCCGCGACGCGCACGACCGCTACGCCAACCAGGAGGTCTCTTACCTGCTGCAACGGATCGAGACCTTCGACGGCATCGTGATCCTGGCGTCCAACCAGCGCGACAACATCGACGCCGCCTTCGCCCGGCGTTTCGAGTCGATCATCTACTACCCCATGCCCCGCGCCGAGGAGCGTCTGAGGCTGTGGCGGCAAAGCCTGCCGGCCAAGGCCAGCCTGGCCGCTGACCTCGATCTGCCGCAAATCGCCGAGCGCTACCCCTTGTGCGGCGGGGCGATCCTGAACGCGGTCCGCTGGGCCTGCTTGCAGGCACTCGACAGGGCGGCAGCGTCATCGACCATGCCAGCCTGCTGCTCGCGATAGCCCGCGAACTCGACAAGGAAGGGCGCGAGCCATGAGCCAGGCCCAGGCCCAGAAGTCGGCCCTGCCGGCCCCCACCGCAGCGGCACCGCGCCTGGCCGATCCGGCCGCCGGGGTCGGCCTGCCGGCGCCGCTGCGCGCTGGCATCACCGCGCTCTCCGGGCTGGACCTGGGGGATGTCAAGGTCCACCACCGCAGCGCCGCGCCGGCACGCATCGGCGCGCTGGCCTATGCCCGCGGCGACGCCATCCACCTTGGCCCGGGGCAGGAGCGGCACCTGGCGCACGAGGCCTGGCACATCGTGCAGCAGCGCCAGGGCCGGGTCGCACCGCAATGGCAGGCTGCAGGCATGGCGATCAACCACCAGCCGGCGCTGGAACTGGAGGCCGACCTGATGGGCGCGGCCGCCGCCGCGCGCGGCGCCAGCCTGCCGGCGGTGCAGGGCCTGCCACCGGGGCTGCGGGACGGCAGCCGCGCCGCCCTGCCGGTCGCGCAATGCGCCTACGCCACCCTGGAGGCGCTCGACCGGGCCAGGGTCGACGCCCGCTCGGCCCGCGCCTACACCGACAAGGCCGCCGACTTCGAGCATCGCCTGGGCAACACGCTGGCCGAAGCGCCTGAGCCGCTGGTCGCGGTCAACGCCATGCTCGACAGCGTGCGCAAGATCGTCAATGCCTGGGCCGATCGCACCGGCCAGACCAAGCTCAACGTCTACAGCCAGGAGTTCAAGTTCGACGAGGGCGACAAGTACTTTGGCGCCTTCACCATGAGCGGCGAGGCGATCAAGAAGGTTTTTCACAGCCGCGACCGCTTTGGCAAGGCCCAGCCGGCGCGCAAGAAGCTCAAGGTGATCTACAACGCGGTGCGCAACAACAACCTGGCCAAGTGGCTCAAGGTTGCCTCTGATGAGTTGGCCGAACGCCAGGCGGCAGCCCTGGCGGTGCGCTTGCAGGCCCCGGTCACGGTGGTGCGCGCCGTGGCGCCCAACACCCTGGTCGGCGCCCAGGTCGAGAACGTGCGGCCGGGCTTTGCCCATGGCTCCGGCCTGGAGCAGGCGCTGGGCGTCTCGGGCCGCCACGCCGATGTGCAGCAGGCCTCGGCGCAGGAGAAGTTGCCCATGAGCATCGGCGGTGGGCCGCCGCGGCCAGTGCACATCGCCGCGCCCGACCGCTTCAGCAGCATCGCCCGAGGCACGGCGCTCGAGTCCGGGGCCATGGACATCGCCAACCGGGATCGCCAGTACCAGCAAAACCTGGATGTCGCCTATGCCCACCAACACACCCTGCGCACCCGCGACCTGCCCGACCTGACCGCGGACGAAATTCGCCTGCTGCAGACGCGCCAGACCGGGGTGGACCCGGGGGCGTTGAACAGCCGCGCCAAAAGCGCCTTCAAGGCCCGTGGCGACGACCAGCTGAGTTGGGAGCAGGGCCGCGACGCGATTGCGGTGCTGTTGAACTCACCGGTCGATCGCGCCGCAGAGGACATCGGCGCGCGGCTGGAGGCCGGCGTCTCCGGCTCCACCAGCATGATGTATGTGGCGGCCAAGAACCTGGGCCTGGGCGACCCGGCGATGCTGCAACGCCTGCGCCTGGCGATGCTGGGCTGGATGCTGCCCAACCATGACCACAGCTTCTACGAGATCATGCAAGCCGCCGATATCCAGGGCGTGCCATTCACCACCAACCCGCTGCTGCCGGGCTACCAGTACGAGGCGGCGCAGAACTACCTGCCGATGGCCGTGGCGCCGCTGCAAAACCTGCTGCCCGAGCAGCAGTTCCCGCGCTGGTTCCTGGGCGGCGGACACAAAGACGCGCTCAGCGACCAGCTCAGGGCGCAGTCCGACGCCGGCCTGAACAACCTGCTGCGCCTGCGCGGCCTGACCGACGACGCGATCAATGCGTTGGACTACCGCGCCAAGGCCGAAGTCGTGCTGCTGGCCGAGGACATCCGCAGCGCCGCCTTCCAGCCGATCGGCGTCGGCACGCCGCAGCAGCAGCGCGTGGCGCTGGCCGCCAACCGGCTGCAGACGCGGCAGTTGCGTGAGCGCTCCAGCTTCCGCTGGCTGTGGCAGCAGTACCAAAGCCATGCCGAGCTGTGGTTGATGCGCATGTTGGCGGCGGCGCACAAGCCGCTGTCCGAGGACCAGGAAGCGCTGCGCCAGGTCGGCCCGACGACGCTGCCGGCGCTGGCCGCCAACGCCGCCGCGCAGCGGCTGTGGCTGGCCACCGCCGGCATTCCCGCCGGCGGCACGGCCCTGGTCGCCAACCATTACCTGGCCGATTTGGTGCTGCTGGCCAGGCTGACAGTGCAACTGGCCTTCGACCCGGCCCAAGAGATGCACTCGGCCGCCAACCAGCCGCGTCTGGACAACTTGCTGGCCTCGTCCTCCTGGGCCAGGCTGGCTGGCCTGGGCACGCGCGATGCACTGGTCGGCCTGATGCTTGACCACCGCTATGGCGCCATCACAGTGCGTGGTTTTCACGACGCCCGGCGCGTCAACCCACGCGCCCGCGTGGCGATGGCGCGCGGCGTGCCCGACGGGCTGGCGCGCAGCATCGGTGCCCATCGCGACAGCAACCTGGTCTTCAACCATCTCGACGCCATCCACGCCGAGGTCACCCGCATCCTCACCCTGGCGCCAGCGCTGCGCATGGCCGATCTGCAACTCTTCATCGCCAACAGCGCAGCCTGGCGCCTCTGGATCGACCAAAGCTTCGGCACCCACCGTTTCGACCTGATCGTCGCCGGGATGGCCCACCAGGCCAACATAGACCTGGCCGCCAGCCCGCATCTGCTGGCGCTGGCGCGGGCGGCGGCGGCCCAGAGCAGCGGCCTGGCGATCGCCCCGGCGGCGTTCGGCCTGGCCGGTTTCCATCCGCTGGGCCTGACCATGGCCGAGAACACGCTCAAGGCCAACCTGGGCGTGCCCACCCTGGTCGGCACGCCCTGGCACAACCTGCTGCTGCCGCAAGAGCTGGCCTCGATCAAGGCCTACTCCATGCTCGGCGGCATGGGCGCCTGGCAGGCCGCCGTCAGGGGCCTGGATACCACCGCGCCGGGCGCCAGCGACAAGCTGGTCAGGCTGGCGCCGCGGATCCTGGCGGCGGTCAGCGGCCTGCGCAAATTGCCGGTCGCGCCGGGCCCGGTCTACAACGGCTCCCGCCCCGACCTGGTCGGCCGGCCCGACCAGGCGTTAAGGGCCTTTCCGCTGGGCATGGTCTGGTCGCCGGACAACTTCCTCAGCACCGCCAGGTCGGTCGCGGCCTCGTTCATCCCCAAGCTCGCACCGGTCTACGCCGTGGCCATCGAGATCACCCGGGTGCGCAGCGGCCGCGACATCCAAAAGATCGCTCTCAATGCCCACGAGGAAGAAGTGCTGTTCGCCCCCGGCGCGCGCTTTCTGGTGGTCGAGGTGACCGACCAGACCGACCTGTTGGCCTACCCGGCCGGCCACGGCAAGGTCTGGGTCCGGATGGTCGAGTTGTGAGCGCCCACTGAGCGGCGGCAAGTGCCCGCCGCCGCCCAACCGGGGAAATGCTGCTCAGGTACGCAAGGCTGCTGGCGCGGGTCTCAGCAGGCTTGCGCCGCCTTGCGCCGGCTGCGGCTCAAGCCAGCCAGGCCGGCCAGGCCCAGGCCGATCAGCGCCAAGCTCGACGGCTCAGGTGCCGGCACCGAGATCTCGGCCACGAAGGTGCCCCAGCGCGAGCCGCCCGAGCCGCCTGGGTGTCCGCCGGCGGTGTTGTTGTACTCGCGGGCGAACTCGCCAATCGCCCAGAAGGTGTGGCCGTCCAGCGGGTCGATCGAGACCTGGCTGTAGTCACCCCAGCGCTGACGGCCGGCCGCAGTACCGCCGAAGGTCGAGCCATTGTGGTAGTCGCTGGTCAGGCCGGCCTTGAGCAGCATCTCGCTGCCCATGGCGTGGAGCTTGCCGGCGGCGTCGACATAGAAGGTCTGGGCCATGAAGCTGACGTTGCCGTCGGCCAGGCCGTCGCCGTTGAGATCGGCGCTGGTCAAACCCGAGCGGTTGTAGCCAATCACCGCTTGGCCGCTGGCGTTGACCGCGATCGAGCCCTGGAAGTAATCGAAGGCGCCGGTGCCGATGTCGCCCTCGTCGAGGATCGCCATGGTGCTGGCATCCAGCACGGTGTAGCGGACGCGGGCGAAGTCGGTGCCCTCGTCCACGGTCTGGACGCTGAAGAGCTTGCCCTGGGCCTCGTAGACGTTGCTGCTGATGCGCGAGTCCAGCGCGTCGATCACCCTCCGGTTGGCCACGATTGTCGCCGGCTGGCGCGCCGCGCTGGGGTCGGTGAAGGGCGTCAGGCCCAGCAATAGGGTTGGCGTCAGGGTTGCGGCGGTGGCGCTGGAGGCGGTCAGGCCATTGACCTGGTAGGAGATGTTGTCGAAATCGAACAGCGACGCCGAGACGATCTTGCCGGTGCCCACCGATGAATTGCCCATCACGCCCTGGATGGCGTAACCGCGGTCGGGGGTGGCGACGGTGTAGCTGTACGGGTTCACGAACTGCTTCATGTTCGTCACCGTCGGCGCCACCCCGTTGAACAGGCTGTTCAGCGGAATCACGTTCAAGGCCGTGCCGCAGAACGAATTGGACGCGGGGCTGAACGGGTTGCAGCCGACCTTGAAGTCGTTGGTGCCGATGTAGACCGCGTTCTTGTCAATCGCCAGGGTCGGGTAGTCGGCGGTGCCGCCGGCAAAGCCGGTGAATTTCACTGACTTCCAGCCGCCCAGCGCGTTGTCGGTGTTGGACACCGCGACCTGAATGTCGGCCACGCTGGCGCCGAAGGAGATGACGATCCAGCGCCCGGCGGCGGCGTTGTAAACGATGCGCGAATCGCCGTTCGCCCCGGTCTGCCCGGCACCGGCCCAGAAGGAAACATCCGACTGCATCGACAACTGGGTGCCGGTGGCCTTGTCATAGACGCCGTAGGCGCCATTGGTGGTCGCCATGTACTGGGTTCTGCCGGCCGCACCGATGGTGTCCGGCGGGATGAAGTTGCGCGCGAACGACGCGGCGTTGTACTGGCTGGGGCCTTCGAAACCGAGCACGAACGCGGCGGCGCCCGACACCGGGACGGAGCCGCCGGCCGGGCCGAAATCGCCGGGCACAGGCGCCAGCAACTCTTTTGCTTCGAACTCGCTGAACGAGTCACGCGCGGTCTGCGCCTGCGCGCCGGCGGCCAGGCACAACAGCGCCACGGCGCCTGCAACGCTTCCCAGGGTGAGCGCGCCGCAGCGCGCCAATGTCGATTTCTTTGCCATCACAACTCCAAACGAGAAAATGTCACGAGCCATCCCGAGCCTGCACAGCAGGGGGCCCCTCAGCCGCCGCAAGGCAAGCCACGGGAATGGAACAAGTCGACAGTCGAACCGAATTGACACAATTTGCCAATCAGGGTTAGTGGGTATCGGTCTGGCATGGTCGGGTGCGGTCGGGCAACTCCGGCACCACAGTTTCGGCCCGGTTTCCCAGGCAAAACGGCTCACTTGCGGTCATTTCTAGGCGGACGCCGCAGCGGTATCTGCGGCCATCGCCCCCCCTCAGATGAGGGGTCCAATTTGGCGTCGCGCGCAACAGCCGGGGTGATCTGACCAAACAGGGGAGGCGCTTGTGGGCAGCCAAAGCGTACCGACCCCAGCCGCATAATCCCGCCCCCATGACCTTGACCGAGTTGCGCTACCTGGTGGCGGTGGCCCGCGAGCGCCACTTCGGTCAGGCCGCGCAGGCCTGCCATATCTCGCAGCCGACACTGTCGGTGGCGATCAAGAAGCTGGAAGAGGATCTCGGCGTCAAGCTGTTCGAGCGCGGCGTCAGCGAGGTCAGCGCCACGCCGCTGGGCTGGGCGATCGTGCGCCAGGCCCAGGTGGTGCTGGAGCAGGTGGCGGCGCTGCGCCAGATCGCCCAGGCCGGCCACGACCCGCTGGCCGGGCCGCTGCGGCTGGGGCTGATCTACACCATCGCCCCCTACCTGCTGCCCGGCCTGGTGCCGCAGGTGATCGCCCGGACGCCGCAAATGCCGCTGCTGCTGACCGAGAACTTCACCGCCCGGCTGCTGGAGATGCTGCGCAGCGGCGAACTCGATTGCGCGATCCTGGCCGAGCCCTTTCCCGACAGCGGGCTGGCGATCGCGCCGCTGTACGACGAGCCCTTCCTGGCGGCGATGCCCAGCCGGCACCGGCTGGCGCAGCGCGCCACCGTCAGCACCGCGGAGCTGAAGCAGGAGACCCTGCTGCTGCTTGGCACCGGCCATTGCTTTCGCGACCATGTGCTCGAGGTCTGCCCCGAGTTCGCCCGTTTTGCCAGCGACGCCGAGGGCCTCCGCAAGAGCTTCGAAGGCTCGTCGCTGGAGACGATTCGGCTGATGGTTGCCTCGGGCCTGGGACTGACCGTGGTGCCCGGCCTGAGCGTGCCAGCGCAGGCCCAGAGCCAGGTCGTGCATGTGCCGTTCGAGGCGCCTGTGCCGTCGCGCCGGGTGGTGCTGGCCTGGCGCCGCAGCTTCCCCCGCTACGAGGCAATCGCCGCGCTGCGCAACGCGGTCTATGCCTGCGCCTTGCCGGGCGTGACGCGGTTGACGGGTTGACGGGTGGTGGCTCCCGGCCAATCAACCCGCAGTGGCGGCGCAAATCTGAACCGAGCGAGAAGCGGAAATCAAGCGCGGCCCGGGTAGTTTGGGCGGCTGCGCCCGCGAATTGCCTGACACTGCGCGTCGCAGACACGCCGACACCCCAACACCGCATTTCCTGGAGAACCAAGATGGCAGACCCGATGCGCATCCGCGCGCAGGTGGCTGGCGACAAGGCCACCGTCCGTGTCCTGATGAGCCATGAGATGGAGACCGGCCAGCGCAAGGATGCCGCCGGCAAGACCATTCCGGCCTGGTTCATTCAGGAGGTGAGCGCCCAGCTCAACGGCAGGAGCGTGCTGGCGGCCGAGTGGGGGCCGTCGGTGTCGAAGAACCCGTTCCTGCAATTCAGCGTCAAGGGCGCCAAGGCCGGCGACAAGCTCACGGTCACTTGGAAGGACAACCGGGGCGAGACGCGCAGCGACGAGGCGACGGTGAGCTGATGGTTCTGGCCTGTCTTGACCGCCCGAGTTTCGGCCTGGCCGACCTTCGGCCACGCGCCTGGCTGCAGTGACAGCGGCGCGCTGCCAGCGAGGCTGGCCCACCTGGAAGGTGCAGACATGAAAGCGCAGACATGAAACCAGGCGGCATGAGCGTCACGGCGCTGGCCTTGGCCTGGATGGCCTCGGTCGGCGCCGCTGCGCAAACGAAATCGGCGTCAGACGGCATCGCCGAGTACCGAAAGATGCTCGAGGACGGCAACCCGGCGGAGTTGTTCGAGGCCAAGGGCGAGATCCTCTGGAAGGCAGTCCGCGGGCCGAAGCAGGCGACGCTGCAAGGCTGCGACCTGGGTCTGGGCGCGGGTGTGGTCAAGGGCGCCTGGGTGCAGATGCCGCGCTGGTTTGCCGACACCGGGCGGGTACAGGACCTGGAGTCGCGCCTGCTGACCTGCATGGAGAGATTGCAGGGCTTCGATGCCGCCGAGTTGGCCTCGACCGGCTTTGACCGGGGCGAGCAGGTGACCTTGGCGGCCCTGGCGGCCTGGATCTCCGCCGAGTCACGTGGCCAGAGGATGGCCCTGCCGCAGGCGCATGGCGAAGAAAAGCGTTATTACGCCCTGGGCAAGCGTGCCTTCTTCTTCCGCGGCGGGCCGATGGATTTCTCCTGCGCCAGTTGCCACGGCGGGCCAGGCAAACGGATCCGCCTGCAGGATCTTCCGGACCTGACCACCAACCCCGGCGACGGCATAGGTTTCGCCGCCTGGCCGGCCTACCGCGTCTCCAGTGGCGAGATGTGGAGCATGCAGCGGCGCCTCAACGACTGCTATCGCCAGCAACGCTTCCCCTATCCCGGCTTTGCCTCCGAGGTGACGATTGCCCTGGGTGTCTACATGGGGGTCAACGCCAACGGTGCGCTGTCGATCGCACCCGCGCTCAAGCGCTGAGCCAGGCAACCAGGTCACCGCATGCGACGCCACCACGCTTTGATCGCCACTGCCGTGTCGGCAGCGGCCGCCACGGGTTTGCTCGCCGGCTGTGCCAGCCTGCCGTCGGCGGCGGCACTGGACGCCCAGGCATTGGCCATGATCCGGGCGTCGTTTCGCGACCAAGGCATTGCCACGGTCGATCGGCTGAACCAGGATCTGGGCCAGCAGGCCTGCTCTGGAGACCAGCCGCCGAGCGATGACCTGGCCAGGAAAATTGAGGCCGAAGCCCTGGCCAGCATCCGGCCGCCGACCGCAGGGCAGTACCTCGGCGACTGGCGCGAAGGCGAGAAGCTGGCGCAGAACGGCCGCGGCATGACCTGGACGGACAGCAGCGCTGCGCCCTCGGCCAATGGCGCGCAGTGCTACAACTGCCACCAGATCGGCAAGCAGGAGATCAGCTTCGGCACGATCGGGCCCAGCCTGTACAACTACGGCAAGCTGCGTGGCGTGACCGACCCGGCCGACCCGGCGGCCGCGCCCGTCATGCAGTACACCTGGGGCAAGCTCTGGAACAGCAAGGCCTACGCCGCTTGTTCGAACATGCCGCGCTTCGGTCATGCCGGGCTGCTGGACGAGGCGCAACTGCGCCACCTGATGGCACTGCTGCTCGACCCGAAGTCGCCGGTAAACCAGTAGTCTGACGCAGCCCAAGTTGGCAGCCACCGCAGCAGACCGGGCGGGCCCTTGATCGCCGCACCTGGCATTCACGCCTGAAGCATGAACCTCTCGAAGCGCGACTTCCTCCAGGTGATGGCCTCGGCCTCGGCGGCGGCAATGCCCCTGGCTCGCTATGCCGAGGCCGATGCGGCTACGGCCCAGCAGGGCCTGTACGAGATTGCGCCCTTCGGCAATGTGTCGCTGCTGCACATGACCGATTGCCACGCCCAGCTCAAGCCCAGCTACTTTCGCGAGCCCAGTGTCAACCTCGGCCTCGGCGGCATGCAGGGGCGCTGGCCGCACCTGGTGGGCGAGCACCTGCTGCGCGCCACCGGGCTGCGGCCCGGCAGCGCAATGGCGCACGCCTACACCTGCCTGGATTTCGACCGGGCCTCGCGCCGCTACGGCAAGGTCGGCGGCTTCGCCCACCTGGCGACCTTGGTAAAGATGCTCAAGGCGAGCCGGCCGGGCGCCCTGCTGCTGGACGGCGGCGACACCTGGCAGGGCTCGGCCACCGCCCTGTGGACCGGTGCCCAGGACATGGTCGAGGCGAGCAAGCTGCTCGGCGTGGACGTGATGACCGGCCACTGGGAGTTCACCTATGGCATGGCGCGGGTCAAGGCCATCATCGACGACGACTTCAAGGGCAAGATCGAGTTCCTGGCCCAGAACGTCCGGACGAATGACTTTGGCGATCCGGTCTTCAAGCCCTACACCTTGCGCCAGATCAACGGCGTGGCGGTGGCCATCATCGGCCAGGCCTTTCCCTACACCCCGATCGCCAATCCCCGCTACCTGGTCGCCGACTGGGCTTTTGGCATCCAGGAAGACCACCTGCAAGGGGTCGTCGATGAGGTCCGTGCCCTGGGTGCGGCGCTCGTCGTCCTGCTGTCGCACAACGGCATGGATGTCGACCTGAAGCTGGCCGGCCGGGTACGTGGCATCGATGCCATCCTGGGTGGCCACACCCACGACGGCGTGCCGGTGGCGGTTCCGGTGCAGAACGCTGCTGGCCTCACCCTGGTCACGAACGCCGGCAGCAACGGCAAGTTCCTCGGGCTGATGGACTTCGATGTGCGGCACGGCAGGCTGGCGGACTACCGTTACCGGCTGCTGCCGGTGTTCGCCAACCAGTTACGCCCGGACGCCGAGATGGACGCCCTCATCACCCGGCTGCGCGCGCCCTTCGAGGCCAGGCTGGGCCAGGGGCTGGCCGTCACCGAAGGGCTGCTCTACCGCCGTGGCAACTTCAATGGCAGTTGGGACCAGCTCATCTGCGACGCGCTGATGGATGTGCAAGGCGCCGAGATCGCCTTCTCGCCAGGCTTTCGCTGGGGCAGCTCGCTGCTGCCCGGTGACCTGATCACGCGCGAGCTGATGATGGACCAGTTGGCCATCACCTACCCCTACGCCACCCTGACCGAGATGACCGGGGAGGCGCTCAAGAACACACTCGAGGACGTGGCCGACAACCTCTTCAACCCCGACCCGTACTACCAGCAGGGCGGCGACATGGTCCGGGTCGCGGGCCTGAGCTATGCGATCCGCCCTGGCGAAACGATGGGGGCGCGGATCAGCGATCTGCGGCTCAAGGGCCAGCCGATCGAGGCCGGCAAGAAGTACAAGGTCGCCGGCTGGGCGCCGGTGGCCGAGGAGGCCAAGGACATGCCCGGCGTCAAGCCGGTGTGGGAGCACGTCGAGACCTGGTTGAAGGCGCAGGGCGGTAGGGTCAAGCCGCGGCGCGTCAACACGCCCAGGCTCAGCGGTGTGCAGGGCAACCCAGGCATCGAAAGTGGCTGAGCGATGAAGACCATGTGCAGCCGCCTGGCCATGGCGGCGCTGCTGCTGCCGGCGTGCGCCGCCGGCCCGTGGTGCTCGGCTGCCGCCCAGGCGCCGGCCACCTACGGCCTCAGGCTGCTCACGCCCGAGACCGCGCTGGCCGCAGCCCAGGCGGCGCTGGCCCATTGCCGCCAGGCGGGCTACCAGGTGACGGTGGCCGTGGTGGACCGCTCGGGGCTGCTGCAGGTCTTGCTGCGCGACCGTTTTGCCGGCGCGCACACCCCGGAAGTTGCCACCCGCAAGGCCTGGACGGCCGCCAGCTTTCGCGTCGCCACGGCCGAGCTGGCCCTCCAGACCGAGGCCGGCCGGCCGATGAGCGGCCTGCGGTCTGCGCCCGGCGTGCTCGCCGTGGGCGGCGGGCGCGTGATCGAAGCCGCGGGCAGCAGCTTGGGCGGGATCGGTATATCCGGGGCCCCCTCAGGCGAGGCCGACGATGCCTGCGCCAGCGCCGGCATCCAGGCCATCGCCGATGCCATCGAGTTCTGAACTGCCGCGCTGGCGGCAGTGCTTCCTGGCCGCGTGCATCGGCTTGCTGTCCGCCTCTGCGCCGACGCTGGCCGAACCGGTCCTGGCCCAGCAGATCGCCAAGGACACGTGGTTCGTCCAGGGCGAGACCGCGCTCGGCTCCGTGGCCAACCGGAATTTCATCTCCAACGCCGGTTTCATCGTGACCAGCGAAGGCGTGGTCGTGGTCGACGCGCTGGGCTCGCCCAGCCTGGCGCAGGAACTGGTGGCCGCCGTGCGGCGCGTCACCGCGCAGCCGATCCGCTGGGTGATCGTCACCCATTACCACGCCGACCACATCTACGGCCTGCAGGTGCTGCAGGCGCAGGGCGCCACCGTCATCGCCCACCGGTCCGGCCGCGACTACCTGCACTCGGACACGGCGCAGCAGCGTTTGGCGGCAAGCCGCCAGGAGATGTTCCCCTGGATCGACGACCGCACCAGACTGGTGGCGGCCGACACCTGGCTCGACGGCGATAGCGTCCTCGAGATCGGTGGCCAGAGGCTGCACATCCGGCATGTCGGCCCGGCGCACACGGCCGAAGATCTGGTTGTCTTTGCCGAGCACAGCCGGGTCCTGTTCGCCGGCGATCTGGTCTTTCGCGGCCGCATTCCCTTTGTCGGGCAGGCCGACAGCAGGGCCTGGATAGGCGCACTCGACGGCCTGCTGGCCCTGCGCCCCAGCCTGATCGTGCCCGGCCATGGTCCGGTCTCGACCGATCCCCAGGCCGACCTCGGCTTGACGCGGGATTACCTTGCGTTCTTGCGCAAGAGCATGGGCGATGCCGCCGCCAGGCTGGAGCCCTTCGAGGACGCCTATGCCGCCACCGATTGGTCGAAGTACGCCGGCCTGCCGCTGTTCCGGGCGGCGAATCGGATCAACGCCTACAACACCTACCTGCTGATGGAACAGCAGGATCGGTGAGGGCCGACAGGGACACCGCCCCGAGCCAGCCGGCGGCCTACTCGGCCTTCACCCCGGCGATGGCGATTACTTTGGCCCAGCGCCCGATCTCTTCGTCCAGGTAGCGCGCCGTGGCCTCGGGCGAACTGCCGACGGGGACGATGCCGAGCGCTTCGAACTTGCTCCGGACATCGGCCGAGTGGACCGCCTTGGCGACCTCGGCATTGAGCCGGTTGACGAGTTCGCGCGGGGTGCCGGCCGGGGCCAGGAACATCACCCAGGTCGAGGCCTCAAGCGGTGGGCCGCCGGCCTCGGCCATGGTCGGCACCTCGGGGGCGCTGCTCAGCCGGGCGGCCGAGAACATCGCCAGGGCCTTGATCTTGCCGCCGCGCACCTGCGGCATCAGGGTGCTGGGCACATCGACCAGCAACTGGATATTGCCGCCCATCAGGTCTTGCAGCGCTGGCGCCGTGCCCTTGTAGGGCACGTGCACCATGTCGATGCCGACGGTCTGCCTGAACAGCTCGGTCGTCAGGTGCGCCGCCGCGCCTATGCCCGAGGAGCCGAACGACAGCTTGCCCGGATTGGCGCGGGCGTAGGCCACCAGTTCCCTGACGTCCTTGACCGGCAGCGTCGGCGAGGCGGTCAGGATCAGCGGCGCGCCGGCCACTTGCGAGACGGCGGCGAAGCTCTTGACCGGGTCATAGGGGCTGCGGCCGGCATAGAGCGTGGCGTTGGCGGCATGCGCCGCGATCACCGTCAGGAAGGTGTAGCCGTCGGGCGCGGCCTTGGCCACCAGGTCGGCGCCGAGCATCGAATTGGCGCCCGGCTTGTTCTCGACCACGACGCTCCAACCGGTCTGCTCTTGCAGCTTGTGCAGCACCATCCGGGTGACGTTGTCGGTGATGCCGCCGGGGGTGTAGGGCACGATCCAGCGGATCGGCTTGGCCGGCCAACTCGCTTGCGCCTGGGCCGGGCTGCTGCCCAAGCTGAGCAGGCCGAGCAGCAGCGCCGCCAGCCATCTGCAATCCATCCAGAACATCATGGTCTTCCTCCATCCGGTGCTGCCGCCACGGCCTCAGCCGGCCTTGACCCGCAGGCGCCAGCCGTGCAGCAACGGCTCGGTGTAGCCCGAGGGTTGCGTCAGGCCCTTGAACACCAGGTCGCTGGCGGCCTGGAATGCGGCCGAGGTCTTCAGCCGCCCGGACATGGCCGTGTAGGCCGGGTCGCCGGCGTTCTGGCCGTCGACGACCTTGGCCATGCGCTTGAGCGTGGCCTTGACCTGCGCCTTGCTGACCACACCGTGGAGCAACCAGTTGGCGATGTGCTGGCTGCTGATGCGCAGGGTGGCGCGGTCTTCCATCAGGCCGACGCCGTGGATGTCGGGTACCTTGGAGCAGCCCACGCCCTGGTCGATCCAGCGCACCACGTAGCCGAGGATGCCCTGGGCGTTGTTGTCGATCTCGCTCTGCCGCTCGGCGTCGCTCCACTTGGCCTTCTTGACCACGGGAATGCTCAGCAGGTCGTCGAGCAGTGCCTCGGCCAGGGTGTCGGGCTGGCCCGGCTTGGGCAGTTCCTGCTCCAGCGCCTTCTGCACCTTGAACACCTCGACCTGGTGGTAGTGCAGGGCATGCAGGGTGGCGGCGGTCGGGCTGGGCACCCAGGCGGTGTTGGCGCCGGCCTGGGGGTGGGTGATCTTCTGCCTCAGCATGGCCGCCATCAGGTCGGGCATGGCCCACATGCCCTTGCCGATCTGGGCCTTGCCACGCAGCCCGCACTGCAGGCCGACGCGGACGTTGTTGCGCTCGTAGGCCTGGATCCAGACGGTCTGCTTCATGTCGCCCTTGCGCAGCATCGCCCCGGCGTGCATGGCGGTGTGCATCTCGTCGCCGGTGCGGTCCAGGAAACCGGTGTTGATGAACGCCACCCGGTTGGCGGCCGCAGCGATGCAGGCCTTGAGGTTGACGCTGGTGCGGCGCTCCTCGTCCATGATGCCGAGCTTGACGGTGGCCGCCGGCAGCCCCAGCAGTTGCTCGACCCGGCCGAACAGCGCGCTGGCGAAGGCGACTTCGGCCGGGCCGTGCATCTTCGGCTTGACGATGTAGACCGAGCCGCTGCGGCTGTTGCGGATCGCGCCGGCCGGGCGCTGCAGGTCGTGCAGGGCGATGGTGGTGGTGATGACGGCATCGAGGATGCCCTCGGGAATCTCCTGACCCTGTGCGCCCCAGAGGATCGCCGGGTTGCCCATCAGGTGACCGACATTGCGCACGAACAGCAGCGAGCGGCCATGCAGCGTGACCGGCTGGCCAGCCGGGCCGGTGTACTGCCGATCAGGGTTGAGGCTGCGGGTGAAGCTGCTGCCGCCCTTGCTGACCTGCTCGGTCAGCCGGCCCTGCAGGATGCCCAGCCAGTTGCTGTAGGCCTGGACCTTGTCGTCGCCATCGACCACCGCGACCGAGTCCTCCAGGTCGAGGATGGTCGACAGTGCCGACTCGATCACCAGGTCGGCCACGCCGGCACTGTCGCTGGCGCCGATGCGGGTGCCGCGGTCGATGCGAATGTCTAGGTGCAGGCCATGGTGCTGCAGCAGCACCGCCGACGGCGTTGCCGCCTCGCCCTGAAAGCCGACGAACTGCGCCGGCCTCGACAGACCGGTGGTCTTGCCGCTGGCCAGGCGCACCACCAACTGGCCGCCCTCGACCCGGTAGGCGGTGGAGCCGACATGCGAGCCCTGGCGCAGCGGCACGCAGCGGTCCAGCACATGGCGGGCGTAGTCGATCACCGCAGCGCCGCGCACCGGGTCGTAGCCGCCGGTTGGGGCAGCGGCGGCCGACAGCGCGTCGGTGCCGTAGAGCGCGTCGTAGAGCGAGCCCCAGCGCGCGTTGGCGGCGTTCAGGGCGTAGCGCGCATTGGTGATCGGCACCACCAGTTGCGGGCCGGCCTGCAATGCCAGTTCGGCGTCGACGTTCTTGGTCGTGACTTTGACCTTGGCCGGCACCGGCGCCAGGTAGCCGATCTTTTGCAGGAAGGCCTTGTACTTGGCCATGTTCTTGATCGGCCCGGGCTTGGCCTTGTGCCAGTCGTCCAAGGCCGTTTGCAGACGGTCGCGTTCGGCCAGCAGGGCGGCGTTCTCAGGCGCCAGATCGCGCACGATGGCGTCGAAGCCGGCCCAGAAAGTGTCGATGTCGATGCCGGTGCCGGGCAGTACCTGTTGGTTGATGAAGGCATGCAGCGGCGTGGCGACTTGAAGGCTGTGGACGGTGGTGCGGTCGGTCATGGGCGGGGGGAGGTGAGGGCGAGGTGAGGGCGGGACGGGGTGGGATGGGCGGTCAGGCCGGGAAGAAATCCAGCACTTCGCGCAGGTTGCGGCCGACGCGGCTGGGCTGGGTGTCGAGTTGCTCGAGCGGGCCCTGGGCACGGTTGATCCACAGGCTGGTGTAGCCGAACCAGGTCGCGCCGATCGCGTCCCAGCCGTTGCTGGAGACAAACAAGATCTTCTGCGCCGGCAGGCCGAGCGCGTCGGGGCCGAGCTGGTAGACGGCCGGGTCGGTCTTGAAGCGCTGCACCACGTCGGCACTGAGCACCGGATCGATCAGGTCGGCCAGGCCGGCGCTCTGGATCGCCGCAGCCAGCATGCCGGGGTCGCCATTGCTGAGGATGCCGGCGCGGATGCCGCGGTCCTTGAGCGCCTGCAGCACGTCGCGGTTCTCGGCAAAGGCCGAGAGCTGCCGGTACTGGTTCATCAAGCGTTCCTCGGCCTCGCCGGCCAGCGGCAGATCGAGTTTGGCGCAGGCAAAGCGCAGGCCGGCGCGGGTCAGATCCCAGAAAGGTCGGTAGCGCTGGCTCATCGAACACAGCCGGGTGTAGTCGATCTGCTTGTCGCGCCACAGTTGGGCCAGCGCCTGGCCCTGGCCTGGCCAGAGCTGCTCGGCCAACACGCCGACGCTGTAGACATCGAACAGGGTGCCGTAGGCGTCGAACAGCACGGCCTCGGGTGGCGGGGGTTGGTCTGCTGGGATCATCGTGGCCGCTACTGTAGGGCGAACCGGTACGGCCAACTGCGGCAGCGATGGCGGTGGCGGCCGAGCGCTGCGGGCCCGGTGCGGCGTCGCCGCAGGCCAGGCACCGGCCGTTGCGGCGGCGGCGGCGGCCTGCTCAGGCCGCCGCCAGCGGCGTCACTTCGCGTCAGCGACGCACTTCTTGGTGAAGCTGTTCTTGGCCGCGCCAGCGAGCTTCTTCTCGGCGGCCTGCTTGTCGCAGGCCTCGGCGGCGTTCGACTTGGCCGGCATGGCGGCGCCACCGCCCGAGCACTTCTTGACGAAGCTGTTCTTGGCCGCGCCGGCCAGCTTCTTCTCGGCCGCCTGCTTCTCGCAGTCGGCGGCCATGTTGGGCGCTTCCTTGTGGCTGGTGGCCTGGGCAGCGCCGGTGGCCAAGAACAGGCCCAGGGACAGGCCCAGGGACAAGGCGACGGCGGCGACGGGTTGGCTGAAGTTCATGGTGAGGGTCCAGGTGGTCAAGGGTGTAGAGGCGATGAGCGCGCCGGGCGCCATCGCCGTCGACCACGGGATTGGACCAGAGCCGGCGGCGCGCCGCAATCCAGGTTGCCCCGGGGCGCCGTCAGAGGATGCGTCGGGGATGCGCCAGGGCCTCGTGAGCGGCATGCAGGCGCCGCACCAGCACCTGGATGAAGGCGCGGTCGAAGGCGTTGCGCGTGACCGGGCTGAGCATCTCCAGCGTCGTCGGGTTGAACGACAGCGTCGTCGCCGTCTGCGCCACCAGCACGTCGGCGCGGTGTACCCGCAGGTCTTCGCTCGGCGCCAGGTAGGCCATCTCGCCGACCGAGGCGCCACTGCCCAGGCAGGCCACGCGGACGCCGTCGCGGTAGACGTCGATGCGGCCGCTGGCGATGATGTGGAAGCTGTTGCCGGTGTCGCCCTTGCGGTACAGCGCGGCGCCGTGCGCATGGCGTTGCCAACTGCCGCGGTGCACCACCTCCCAGACCTCGATGTCGCCGAAATTGGCGAAGAATTCGACCCCGCGCAACAGGCTGAAGCGTTCGGAGTCGAGCACGTCCTGCTCGCGCGCCCGGGGCACCTCGCGGTTGCTCACCAGCAGTGCCAGCTCGTCGGCAAAGGCGCGCCAGGTGCCCGGGCGGTCGTTGGGCGACTTGGCCAGGGCGCTGTGCACCAGCCGCTGCAGCCGCTCCGGCACGCCCTGGCGCAGCGAGCCCAGCGCTGGCGGGTCGCTGTGGTAAATCTGGTTGATCAGCGCGATCTGGCTGATGGCGTCGAACGGCGGCCTGCCGCCGACCAGGTGGTACAGCACCGCGCCCAGGCCATACATGTCGGTCTGCACCTGCTGCGGTCCGCCGTCAAGCTGTTCGGGCGACATATAGGCCAGCGAGCCGACGCGGAACACCTGGGTGCGGTCGCTGTGGCTGTCAAAGACGCTGCCGAAGTCGGTCAGTTTGGTGCTGAGCAGGCCGCCGGCGGCGTCGATCTCGACCAGCACGTTGGCCGGCTTGACATCGCGGTGGATCAGGCCGCGGCGGGCAACGTAGTCCAGCGCCATCGCGCACTTGAAGCCGATCTCGACGATCTGTTGCAGCGACAGCAGGGCATCGGGCTGGCAAAAGCGGCGCAGGGTGTCGCCCGGCACATGCTCCATCACCAGATAGGGCTGGGCGATGTCGTCGACGGCGTCGAAGATCTGCACCACGTTGGGGTGCTGCAGCTTGCCGACCAGCGCCGCCTCGGCGGCAAAGAAATGGCGGCGGTAATGGTTGTCCAGCGTGTTGGCTTGGGTCGCCGGACGGGCGCGTTTGATCGCCACCTTGCGCTGGTGAAAATCGTCCTCGGCCAGAAAGACCTCGCTGGTCGCGCCTTCGCCCAGCAGGTCAATCACGCGGTAGCGGCCAATCGTCGCCGGCAGCGGCTCGTCAATGTCGAAGTCATCGGGCTCATCCGCCACGCTCGCGGGCGGCTCCACAGGGGCCAGGCTGGATGGATCGCGGGCGGACATGGCAGAGGGATTGCGGTCGATGCGGTCAGGCCGAAACGGGGTGGGCGTGCACCGCCCGATTCTGTGTATTTGCAGCCGGCCGCCAGGGCTGGAACAGGGCGGTGTTCCAGGGCCAGATCGGGCCGCGCGCCCTGGCGTACCTGGCCTGGTCGGGCAAAGCTCGGCCCGTAGAATTGCCGCCAACATGATCCAAGCCAAGCAAGAGTTGCTCGCCGCGTTGGCGACGGCGGCGGCGCAACTGCTGCCCGGGCTGGACGCGCCGGGCGCGTTCACAGCGGTGTTCGAGCGGCCCAAGCTGGCGGCGCATGGCGACTGGGCGATCACGGCGGCGATGGCGCTGGCCAAGGCCCACCGGCGCAACCCGCGTGAACTGGCGGCCGGCCTGGTCGAGCGGCTGCAGGCCCAGCCGGCGGTGCAGCGCTGGGTCAGCGGGATCGAAATCGCCGGCCCGGGTTTCATCAACCTGCGCCTGAGCCCGGCCGCGCGGCAGGCGGTGGTGGCCGAGGTGTTGGCTGCGGCCGAGCGGTTCGGGCTGCAGCCGGCCCATGGCGGCCAGGTGATGGTCGAGTTCGTCTCGGCCAACCCGACCGGGCCGCTGCACGTCGGCCATGGCCGCAACGCCGCGCTCGGCGACTCGATCTGCAACCTGCTGGCGACGCAGGGTTGGTCGGTGCTGCGCGAGTTCTATTACAACGATGCCGGGGTGCAGATCCAGACCCTGGCGGGCTCGGTGCAAGCCCGGCTGCAGGGCCTGGTGCCGGGTGGCGAGGGCTGGCCCGAGTCGGCCTACAACGGTGAATACGTGGCCGACATCGCCGCCGACTTTGCCGCCGGCAAGTCGGTGCAGGCCGACGACCGCAGCTTCAGCGCCTCGGGCGAGGCCACCGACCTGGACGGCATAGGCCAGTTCGCGGTGGCCTATCTGCGCCATGAACAAGACCTGGACCTGCGCGCCTTCGGCGTGCGCTTCGACCACCACTTCCTCGAATCCAGCCTCTACCGCGATGGCCGGGTCGAGGACGCGGTGCAGCGCCTGGTCGCCTCGGGCAAGACCTTTGAGGAGGGCGGTGCGCTGTGGTTGCGCAGCACCGACTTCGGCGACGACAAAGACCGGGTGATGCGCAAGTCCGACGGCAGCTACACCTACTTCGTGCCCGACGTGGCCTACCACATCGCCAAGTGGCAACGCGGCTACCTGCGGGCGATCGTGGTCGTCGGCAGCGACCACCACGGCACCATCGCCCGGGTGCGCGCCGGTTTGCAGGCCGCCGGGCTGGGCATCGCGCCCGGCTACCCCGACTACGTGCTGTACAAGATGATCACCGTCTACAAGGACGGCCAGGAGGTGAAGATCTCCAAACGCGCCGGCAGCTATGTCACGCTGCGCGACCTGATTGGCTGGACCAGCCGCGACGCGGTGCGGTTTTTCCTGGTCAGCCGCAAGGCCGACACCGAATTCACCTTCGACATCGACCTGGCGCTCCAGGCCAATGACGAAAACCCGGTCTTCTACGT
>JANXYH010000145.1 GCA_025350145.1 Burkholderiales bacterium | reverse complement strand
CGAGGATTTCAACCATGGCAAAGCTGTACGCGATCTACCAACAACCCCAGGATGCGGCGGCGTTCGACCGCCACTACTTCGACACCCATGTACCGCTGGCCAAGACGATTCCGGGCTTGCTCAGCTACGAGGTCACGCGCGGCGACGTGATGGGCATGGCAGGCAAGCACGCGGTCTACATGGTCGCCGCGCTGGAGTTTGAATCGATGGCCGCTATTGGCGCGGCGATGGGCTCAGCCCAAGGTCAGGCGACGGCGGCCGACCTGGCCAACTTCGCATCTGCGGGCGTAGAGATCATGATGGCCGAGAACCGGATGGTCTAGGCGCCTGGCGGCACCGGCAGGACTGCTCGTCCTGAGCTCGGCGAGCTGGGCGCCATCGCTGACCTGTGCCGAGACAGCGGCGAAAGCCTGAGCATGGTCGGCCGCTGGGCGTCTATTAGGCGTCCGTTGGGCGTCCGTTGGGCGTCCATTGGGCGTCCGTTGACCGTGCGTTTCCTCGGCGGCAGCCGCCCTGGCGCTGCGTCACCAACTGCCGATATTCGGCATCGAGATCCAGGGCTCGGCCGGGGCCAGGGGCTCGCCGGCCTGGAGCAGTTCGACCGAAATCTGGTCGGGCGAGCGGACAAAGGCCATGCGGCCGTCGCGTGGCGGGCGCACCACCGCCACGCCATGGTCCAGCAGGCGTTGGCAGGCGGCGTAGATGTCGGGCACGGCGTAGGCCAGGTGGCCGAAATTTCGCCCGCCGCTGTAGCTCTGGGCAACGCCGTCGGTCGGCCAGTTGTAGGTCAGCTCGACCTGCGCGCTGCTGTCGCCTGGCGCGGCCAGGAAGACCAGCGTGAACTTGCCGGCGGGCACTTCTTTGCGCGACACCACCTCCAGCCCCAGCGCGTCGCGGTAGAAGGCCAGCGAGGCCTCGATGTCGATGACGCGGACCATCGTGTGCAGGTACTTCATGGGTGGGTCTCCCAAGCTGGGCGAGCGGTCAGAGGGGTCGCTTGCGGACGGGCGCGGCGGTTCAGGCGCCGCCCTGCAAGGCCCAGAGCTTGCCGATGTCGGCCGAGCCGTCCTGGCCTTGCACGCCGCGCAAGGTCTGGCTGGCCTTGGCCTTTTTGCCGGCCTGCAGCAGGGCCAGGCCTAGCCGCAGCTTGGCGTCATCTGGGCGCTTCAGGCCGCCCTTGGCGATGGCCTGCTCGATCAGGCTGATGCCCTTGTCGGCCTGGCCGAGAGTGACATAGGCGTATCCCAGTTGCACCAGGTCGTTGCCGTCCGTGCCCGACGCGACGGCCCTGGCGTCGATACCGGCCTTGGACTCGGCCAGCTTGTTGCTGGCCAGGTCACGCAGGCGTTTGTGCCGATCCGCCTCGGCGCCGACTCCCAAGGCCTTGGCGTCGAAGCCCTTGTCGATGATGGCCTTGCCCTCGGCCGGGTAGCCGGCCTGGATCGCCAACTGCGCCATCTCGACAAAGTCCTCGGTCTTGCTGAGGTTGCCGGTGGCCAGCTTCAGGCGCATCACGTCCAGGGCGAAGCGCGGCTAGAAGCCGGGCCTGCGCTCCAGCCGGTTGAGGTAGATGCCCCAGTAGTCCTTCTTGGGGTAGTTGTAGAGCAACTTCTCCAGCGTCGCCGCCTGGCCGTTGGGGTTGCCGGTGCGCAACTGGGCATCGGCCAGGCGCAGCAGGTCGCCTTCATCGGGCCGCCGGCTGGCGCCCTCGGCGGCAGTGATGGCGGCCGCCGCGTCGCGCGCCACCGCCGCAAAGTCGCCGCTCTGGCCCTGCGCATAGGCCTGCAACTGCTTGAGTTGGGCGCTGGTGTTGCCCAGGCCCTGCGCCTTCTGGATCCACTGGTGGGTGCGCGGCCAATCCTTGTTCGCCGAATAGGCAAAGGCCAGCGACTCGGCGACCTGGCCGGCTTCGGCGCCCTGCAGTTTGGGAAACACCGCCTCGTAGGCCTGGATCGCGCTGGCGTTGTCACCGGCGCGCTGCGCCGCAGCGCCCTTCATCCGGTCAATCGTCAACTGCTCGGCGGCGGTTTTACCGCTGACCGCGTCGGCCTCGCGCGCCTTGGCCAGCGCCTCCTTGGCCTTGCCCGCCTTGAGCAGGTCGCTGGCCTGCTGCAAGGGTTTGCCGACCTCGGGGCGCAGCCCCTGGGCCTGGACCACGCCAAGCGTTGCGGCACAGGCCAATGCGACCCACAGGGCCTTCAATGTCGTCATGAATTCACTCGTGTTGCGGGAACTGCGCCTGGGACCGTGGTCGGGATCAAGGCCGGATCGAAGTCGGATCGGCCGCCCCGCCGCCGACCTCAATTCATGAACTGCTCGTTGCCGACCAGGCCGATCTTGGTCACGCCCAGGCGCTGGGCGCTGGCCATCACCATTGCCACCGACTTGTAGGCCACCAGCTTGTTCGGGCGCAGGTGAACCTCGGGTTGGTCGGCGACCGCGGCCACGCCGCGCAGGCGCTGCTCAAGCTCCTCACGGCTCGCTACGATCACGCCGTTCCAGCCAATCGTGCCGTCGAAATCGACATCGATGCGGATGATTTCGGGCGGTTTGGGCGGCGTCGCGCTGGGGCCCACCGGCATGTTCATCTTGACCGCGTGGGTCTGGATCGGGATGGTGATGATCAGCATGATGATCAGCACCAGCATCACGTCAATCAGCGGCGTGGTGTTGATGTCGATCATCACCTCGCCTTCGGCTTGGTCGCCGACTTGCATGGCCATGGGATACCCCTGTTATTGGTTGGGCGGCGGCTCGGTGATGAAACCGACCTTGGCAATGCCGGCGCGCTGGCAGGCCACGACCAGGCGGCCGACGCTCTCGTAGCGCGCCTCCTGGTCGCCGCGGATGTGCACCTCGGGCTGCGGATCCTTGACCGCCTCCTTCTTCAGCATCTTGACCACCTCCTCGGTGTCGGTCATGCGCTTGGTGTTCCAGTAAACGTCGCCGTCACGGCTGACCGCCAGCAGGATGTTCTCCGGCTTGGTCTGGGTCGGCAGGTTGCGCTCCTTGGGCAACTCCAGCTTGATGCTCTGGGTGACCACGGGAATCGTGATCAGGAAAATGATCAACAGCACCAGCATCACGTCCACCAGGGGCGTGGTGTTGATGGACGAGTTCATCTGCGGGTCGTCGCTGCCGTCGCCGTCGGGCGAGCCTACGTTCATGGCCATGGTCTGCTCCGGTCGGGCCTGACGGTGCCTGTAGTCGCCGTCAAGCCCAGGTCTTCACTTGCCCACCAGCAGCACGTTGTGCAGGTCACCCGAGAAGGCCCGCACCCGCTCCATCGCCGACTTGTTGCGCCGGATCAACCAGTTGTAGCCCATCACCGCCGGCACGGCGACGACAAGGCCGAAGGCGGTCATGATCAGCGCCTCGCCGACCGGGCCGGCGACCTTGTCGATCGAGGCCTGGCCGGCGATGCCGATCGCCGTCAGGGCGTGATAGATGCCCCAGACCGTGCCGAACAGGCCGATGAAAGGCGCGGTCGAGCCGACCGTGGCGAGGAACGCCAGGCCATCCTGCAGGCGACTGTTGATATTGCCGACGGCGCGGTCCACGCTCATGCCGATCCAGGTGTGGCGGTCGATCTGGTCTACCAGTGAGCCCTCATGGTGCTCGCTGGCCTTGACACCCTGCTCGGCGATGTAGCGGTAGGCGCTGGCTTCGTCCAAGGTGGCTGCACCCTTGGCGACCGAGCCGGCCTTCCAGAACTCCTCGCTGACCTTCTTGCCGGCGTTGATCAGCTTGGATTGCTCGACCAGCTTGGTGACGATGATGTACCACGAGCCCATGCTCATGATGATGAGGATGATCAGGGTGCTCTTGGTGACGAAGTCGCCTTCCTTCCACATTGCCTCCAGGCCATAGGGGTTCTCGACCGATTCCTTGGTCGCTGCGGGCGCCGCCGCAGGCGCGACAGGCGCGACAGGCGTGACGGTGGCAGGCGCCGAAGCCGCAGCCTGGGCCAGCGCCGGGCCGCTGAAGGTCAAGGGGGCCAGGCCGGCGGTGGCCAAGGCAACGGCGGCCAGGGTGGCGCGCAAAAAATGGGTCAGGGACATGGGATTGGCTCCAGGCTGGTTCTCACGGCGGCCCGCTGGGTGAAGGGGGCTGGGCTTGCCGCGTCGGGTTCAAAAAGGCAAACGGGGGCAGGTGGCAAAAGTTGGCGTGACAGCCGCGGACGCAGGCCGCTACTCCAGCTTCCAGATGTATTCGACGACCGTCACGGCACCGCCCACCGACTTGCCATGCTCGTCGGTGCCGGGCTTGAAGCGGCATTTCGAGAGGGCGTCGACGGCCGCGCGGTCGAGCAGGCGGTGCTCACGGCTGCCGCCGGCGGAGCGCTCGATCTCGGCCTTGGACACGGCGCCAGTGGCGTCGATGGTGAAGCGCACTTTGCTCGTGCCGGTGGCCTCGGCGCGCAGGGCGGCGGCCGGGAATTCGGGCTTCTCGCAGGAGCTGACGTTGATCTGCGGCGGTACGGGTTGCAGTTTCGGTGCCGGTGGCGGCGGTGCTGGCGGTGCCGGCGGTGCTGGCGCGGGCGGCGGTGCCGGTGCAATCGCCACCGGTGCCGGCGGCGGCGCGACCCGGGTCACGGTGATCGATGGCGCGGGGGCCGGGTTGGCGATCTGCACCTCGGGCGGCGGCACGAACGAGGGCGGTGGCGGCAGCAGCTTGGGCGGCGGCGGCAGGTTCTCGGGTGGCGGTGGTGGCGGCTTGATCTCTTCGATGATCTTGGTCTCGATCGGACCCTTGATCACATCGACCATCTTGCGTGCCAGGCCGTTGACCAGCGCCCAACCGAGCAAGCCATGCAGCGCGGCGACGATGCCCAGGCCGATCAAATGCTTGGTCGGGCGGCGTTGTTGTTCGGCGTAATCCAAGCGTGGACCTCAATCGATTGCAAAGGCTACGGATTTGTGCTCGCGGCCGGCCACCTGTTGCCTGGCCTTGGGGATGGTGCGCAACACTGTAAGTTGCGGTTCAGGAAGTGTAGCCCGCAGCTTGCGGCCCACGGATCGGGGCTTGACCCTAAGCCGATGGCACGAAATTTCACTGCTGCTCGGTCTGGCCGTGGCGGGGCTGCCAGGTCAGCAGGCGGCGCTCGAGCGCCCCAACCGCCGCATCCAGCGCCAGCGCGAAGCCGGTCAGCACCACGATCCCGGCCATCACGGTGTTGATGTCGAACACGCCCTCGGCCTGGTGGATCAGGTAGCCGACGCCGCTGGCCGAGCCCAAGTATTCACCCACCACCGCGCCGACGAAGGCCAGGCCGACGCTGGTGTGCAGCGAGCTGAAGACCCAGCTCGTGGCGCTGGGCAGGTAGACATGGCGCAGCAACTGGCGCGGCTTGGCGCCGAGCATGCGGGCGTTGGCCAGGATCACCGGGCTGACCTCGCGCACGCCCTGGTAGACGTTGAAGAAGACGATGAAGAACACCAGGGTGACGCCCAGCGCCACCTTGCTGGCCACGCCCAGGCCGAACCAGACCGCAAAGATCGGCGCCAGGATGATCCGCGGCATCGAGTTCATGGCCTTGATGTAGGGCTCCAGCAGGGCCGAGGCCAGCGGCGCCAGCGCCAGCCAGAGCCCGCCGCCCAGACCCGCCAGTGCACCTATGGCAAAGGCCAGACCGGTCTCCAGCAGGGTCACGCCCAGGTGCTGGTAGATGTCGCGCCCGACGAAGAACCAGTGCCAGATCCGTTGCCCGACCTTGACCGGCTCGCCGAAGAAAAACGCCGCCTGCTGGTCGTTCTCGAAGAACCAGGCCGGCAACAGGCCGGGCTGGGTCAGCACATGCCAGAGCAGCAGCAGGGTGGCCAGCAACAGGGTCTGCCACAAGCGCAGCGCGGCGGGACGATTGACAAGCGGCGTGGCCATGGGGTTTCAGGCGGCCTTGGCGGTTGCGGCGCGGGGCGCCAGTTGCTGGCGGTAGCCCTTGAGCACCTCGTCGCGCAGCACCGCCCAGATGGCCTGGTGCAGGGCCATGAAGCGCGGCGTGTGGCGCACCTCGGCGACGTCGCGCGGGCGCGGCAGGTCGATCACGAACTCGCCTATCGGTCGCGACGCCGGGCCGGCGCTCATCACCACCACCCGGTCGCTCAGGGCAATCGCCTCGTCCAGGTCATGGGTGATGAACAGCACCGCGCGGCGCCTGGCCTGCCACAGCGCCAGCAACTCGTTCTCCATGAGCTGCCGGGTTTGGATGTCCAGCGCCGAGAACGGCTCGTCCATCAGGATGATGTCCGGGTCCAGCACCAGCACCTGGGCCAGGCTGGTGCGCTTGCGCATGCCGCCCGAGAGCTGGTGCGGGTAGCGGTCGGCGAAATCGGCCAGGCCGACGCGGCGCAGCCAGTCCTCGGCCCGCGCCCTGGCCTGGCCCGGCGCGACCCCGGCGAATTGCAATCCGGCTTGAACGTTGTCCAGCACGTTGCGCCAGGGCATCAGGCTTTCGCTCTGGAACAGGTAGCCGGCGCGGCGGTTGATGCCGGTCAGCGGCTGGCCGAAGGCCTGCACGCTGCCGCTGCTGGGCAGCAGCAGGCCGGCGCCGAGGTTGAGCAAGGTGCTCTTGCCACAGCCGGTCGGCCCGACCACCGAGACGAACTCGGCCTGGCCGACCCGCAGCGAGACCTCGGCCAGGGCGGTGTAGCGCTGCCCCGGCGCATCGCGCGAGATGAAGGTGCAGGAGACGCCTTGCAGCGCGAGTGCGTCGGCCTCGGTCATTGGCGTCAGCCCTTGGGGTAGCGCAGGTTCGCCGCCTTGACCCATTGGTTGCTGAAGACCGCGCCCAGGTCCAGCGTGGCCTTGGCGATCTCCGGGTCAATGCTGGCCAGGGCGCGGCGTGCGGTCTCGGCCCCGGCCTCGGGGAACAGGCCGTCGGGCGAGAGCGCACCCTTGGCCGCCAGGAAGGCGTCGACATAGACCGCCCGGTCGCCGAGCAGGTACGACTCCGGAACGGTCTTGAGGATGTCGCCGGGCCCGGCGTTCTGGATCCAGCGGTTGGCGCGGACGATGGCGTTGGCCAACGCCTGTACGGTGCGCGGGTGCTTGTCGATGAAGCTCTGCGCCAGGTACAAACAGCCGGCCGGCATGGGCCCGCCGAAGACCTTGTCGGCCTCGGCCACGATCCGGGTGTCGGAGATGATGTTGAGCTCGCGGTTGCGGATCAGCAGCGAGACCACCGGGTCGAGGTTGGAGATCGCGTCGATCTGTCCTGCGCGCATCGCCGCGACCGCCCCCGAGCCGGCGCCGACGCCGATGAAGCTGACGTCGCTGGGCTTGAGGCCGGCCTTGGCCAGAACGAAATTGGCCATCACATTGGTCGAGCTGCCCGGGGCGGTGACGCCGATCTTCTTGCCCTTCAGGTCGGCCACCGTCTTGTAGGCGGGCATGGTCTTGGGGTTGCTGCCAAAGACGATCTGCGGCGCCCGGCCCATCAGTGCGATGGCGCGCAGGCGCTGGCCCTTGGCCTGCATGTTGACGGTGTGCTCGAACGCGCCGCTGACCACCTCGGCGCTGCCGCCGACCAGCGCCCGCAGCGCCTGCGAGCCGCCGGCGAAGTCGACGATCTGCAGCTCCAGGCCCTCGGCCTTGAAGTAACCGAGCTGTTCGGCAATCGTCAACGGCAGGTAGTACAGCAGGTTCTTGCCACCCACGGCCAGGGTCAGCTTGGGCTTCTCCAGGGCCTGCGCGCTGGCCTCGAAAGCAGCGGCGAACAGCGCCGCGCCGGTCGCAGAAATCAGGGTTCGGCGGTGCAGCGTCACGGTCGGTTGGCCTTCAAGAAGGGGTGGCGGAGGGTCGCTGACGAAGCCAATTCGAGGCCGCGTCGCAATGGCAGCGCCGCAATCGATTGCGGTCGCAGAATTTTGCCGCTCATCGGCGCAATTGCACCGGCAATTCGGTGAAGCCGCGGACGAAGTTGGACTTGGTGCGCTGCGGTGGCCCGACCACCTCGATGGCACTGAAGCGCGGCAGGACTTCCTCCCAGAGGATGCGCAGTTGCATCTCGGCCAGGCGATTGCCTACACAGCGGTGGATGCCGAAGCCGAACGACAGGTGCTGGCGCGGCTTGGGCCGGTCGATGATGAAGGCGTCGGGGTCGTCAATCGCCGTCGCGTCGCGGTTGCCCGAGAGGTACCACATCGCCAACTTGTCGCCCTTTTTGATCGACTTGCCGGCCAACTCGGTGTCGGCCAGGGCGGTGCGGCGCATGTGCGGCAGCGGCGTCTGCCAGCGGATGATCTCGGGCACCATCGATTCGATCAGCGCCGGGTTGGCGCGCAGCTTGGCCGCCTGTTGCGGGTGTTCGAACAGCGCCAGCACGCCGCCGCTCATCGAGTTGCGGGAGGTGTCGTTGCCGCCAACGATCAGCAGCAGCAGGTTGCCCAGGTACTCGCGCGGGCTCATGTCGCGGGTGGCCGGCGAATGCGCCAGCATGGACACCAGGTCGTGGCCGCCGGGGCGGTTGACGCGCTCGTTCCACAGCCGGGTGAAGTAGGCCAGGCACTGCGCCAACTCGGCGCTGCGTGCCTCGGGCGACTCGGTGATGCGGTCGGTGCCGGGCACCGAGGTGGCGACATCGGACCAGCGCGTCAGCAGCCGGCGGTCCTCGAACGGAAAGTCGAACAGCGTCGCCAGCATCTGCGTCGTCAGCTCGATCGACACCCGCTCGACCCAATTGAAGGTCTGGCCCAGCGGCAGGCTGTCCAGCACATCGGCCGTGCGCTGGCGGATGGTGGCCTGCAGTGCCGCCAGGTTGCCCGGCGCGACGATGGGGCTGACGCTCTTGCGCTGGGCGTCGTGCTTGGGCGGGTCCATGGCGATGAACATCTGCAAGCGCTCGTCCATCGGAGCGTTGAACAGCGAGATCCCGCCCTGGCTCCAGTCTGAGGAGAACAGCCCGTGCTGGGTGTCGACCTGCATGATGTCCTGGTAGCGCGTCACCGACCAGAACGGGCCGTAGTAGTCGTTGCTGTGCCAGTGCACCGGGTCGTCGCGGCGCAGGCGCTCAAAGTAGTGGCCGATGGTGTCTTCCTCGAACAGCCGCGGTTTGCTCACGTCGATCAGGTGCAGCGGCAGCGCATACGCCTCGTCGCGGGCGTGGCGTTGCAGTTCGGCGGAAGTCCAGGTCGGGCGCATCGGGTATTTCCTTGGGCGACAGCGGGGAATTATCCGGCCAAGTTTCTGCGGGCTCGCCAGGCCAGATTTCCGGCGCAAGGGGCTGGCCGAGGCGCCGACACGGCTGCCGCGCCGGCGTCGCGCCTAAGATGGATGTTCGATCGGCCCACCACCCAGCGCAAAGTCAGGAACCCGGCATGGCCCCACTCACACTCGTCACCGGCGCCAGTCGCGGCATAGGCGCGGCCTGCGTCCTGGCGCTGGCCCGCGCCGGCCATGACCTGGTCGTCAACTACAGCCGCGACGCGGCTGCCGCTGCGAGCGTCGCCGAGCAGGTGCGGGCGCTGGGCCGGCGGGCGCTGGTGGTGCAGGCCGACGTTGCCGACGAGGCGGCGGTGCTGGCGATGTTCGCCCGCATCGACGCCGAGTTGGGGCCGCTGACCGGCCTGGTCAACAACGCCGGCATCGTCGCCATGAAGGCCAGGCTGGACGAAATGGACGTGGCGCGCTGGCAGCGGATGTGGGCGGTCAACCTGACCGGCAGCCTGCTCTGCGCACGCGAGGCGGTGCGGCGAATGAGCACCCGCCACGGCGGCAATGGCGGCGCGATCGTCAACCTGTCGAGTGCCGCGGCCAAGCTGGGCGCACCGGCCAACTACATTGATTACGCCGCCAGCAAGGGGGCGATCGACACCTTCACGCTCGGCCTGGCGCGCGAATTGGCAGCCGAAGGGGTGCGGGTCAACGCGGTGCGGCCGGGCATCATCGACACCGACATCCACGCCTCGGGCGGCGATCCCGACCGCGCCCGCCAGTCGGCCGGGCTGATCCCCATGGGCCGGGCGGGCAGCGCCGACGAGGTCGCTGCGGCGATCCTCTGGCTGCTGTCGGACGCCTCCAGCTACACCACTGGCAGCGTGGTCGACGTCACCGGCGGGCGCTGAGCGCTGCCGAGGTATTGCGGTATTGCAGCGCCGCTCAAAAGCGCAGTTCGGCGCGCAGCGTGACGCTGCGGTAGCTGCGGTTGCGGCTGTCGCTGGCGGCGCTGCTGGCGTCGGGCAGGATGGTGGTGGTGCCGGATTCAAAGTCGCTGGCGCTGGCGTTGGCCACCGACAGGCGGGCACTGGCATTGGCCGAGACGCGCCACAGCGCATAGGCGTCGACGACCCGCTTCAGGCCCTGGCGGAAGACCTGGCTGTCGATCTGCTGAACGATGAAGCCAGGCGTGAAATTCAAGTTGCCGCCGAGCGTCAGCGGGGTGCCCCGCAGCGGCAGGTCGCCACCCAGGTTGAGGGTGTAGTTGGGCTGCTGGTCGAGCCGGTTGTTCGGGCCCTTGACCTGGTCGACGCTGGAGGCGAACAGGCTCAGGTTGGCGCGCAGTGACAGCGGCAGATCGGTCGCGACCAGGTCCGCAGCGCGGGCCTTGGCCTCAAGTTCGATGCCGGTGGACACGGCGCTGCCGATGTTCCGCGGCCTGGCGACCCAGCGCGGCACGTCGGCCCAGGAAACGACTTCCTGTGCCCGCACGGTGCGGATCAGGTTGTCGATCTGGCGGACGAAGAGGTTGGCGCTGACCAGTCCGCCGGCATCCAGGTAATGCTCGAGTGCCAGGTCCAAGCCCCAGGCCAGCTCGGGCAGCAGCTTGGGGTTGCCGGCACGGTCGGCGCTGGTCGGGCTGTTGCCACCCTTGCGGTCGGCGCCTACCGGGGCCAGCGTGGACAGCGTCGGCCGGGCGATCAACTGCGAGGTGTTGGGCGAGCGGTAGCTGCGCGTCAGCGACAGCCGGACCTGGTCGCGCGGCGCGTCGGGCAGGCGCCAGACGGCGTGGGCCAGCGGCGTCAGCACCGCGCTGCGGTTGTTGACTTTGGCAATCGCCGAATCGCTCTGCGTCGTGATCGCCTCCCAACGCAGGCCGGTGTAGAACGAGAAGCTCTTGCTCCAGTCCCATTCGTCCTGGGCGTAGGCGGCCAGGCGGGCGGTCCGGGCGACCAGGTTGTCGCCGAACTCGGTCAGGCTGGGCAGGCCGTTCTCGGTGCTGGTGCGACTGTCGTCGCGGCGCCCGGCCTCCAACTCGTAGCCGCTGGAAAAGCTGTGCCGCTCGGCCAGCAACTGCGAGTACTTGGCGTTGGTCGACAGCGAGGTGTCGCGGCTGCCGGCGATGTCGGTCTTGTCGCGCAGCAGGGTGATGCCATCGCCGCCGAACTCGTGCCGCTCGGTATGGCTGTGGCTGTCCGCGCGCATGGCGCCAAAACGCAACTGCAGCTTGCCGCCGTTGGCGGTGCTGAACTGCCAACTGCCGTTGAGCCGGGCCAATTCGGTCTGCGACTGGGTGCCCCAGTTGGCCAGGGCGTAGGGCGCTGGCGTCGCGCCGACGCGCTGAGCCAGCCTGCCCAGACCGTCGCTGTGAACGCGGACGAGGTGGGCAAAAGGCGTCAGGTCCAGGGTCTCGCCCTGGCCTAGGCGAAATTGCAGGCGGGCGTTGAGGAACAGGCCGCTGCGCCGGTCGGTGCTCAGGCTGCGCAGATCCTGCACCAGGGTCGGTGTGCCGTCGGCCGCGGCGTTGGCGAAATGGGTCTGGCCATCGTTGGCCTGCTCCTGCTGGAAGGCGCTGGCGCTGAGGTTGTAGCCCAGCGACTCGGTCTGGCCGCTGTACAGCCAGTTGCCGCCGAATTGCGGCCGGCGGCCGTCCTCAAGCCCGCCGCCGAGCTTGAACTCGTTGGCCTTGCGCTTGAAGTCCTCGCGCATGACCACGTTGATGGTGCCGGCGATGGCGCGGGCGCCGGTCTCGGCCACCGGCGCGCGGCTGATCTCGATGCGCTCGATCTGGTCGGGCGAGATCGAATCGAGCGAAAAGCCGAACGGCATGCGCTGGCCGTCGATCAGGATCTGGGTATAGCCGCCACCCATGCCACGCATCCGCGGCGGCCCGCCACGTCCGGGCACGCCGCCGATGGTGACGCCGGGCAGGCGTTTGAGCACCTCGGCCAGCGAGCTGTCGCCCTGGCGCTCGATCTCCTCGCGGCCGATGATGATGCGCGAGGCGGTGCTGCGGCGCCGCTCGGCGGTGGTGTCCGAACTGCTGGCCGGGGCGGTGATCTCGACCTTCTGCGGCGCCTTGTCGGCGGTGGCCGGCGGGTCAGCGGCTGCGGCCGGTTGTGCTGCCAGCGGCAGGCAAACTGCCGCCCAGGCGCTGAAGGTGATGCAGCGCAGTGGGCTCAAGATCATGGTGGGCAGTGACATCCGGCGTCGGCTTGCAGCAGGCGGGTTTGAACGATGGCACTGTCGCCAGGCGCATCGCGCGCACTGTGCCAACAAGAGGTGAAGCGGCGATGAAGCGCCGGTGAAGCGCCGGTGAAGCGGCAGTGAAGCGGCCTGTCTGCGCCAGACTGCCACCGCAGCGGTCGTTCAGCGCAGCGCCGCAGGCTGGGCGTCGGGCTGGTGGCGCCACAGCCACCAGGCGCTGAGCGCTAGCAGCGTCGCTGCCGGCAGGGCGGTCAGGTCAATCGCGTTCAGATTGCGCCATTGCGCGCCGCCCAACAGCCGCACCATCGCCGGGCCCAGGATCTGGCCAAGGGCAAAGGCAGCGGTCATCCGGCCGATCAAGCGGGCCGGCTGCTGCGGCGCCAAGGCCCGGGCTTGCTGCAGGCCAACCATCGTGGCGATCATGAAGCTGCTGCCGACCAGCAAGGCTGCCAGGCCGATCGCCAGCCCGGACGCGCTCAAGGACGGCAGAGCCGCGCCGACGGCCATCGCCAACTGGGCCACCGCCCAGATTCGGAGCTGACGCCAACGCGCCAGTAATCGCGCCGACAGCAGGGTGCCGACGGCTGCCGCCAGGCCGAAAGCCGGCCAGGCCAGACCAAACAGCCGCGGGTCGTCGACCAGAAGCCGCGCCTGGGCCGGCAGAAAGGTCACCGGCAGGCTGTAGCCGATGCCGAAGGCGAAATAGCACAGCACCAGGCCCCAGGCGCCAGGCGGCATCTTGGCCTGCGTGGTCGTGGCCTGGCCAGCAGGCGCGGCATTGAAGCCGGCCCCGGCGTGGCGCAGCAAATAGGCGATCCCCAGGCTGAGCATGGCGGCGATGGCGCCCAGGTGCAGCCACAGCGTCGGCGAGGCGGTCTGCCCCAGCCACCAGACATAGCTGCCGGCCAGCGTGATCCCCAGGCCGACGCCGGCATAGACCTGGGCGCTGCGTGGGCTCTGCCCGCGCTGGGCCAATTCGCTCAGCGCCCAGGCGCTGATCCCGACCATCGTCCAGGCGCTGCAGACACCGGCGGCAAAACGCAGCAGCAGCCACAGTGCCGGCGCCTGCACCAGGCCCATCACGGCGGTCAGCAGGGTCGTGCCGACCAGACAGGCGCGCACCAGGCGCAAGGGCTTGCCGGCCACCCGTGCCGCACTCAGGGCGCCGAGCAGGTAGCCGGCGTAGTTGACCGCCGCCAGCAAGGCGCCGCCACCGGCGTCGAGCAGGCCGTCGCGCATCATCAGCGGCAGCAGCGGGGTGAACGCGAAGCGGCCCAGGCCCATGGCCACCGCCAGGGTCATGGCACCTGCCAGGCACACCGCCCAGACTGGCGGTCGAGGCAAAGAGCTGCTCAGGGGCGCGGCGGTGGGCGTCGTCATGGCCGAATCCTAACTGGGCCCCGTGGCGGGCCAGCGCTGCGGCCGCGGCGCAGCGGCGCTGGCGAAATCGAGCCAGGCTGGCGCAACTGGTCTGGCGCTACGCGGATTTGCGCCGCCGCAGGCACGGGTTTGCCCTCTCTTTGCGCGCCGTGCCGGCACTGCCACCATGCCGGGTGTCGTGGCCGCACCTGGCCGGCATCTGAACTGGAGACCTATGACCACCTCGCTCAAAGTCAACGGCAAGGCCGTGACTGCCAAATCCGAACCCGATACCCCGCTGCTGTGGGTGATCCGGGATGAAGTCGGTTTGACCGGCACCAAGTTCGGCTGCGGTGCCGGCCTGTGCGGTGCCTGCACCGTGCTGCTCGACGGCCAGCCGATCCGCTCCTGCTCCACACCACTGTCGCGCACCGCCGGCAAGTTGGTGTCAACGGTCGAGAGCTTGTCGGCGAACAACAGCCACGCCCTGCAGAAGGCCTGGATCAAGCATGACGTGCCGCAGTGCGGCTACTGCCAGTCTGGCCAGTTGATGAGCGCCAGCGCCCTGCTGGCCAGCAACAAGAACCCCAGCGACGCCGACATCGACAACGCCATGTCGGGCAACATCTGCCGCTGCGGCACCTACGTGCGGGTCCGCGCCGCGATCAAGACGGCCGCCGCCGAAATGCGCGGCGCCAAGGCCTGAAGGAGATCGCCATGTCGAAAACTCAATCTGCTGTTCAAGTCTCGCGCCGCGGCTTCCTGCAAACCAGCGCCACCTTCAGCGGTGGCCTGATGGTCGGCGTCGCCCTGCCGATGGCCGGCCCGGCCCAGGCCGCCGGCCTGTTGCACACGCCCAGTGCCTGGGTCCACATCGCCGATGACAACACTGTCACCCTGATCTCGGCGCGCGCCGAGATGGGCCAGGGCGTCTACACCTCGATGCCGATGCTGATCGCCGAGGAACTCAACGTCGACATCAAGAAGGTCAAGGTGGCGTTCGCACCGGCCGGCAAGGTCTATGGCAACGCCCTGATCTTCGGCCTGCAACTCACCGGCGGCTCGACCTCGGTGCGCGAGGGCTACGACAAGCTGCGTCTGGCCGGCGCCCAGGTGCGCGAGATGCTGGTCGCCGCAGCGGCCGACAGGTGGAAGGTCGATGCCCCTCGTCGCTCAAGGCCGAGAACGGCATGGTGCTGGGCGCGGGCGGCAAGAAGGCCAGCTATGGCCAACTCGCCGAGGCTGCCTCCAAGCTGACCCCGCCGGAAAAGCCGGCCATGAAGGACCCCAGCCAGTTCCGCATCGTCGGCACCCGCACCACCCGGCTGGACACCCCGGCCAAGGTCAACGGCACGGCCATCTTCGGCATCGACGTCAAGCTGCCCGGCATGGTCTATGCCTCGCTGGCGATGTCCCCGGTGCTGGGCGGCTCGGTCAAGAGCTTCGACGCCGCCAAGGCCAAGGGCATGCCGGGCGTGATCGATGTGGTGCAGATCCCCGACGGCATCGCCGTGGTGGCCAGCAGCTACTGGCAATCGCGCAAGGCCCGCGAGGCGCTGAGTATCATCTGGGACGAAGGCCCGAACGCCAACCTCAGCACTGCGGCGATGATCGAGGGCACCCGTGCGGCGATGCTCTCCGGCAAGGGCGCGCTGCCAGTGCGCCCGCCGGTGGGCGACGCCGACAACGCGATCGAGCGTGGCGCCAAGGTGGTGCGGGCCGAGTACTTCTCGCAGACCGTGACCCACTCGCCGATGGAGCCGATGAACTTCACGGCCCATATCGAGAACGGCAAGGCACTGCTGATCGGCCCGACCCAATGGCCGGATGCGGCTCAGGGTGCGGTCGCCAAGATGCTCGACATCAAGCCGGAGAACGTCGCCGTCCAGTCGACCTTCCTCGGTGGCGGCTTTGGTCGGCGCATCGACATCGACTTCATCCTCCAGGCCGCGCAGATCAGCAAGGCGGTGAACAAGCCGGTCAAGCTGATCTGGAGCCGTGAAGACGACATGACCCACGACTTCTACCGGCCGATGGCGACGCTGCAACTCGCAGCCTCGCTGGGCGCCGATGGCAAGCCGCTGGCGCAGACCTACCGCTGTGCCTCGCAGTCGATCACCGGTCGATTGTTCGGTCTGCCGCCCGAGGCGCCGGACGCGTTCATGGCCGAAGCGGCGGCCATGCCCTACAACATCCCGGCGACCCGCCTCGACATCATCAAGCACGATGCCGGGCTGCGGGTGGGCTACTGGCGCGCGGTCAGCCACAACATGAACGCTTTCGCCAACGAGAGCTTCATGGACGAGTTGGCCAGCGCCGCCGGCCAGGACCCCGTGGCCTACCGGATGTCGCTGCTGCAAGGCCAGCCGCGCTTCCTCAACGTCTTGCAGCAGGCGGCCGACAAGTCCGGCTGGGGCAAGCCGCTGGCAGCCGGGCGGGCCCGTGGGGTGGCGCTGATGGAAGGCTACGACACCTACATGGCGCAGGTGGCCGAGGTGTCGGTCAAGGACGGCGCGCCCTGGGTCCACAAGGTGACCGTGGTCGCCGACCTGGGCCGCATGGTCAACCCCGACACGGTCGAGGCGCAGATCCAGTCGAGCATCATCTTTGGCCTGTCGGCGGCGCTGTGGGGCGAGATCACGGTCGACAAGGGCCGGGTCCAGCAGAACAACTTCCACCAGTACCGGGTGATGCGCAACAACGAGGCGCCTGAGATCGAGATCGTGCTGGTCAACAGCACCGAGAAATCGGGTGGCATCGGTGAGCCCGCCACCGCGCTGATCGGCCCGGCCGTGGCCAACGCGATGTTCGCCGTCAGTGGCAAGCGGGTGCGCCGCATGCCGTTCACGCCGGAGAACGTCGCCAAGGCCTGACAGTCTCGCGCCCAGGGCGTCAAATTGCCGAGGCCCGCCTGAGCATCTCTGCTCAGGCGGGCCTCGGTGTTTTTGTGGCTCGGTACTTTTGCGGCTCGGCGCTGCTGCTGCTGGATACGACCTGCGCTCGGGCCACGCTCAGTAAGCCGCCACCACCCCGTCGCTGCGTGGATCGGCGGCGCCCAGGTACACGCCATTGGCCAAGCGCACGATCGCGCCGGCATGGCCCATGGTGTCGCTGTAGCCGTCCAGCATCTCGACATCGTGGCCCGCCTCGCGCAGCGCCTGCATCACCGCCGGATCGAAGCGGTCCTCGAACTTCAGCGTCGTCGTCTCCTGGCCCCAGGTCTTGCCCAGCAGCCAGCGCGGCGCGCTGACCGCAGCCTGCAACGATTGGCCGAAGATCGCATAGCGGCTGAACACCGCCGACTGGCTCTGCGGCTGGCCGTCGCCGCCCATGTTGCCGTAGACCATCACCCGGCCATCGTCGAAACGGGCATGCGCCGGGTTGAGGGTGTGGAACGGCTTCTTGCCGGGCGCCAGGACCAGGTGCGAGCGCGGATCCAAAGCGAAGCTGGCGCCGCGGTTCTGCCAGCACACACCGGTGTCGGACAGCACCACGCCCGAGCCGAATTCCCAGTACACGCTCTGGATGTAGCTGACCATGCGTCCCTGGGCGTCGGCGGCGCCCATCCAGACGGTGTCGCCGTGGATCGCCGGCTCGGGCCAGGGCAGGGCGCGCTGCATGTCCACCGCCTGGACGCAGCCATCGATGAAGGCGTCGGCAAGGAATGACTCGGCGCTGACGCCGCGTGCGGCCATGCTGGCCGGGTCGGCGATATGCCGGTTGCGCACCCTGAAGGCCTGCTTGGTGGCCTCGACCAGGGCATGCAGGTGGGCGTAGCTGCCTTCCTCGGTGATGCCATGGCGCAGGCGCAGGCGCTCAAAGATCGCCAGGATCAGCAGCGAGGCCAGGCCCTGGGTCGGCGGCGGCTGGTTGTACAGGGTGGCGCCGCAGCCGGCCAAGCGTACTGACAGCGGCGCGACGGTCTGGGCGCGTTGGGCATGCAGGTCGGCCAGGCGCAACGGGCCACCCAGGCGCTGGTGCTCGGCGGCAATCGCCTCGGCAATCTCGCCGCGGTAGTAGTCGTCCAGCCCGCGCTCGGCCAGCCTCGCCAGGGTGGCTGCCAGGGCCGGATAGCGGCGCAAGGCTTCGGGCTCCGGCACCTGCCCTGCAGGCGTCAGAAACTGGCCGGCAAAGCCCGGCAAATGGCCCAGCTCGGGCAGAAATTTGCGGCTGAAGTTGGCCTGGCTGTGGGTCACGGGTGTGCCGTCACGGGCGTAGGCCACAGCATCTTGCAGCAGCCGCGAGACCGGCAGCCGGCCGCCCCAGCGGGCGCTGTGGCCCAGCGCCTCGATCCAACCCGAGATCGCCCCGGCGGTGGTGTTGGCTGCCAGCGGGCCACGGCCTGGGATCGCCGTCAGGCCGCGCTCGGCGTAGAAGTCCAGGCTGGCCAGCGCCGCAGCCCGGCCGCAGGCATCGATTGCCAACGGCGCCTGGCCGGGCTCGGAGACGATCCAGAAACCGTCGCCGCCAATCGAGTTCATGTGCGGATAGACCACCGCAATGGTAGAAGCAGCGGCGACCATCGCCTCGATGGCGTTACCACCTTCACGCAACACAGAAGCGGCAGCAGAGGTTGCCAAATGATGCGGCGCTGTGACCATGCCGCGTGGGGAAGTGAGTGTTTGACGCATCAGAATTTCTCCGCTATCGCACTTAATGCTTTTGAATATGCCTCCATCGGCACGCGCACAATGCCTGCGCCAATTTGCCCGACGCCAGCATCTTTGTGCGCGATGCCTGTGGTGACGACAGGACGAATACCTGTATCCACAACCTTGCGCACGTCAATACCGCAAGGTGCACCTGCAAAGTCGAGCGCGGGGAGCGAGAGCGCTGGGTTTTTGGTGACGGTGATCTCGTACATCTCTTTGCTGTAGCGCACGGCATCATTTACCGTGCCGCCTGCCAGCAGCGTGAGCGCTGGTGATGCAGCAAAACTGCATCCACCAAAGCCTGCGGTTTCGGTAATGGCGCTGTCGCCAATATCAGGGCAAGCGTCTGTTTGCTGAAAGCCTGGGAAGAACAAACCTTGCGGTAAATCTGATTTAGCAGTGAACCACGACGCGCCCATGCCGCTGACACGCAGTCCTGTCTCGGTGCCATTTCGCGCTGTGGCGGTAACGACAGTGGAGTAAGGAATGCCATGTGCAGCATCCATGATGGCTTTGCACGATGCCATCGAATAGTTCAAAAAGAACTGTGAATTTTTTGCGATGAAGTCCAGCGTTTGATGCACGTGATCGCTATTCAAGTTTGACTGTGCCGCTAATGCCGGGGCAAGCGCCATAAAGAACAGCGCCGTCGAT
>JANXYH010000082.1 GCA_025350145.1 Burkholderiales bacterium | reverse complement strand
CCGTGCCGCTGGGCAGAGGTCGGCGAAGGGGAATGTATTGTCAGCGCTTGCGCCGTGCAATGCGCGTTTGGCCCCGCGCGGGGCATTGCTGGATGGCGGCGCCAGTCGCAGGTGCGGTGCCAGCCAGGGTTGGCCAGCCGGGGCTCGAGAGGGCGTCGTAGACGGACTGTCTTACGGGTCGCTGGAGCTTTTCTGCGCCCTGCTCGGCGGCTTTGCCGGCAACGTGGCGCTGTTCCTGGGCGCGCTTCTGCGCCTCACCGATTCGCGCCCGCTTCGAGGCTATTGGGCGATTGCGCGCCTACCTCGGCCCAATTCCCACACCGCTGATCACCGACACCTTGACGGCGCTGGCCGGCACCGCGCTGGCGCTGGATCAGCTAGCCAGATCAGATCCGCGTCGCGCGCCCCTGGGTTCTAACGGGTTCGCCGCGCCGCGCCATGCGGCTAACCTGCGGGGGTTGCATTGCCCACCCGCAGGAGTCCGCCTCATGGCCATCACCGTGCCCTTTGATCTGGCCTATGAGCTGGAGGTCAAGTCGCCCTATGGCGAAGTCTTCGATCTGCTGGCCGACGTGCCCAGTTCGGCCAGCTTCTTTCCCAAGCTGGCCAAGCTGGTCGACCTGGGCGGCGGCGCCTACCGCTGGGAGATGGAGAAGGTCGGCACCGCGCAGATCAACATTCAGACCATCTATGCCTCGAAGTACGTCGCCGACCGCAAGAAGGGCAGCATCGTCTGGACGCCGGTGGCCGATGTCGGCAACGGCCAGATCGGTGGCAGTTGGAAGCTGACCGACAAGAAGAAGTCGACGCATATGGTCTTGGGCCTCAAGGGTGAGCTGACCGTGCCGCTGCCCGGGCTGATGAAGGCGGTGGTCGCACCGTTCGTCGTCAGTGAGAACGAGAAGCTGGTCGAGAAGTACCTCGACAACCTGATCAAGCGCTTCGGCGGCGAGGTCTGAGCCCGGCCATGCCCCGCAGCGCCTACGGTCCGACCCTGGAACTGCAGCGCCTGGTCGCGGCGCAACTGCCTGCCGAGGATGGCCAGGACTGGGAGGATGCCAGGCGTGGCTTCATCGCCAGCATCGATGAGGCCGAAATCATCCGCCCGGACGGCAGCGGGCATGTGGTCTGGAGCCAGCGGCCCTACGCCTTCCTCGACGACGCCACGCCCGCGCCCAGCGTCAACCCCAGCCTCTGGCGGCAGGCCCGGCTGAACCGCATCCACGGCCTGTTCCAGGTCACGCCGCGAATGTTCCAGGTGCGCGGGCTGGACATCGCCAATATCACCTTCATTGAGGGCGACAGCGGCCTGATCGCACTCGACGCATTGACCACCCGCGAGACCGCCGCCGCGGCGCTGGCGCTGTACCGCCGCGAGCGTGACCCGCAGGGCCAGCGGCGGCTGCACACGGTGATGTACAGCCACAGCCATGGCGACCATTTCGGCGGCGTCGCCGGGCTGGTCAGCCAGGCCGAGGTCGACGCGGGCCAAGTGGCGGTGATCGCCCCGGCCGGCTTCATGCACCACGCGGTGGCCGAGAACGTGATTGGCGGCGTGGCGATGGGGCGGCGCTCGCAGTTCCAGTTCGGCCACACCCTGCCCAAGGGCGTCGATGGCCAGGTCGACGCCGGCTTGGGCAAGACCCTGCCGATAGGCGCGATCAGCCTGATCGCGCCGACGCAGACGATTGCCCTGGAGCACGAGGTCCATGTCATCGACGGGGTCGAGATCGAGTTCCAGTTGACGCCCGAGACCGAGGCGCCGTCGGAGATGCATTTCTACTTTCCCGGCGAGCGGGCGCTGAACCTGGCCGAGAACGCCACCCACAACCTGCACAACCTGTGCCCGCTGCGCGGCGCGGCGGTGCGTGACAGCCTGGCCTGGAGCAAATACCTGCATGTGGCCCTGCACCGCTACGGCTGGCGCAGCGATGTGGTGCTGGCCCAGCACCATTGGCCGACATGGGGCAAGGCCCAGGTCTGCCGCTTTTTGGCCGAGCAGCGCGACCTCTACCGGGTGATGCATGACCAGACGGTGCGGCTGATGAGCCACGGCTTGAAGCCGGCCGAGATCGCCGAGGGCCTGGCCCTGCCCGAAGGGCTGGCGCAGCGCTGGCATGCGCGCGGCTACTACGGCACCGTCTCGCACAACGTCAAGGCGGTCTACCAGCGCTACCTGAGCTGGTACGACGCCCACCCAGCCAATTTGCAGCCGCTGCCACCGGTGCCCGGCGGCGCCAAGTATGTCGAGTACATGGGCGGCATAGACGCGCTGCTGGTGCGCGCCCGGGCCGATTTCGACGCCGGCCAGTACCGCTGGGTGGCCGAGGTGATGAAGCACGCGGTCTATGCCCACCCCGACCGCGCCGACGCCCGCGAACTGGCCGCCGCAGCCCTGGAGCAGCTTGGCTTCCAGGCCGAATCGGCGACCTGGCGCAATGCCTACTTGCTGGGCGCGCGCGAGTACCGCCAGGGCCCGCCCGCAGCCGGCAAGCAGCCGGCCGGCCTGGCCCTGGTCTCGGCCATACCCAACGGCCTGCTGTTCGACGCCCTGGCGGTACGGCTCAACGCCGAACGTGCCGTGCGCGAAGGAGTTGCTGCCTTCGCCATGGACTGGCATTTCAGCGACAGCGGCCAGGTCTGGCGGCTGGAGTTGTCCAACGGCGCCCTGAGCAGCCTGTGTCTGGCCGATTTGCCAGCCGAGGCCGCCGTGCCGCCGCCGGCCGAGGTGGCGCTGAGCCTGGACCGGGCGACGCTGGAGGCGCTGATGCAGCAGCGCCTGGCCGCGCCCCAGGCGATCGCTGAAGGCCGGCTGCGCATCACCGGCCAGGCGGCATTGCTGGCCAGGTTCTTTGGCCTGCTGGACCGCTTCAGCGGCAGTTTCCCGGTGGTCGACGCCGCGCCTTGGCCGGGCCAGGGCTGAGCCGGGCGCCGGCCCTCGCCTGGCGGCCTCAGCGCACCCAGGTGTTGAGCTGGATGATCGGCAGCATCACCGCCAGCGCGATCAGGATCACCACCCCGCCCATTGCCACCACCAGCAGCGGCTCCAGCAGCGTCGCCAGGGCCATCGCCCGGCGCTGGACCTCGGTGGCCAACTGCCGGGCGGCGCGGTCGAGCATCTTCGGCAACTGGCCGGTCTGCTCGCCGAGCCGGGCGAACATCGCCACCAAACCCGGGAAGCGCTTCTTGGCCGCCAGCGCCGAGGCCAGCGGCGCGCCCTCGCGCACCTGGGCCAGGGCGTCGAGCGCGTCGGCGCGCATGGCGCGGTTGCCCAGGGTCTCGGCCGCCGCCTGCAAGGCCTTGAGGATCGGCACCCCGGCGTTGGCCAGCATCGCCAGGGTGCCGGCAAAGCGCGCCGCGTTGTAGCCCCGGGCCAGCCGCCCGACCACCGGCAGGCGCAGCCAGGCGGCGTCAAAGCGCTGCCTGAAGGCCGGCCCGCGCAGCGCCAGGGCCAACAGCACGCCGGCCAGCCCGGCCAGGCCCAGCGCGACCCAGCCCCAGGCGCGGACCGCGTCGCTGAGCGCCAGCATCGCCACCGTCAGGCCCGGCAGCGCGCGCTTGCCACTGACGAACACGCTCGTGACCTGGGGCACGACATAGGTCAGCAAGAAGCCGACGATGACCAGCGCCACCAGGCTGACGATGGCCGGATACAGGGCCGCGCCAAGCAGCTTGGCGGCCAGCTCGCGCCGCGCCTCGAGGTCGTCGGCCAGGCGTTCGAGCACGGCGCCCAGGGCGCCGCTCTGCTCACCGGCAGCGACGACCGCGCGGTAGACCTCGTCGAACTCGCGCGGCGCGGTCGCCAGCGCATGGGCAAAGCTGGCGCCGGCATTGACCTCGGCGCGCAGGTGGGCGGCCAGGTCGCGCTGGCGCGGTGCCTCGGCCTCGTCGGCCAGCGCCGTCAGCGCCCGCTCCAGCGGCAGACCGGCGCTGACCAGGCCGGCGAGTTGGCGCGTCCAGATCGCCAGCCCGGTGGGGTTGAAGGCCCGCCGCACCCAGCGCGCGCTGCCGTCGGCGCGCACCGCAGCGGCCACCGGCAGCACCGCCAGCGGCACCAGCTCGCGGCCACGCAGTTGCTGGCGCGCGGCCTTGGCGTTCTCGGCCTCGACCACGCCGCTGTGGGCGCGGCCATCGGCATCCAGGGCGTCGTAGGTGTAGGCCGGCATGGCCGGCGAGTATCGACCGAGTTCTGGCCAGCCATCGTGGCGGTGGGCTTTGACCCGCAGCTTGGGCCGGGCGGACAATTGCGGCCGATGCAGCCCGCCGAAAACCCTGCCGAGATCGACCTGAAGCCACTGCGCCGGGCATTGGCGACGCTGGCCGATCTTGCTGGCCAAACTGGAGGCGGCGGCATGACCGCGCCGGTGGACAACCCGGGTGGTCCGGCACCACCGCCCGAGCCGGGATCCATCCAGCCAGGACCCAGGGTCGCACTCAGCCTGGCCCAGCAGCTTGAGCTGCGCCGCCACATCGAGGCGGTGTTGCCCGGCGCGCGGGTCGCGGTGTTTGGCTCGCGCAGCACCGGGCGGGCCCGGCCGCATTCCGACCTGGACCTGCTGCTGATCGAGCCGCCACGCTTGAGCTGGGCCGAGCGCGCCGCCTTGCGCGAGGCCTTCGAGGCCAGCCAGTTGCCGTTCTGCGTCGACCTGGTGGAGCTGGCAGGCCTGGACGCGGGCCTGGCCAGGCGGGTTCTGGGCGAGGCGATTGGCCTGCCCTGACGTGGCGGGCCCGGCGATGGCGGTCGCACCTGAAGTGGTGGCGCCTCAGTCGCGCGTCACCCGCAGCACCTCTTCCAGCGAGGTGATGCCTGCGGCCACAAGGCGCTGGCCGTCATCGCGCATCGGCCGGTAGCCGCCCAGCCTGGCCTGGGCCGTAAGCTCGGCGTCCGAGGCGCGGTTGTGTACCCGCTCGCGGATCGCGTCGTCGGCCAGCATCAGCTCGTAGACCCCGGTGCGGCCTTTGTAGCCCGAGCGGCTGCAGACCGTGCAGCCGACCGGGTGCCAGTGGCCGTTGCCGTCCTGGCGCCGGCAGGCGGTGCAGAGCTTGCGCACCAGGCGCTGGGCCTGCACGCCCAGCAGTGACGACGACAGCAGGTAGGGCTCGACGCCCATGTCGACCAGCCGGGTGACGGCGCTGGGCGCGTCGTTGGTGTGCAGCGTGGCCAGCACCAGGTGGCCGGTCAGGCTGGCCTGGATGGCGATCTGGGCGGTCTCGAAATCGCGGATCTCGCCGATCATGATCACGTCCGGATCCTGGCGCAGGATGGCGCGCAGGGCCCTGCTGAAGCTCAGCTCGATCTTCGGGTTGACCTGGGTCTGGCCGATGCCGGGCAATTCGTACTCGATCGGATCCTCGACGGTCAGCACGTTGGTGGTGCTGGTGTCGATGCGCGACAGGCTGGCGTAGAGCGTGGTGGTCTTGCCCGAGCCGGTCGGGCCCGTCACCAGGACGATGCCGTGCGGCTGGCGCACCAGCGTGTCGAAGGCGCTCAGCACCTCGCCGCTCATGCCCAGCGCCTCGAGCGTGAACTTCGATTCGGTCTTGTCGAGCAGGCGCAGCACGGCCCGCTCGCCGTGGGCCGATGGCAGGGTCGAGACGCGCACGTCGATCGCCCGGCCGCCGATGCGCAGGCTGATCCGGCCATCCTGCGGCAATCGCTTCTCGGCGATGTCCAGCTCGGCCATGATCTTGAGCCGGCTGATCAGCGCGGCATGCAGCGCGCGGTTGGGCTGGACCACATCGCGCAGGCTGCCGTCAACGCGAAAGCGCACCGCGCTGCTGCGCTCGTAGGGTTCGATGTGGATGTCGCTGGCGCCGTCCTTGGCGGCCTGGGTCAGCAGGGCGTTGAGCATGCGGATGATGGGCGCGTCGTCGGCGGCCTCGAGCAGGTCCTCGACCGCCGGCAGGTCTTGCAGCAGCCGGGTCAGGTCGACCGCGCTCTCGACCTCGCCGACGACGGTGGCGGCGCTGGATTCGGCGCCGGCGTAGACGCTGGCGATGCGCTCGGCCAGGACCGCTGCTGGCAAGGGGCTGACGCGCTGCACCGGGTGCAGGCGCAGCACTTCGGCGATCGCGCTGAGTGCGGTGTCCTCGCTGGCCCAGAGCACGCGCTGCGGGTCCGCGTCCTCAAGCAGGACCTGGTTGGCCTTGGCGAAGCCGTAGGGCAGGGGGTGGCGGCTGGCCATGCTGGATTCAGGGTTTGGCCGGAGGCACGGCGGGCAACTGCGGCGCCTCATTGACCGGCAGCAGTTTGCTCGGCTCGGGCTGGTTGGTCTGCTGCTGGGCGCGGATCAGGTCGTAGCGGTCCAGCGTCAGGCTGGCGGCGGCCGGGCCGTCGCGGATCACGACCGGGCGCAAGAAGACCAGCAGGTTGGTCTTGGTCCGCACCCGGCTGTCGTTGCGGAACAGGTTGCCGACAACCGGCACGTCGCCGAAGAATGGCACCTTGTTGGCGTTGCCGTCGTACTGGTCCTTGAGCTGGCCGCCGAGGACCATGATCGCGCCGTCGTCGACCACCACCGTGGTCTCGATCGAGCTCTTGTTGGTGGTCGGGCCGTTGGCCGAGGTCGAGGTGGCGGCGACGACGCTGGAGTTCTCCTGGTAGACGGTCATGCGGATCACGCCGCCCTCGCCGATCTGCGGTTTGATGCGCAGCGTCAGGCCAACATCCTTGCGCTCTATGGTCTGGAACGGGTTGACGGTGGCGCTGCTGCTGCCGGTGTTGGTGAAGCTGCCGGTGACGAAAGGCACGTTCGAGCCGACCACGATCTTGGCCTCTTCGTTGTCCAGCGCCACCAGGTTGGGGGTGGACAGGATGTTGGTACCCGAGACCGTTTCCAGGAAGCGCGCCAGGGCGCCGAGGGTGTAGACGCCGTTGACCTTTTGCAGCAGGCCGAGGTTGAGCCCGGGCACGCCGCTCAGCGCCGCCGAGGCCTGGGTCGAGCCCGAGGCGCCCGCGGCCGACAGCGTCAGGATGTTGCCGCTGCCACCGAAGTTGGTGCCCGCCACCAGCCCCAGCCGGTCGCCGCTTTTGCCCAGCAGGCCCTGCCACTGGAAGCCGAACTCGGCGGCCTTGCTGGCATCCATCTCGACAATCATCGACTCGACGAAGACCTGGGCGCGGCGGCCGTCCAACTGGTCGATCACCGTGCGGATCTGCCGGTACAGCGGCTCGGGCGCACTGATGACCAGCGAGTTGGTGGCGGCGTCGGCCTGGATGAAGCCGCCGGTCGAGGGCTGGGCCGCCGCCGCGACCGGCGTTGCGGCGGCGGCGCTGATGCCCGCCACGCCACCCGCACCCCCGATGCCACCGATGCCTAGGCCCGGGCTGACCGTGCTGGCTGCGGCCACTGCCGCGCCGCCCAGGCCACCGCCCGAGGCGCCGCCGGTGGCCGCGCCAAAGGCCGCCCGCAGCACGGTCGCGAGCTTGGCGGCGTCGGCGTTCTTCAGGTGTACGACGTAGATGCTGCCGGCCGGGCCAGCGCTGCCGGGGCGGTCCAGGCGCTCGACCAGGGCGCGCACGCTGGCCAGCCGGCCGGGGTTGGCGGCGCGCAGGATCAGGGCATTGCTGCGCACATCGGCCATCACCGTCAGCGCGCCCAGGGTGGCCACGCCGGGCACCGCCTGGGTCGAGCTGCCGTCGCCCAGGCGCTGCACCAGCGCGGCCATGTCAGAGGCGATGGCGTGCTGCAGCGGCACGACGTCGACCTCCGAGGCCGCCGGCTGGTCGAGCGCGGCGATGATCTTGCCCAGCCGCGCCAGGTTGTCGGCGTAGTCGGTGATGACCAGGGTGTTGTTGCCCGGGTTGGCGTTGATGGTGTTGTTCGGGCTGATCAGCGGCCGCAGCACGGCCACCAGGTTGTTCGGGTTCTCGTGGCCCAGCCTGAAGATCTGGGTGATGACCTGCTCGCCGCGGCCTTCGGCGTTGCCGATCGAGACCACGCCGGTCTGCAGCTTGGCCTCGGCCTCGGGCACGACCTTGAGCAGGCCACCGCTGTCGACGACGGAGAAGCCCAGGCCGCGCAGCGCCGACTGGTAGTTCTGGTAGGCCTCGCGTACCGCCATCGGCTGCTCGCTGTAGAGCGTGATCGTGCCCTTGACACGCGGATCGACCAGGATCGCCCGGCCGATCATCGCCGCCATCGCCCGGGTCACCGCCTCGATGTCGGTGTTGGGAAAGTTCAGCAACACCGGCGCGCCGCCGCGCAGCGCGCCAGCAGCGGCAGCCGCCTTGGCCGGCGCGGCCGCCGGAGCCTGGGCCGGGGCCTGGGCCTGGGCAGACAGTGGCAGCAGTGCCGCCGCTGCCATGGCCGCCGCCGCCACGGCCCGGATCGCGAGCTCAGCCTGGGTCATGGTCATCCAATCGAAATAGTCGACAGCGCGCCCTGGCGCCGGCCGATGATGTTGAGCAGGTTGGCCAGCGCGGCCTCGTCACCCGGCGCGGCGCTGGCCTGACCGCGAAAGCGCAGGCCGGCGGCGTTCCACTGGCCGCTGCCACTCAGGCGCAAAGCGCCGCTGACCGTGTCCAGGCGCAAAGCGCCGCTGAGGGTGTCCAGGCGCAAAGCGCCGCTGAGGGTGTCCAGGCGCAATGTGCTGGCGCCGTCGGACAGATCAGAGCCGCGCAGCCCGAGGCGGTAGCTGCCCAGCACCGGCAGGCTGCTGACGCGCGAGCGGACCTGGTCCAGCTCCAGCAGCAGCCCACCCTGGAGCCTGGCCTGACCCTGCGTCCACTGCAGTTGCACGCCAGCGCTGGCCAGGCGCAGCGTGCCGCCGAGCTGCAAGGTGTTCCAGGGCGTGCCCAGGCCGGCCAGCACCGCCAGCGGCCATTGGCCGATGGTCGTGCCGTCGGCGGTGGCCGTGGCGCCGGCCGGCTCCAGCCATTGCAGCGTGAGGCCGCGCCAGCCCGGCGTCAGGCGCAGCGCCAGTTCGGCGCTGAGGCAGCAGCTCTGGCGGATGCGCAACGCCAGGCCGCTCCAGGTCGGGCGCAAGGTCCATTGCAGCCGACCCGGCAGGGCGGCGGCGTCACTGCTGCCGGGCCCGCCGGTCAGGACCAACGCGGCGCTGCCATTCCAGACCGTGCCATCGGCCTCGGCCAGCAGCACCCGGTCGCCGCTGGCCTCGGCCAGTTGCCCGGCCAGCCAGGCCGCCGGTGCCCACAGCAGCAGGCCCAGCAGCGCGCCGCAGAGCGCACCCGCGATGGCGCCGCCGCGACCCCGGCGGTCAGCGGCGGCGGCAGCAATGCGCTGGCGCGGCTGGCTGCGGCGCAGCCAGGCGGTGCTCACGAATCGCCCCCGATCACGAAACTCAGCTTGCCGCTGTACAGGCCGGGGCCGGAGGGGCTCAGCACCGCCTCGCTGACCCGGCCGCGGGCGCCGGCGCGGACTTCGGCCAGCCAGGCACTGATCTGCGCCGCGCTGGCGCCCTGCAGGCTCAGTACGCCGCGTCCGCCCTGGAGTTGCAGCGTGCCGACCTGGCCCATCCGCGCGGTTGCAGCGGCGACGGCCTGGGCGGCCTGGGCCGGCGGCACCGGTACGGCCGCGCGCAGGCTGGCGGCCTCCTGCGCCAGGCCCTGCATGTGCTGCCATTGGGCGTCGAGCTGGGCGAGTTGGGCCGGCGCTCGGCGCAGCGTGGCGATGGCCGGGGCCAGCGCCAGTGCCCACAGCAGGTACAGGCCGAGCACGGCGGCGACGACGCCGGCCGCGCGGCGGTCGCGCGCGCTCAGGCCCGCCCAGCGGGCGCGCCAGGGCGCGATCATTTCGGTGATGGCGTTCATGGCTGGCGCGGCGCCATGCCGGCACGGTTGGCCGGCGGCGCGGGCTCGGCGTCTGGGGCGAGGCGTTGCAGGCTGAGCTGGCCATCGCCGGCCTGGACTTGCCATCCGGCCAGGCGCAGGCGCTGGGCGAACTGGGCATGCTGCTCGGCCGGCCAGGCCGGTGCCGCCAGGCTCAGCCGCCCGGCCTCGAAGCGCAAGCCCGACAGCGGCGCCTGGCCCTCGGGCCAAGCCTGGGCGGCGGCGGCGAGTTGCGGCTCCAGGTCGGCATCGCCGGGCACGCCGGCGATCAGCCGCAGCCGCTCGGTCTCGCGCTGCATCTGCGCCGGTGCATCCAGCACCGCCCGCACCTGGGGGTGGCTGGCCTTGAGCAGGTCGACCATCTGGTTGCGCCTTTCGGCCACCGCCGTTTGCTGCTGCCAGGCCAGCAGGTTCAGGCCGACGACCTGGCCAAGCACCAGGGCGAGCGCGCCGCGCCGGGCCCAGCGCCACTCCGGCCGGGCCAGGCTGCGCACCAGCCTGACCATCGCCTGGGTGCCACGCAGGCTGGGCGCCAGGTCGAACTGGCGCAGATCCCAGCCGTTGCGGGCGGCGCCGAGTGCGTGTTCGGCCTCCGCCCGGACCGTGACGGTTCGGCCCAGCCAGGCTTCGGCGGCGGCAGCGGCGGCCGGACTCGCCGTGACCGGCAACGGTTGACCGGCGCTGCCGCTCGCCGCGTCCAGGCGCAGCCGGGCCAGCCCGCCCTCCAGCGGCAGGCAGACGGCGCCCTGGGCGTCGGCCAGGCTCAGCCACGGCCCGGCGTCGGGCAGGTTTGGCAGACTCAGCTCGTGGACATGGGCAATCGGCTCTGCGCCCGGCGCCAGCGCGCAGGCGAGGCGGTCGATCTGCAAACCGGCCGAGGACCAGGCGTCGAGCTGCGCCTGCAGCCCGGGCTTGCGCAGTGCCGCCAGCCAGGCTGGCTCACCGGCGCGCGCGCCCGGCGCCAGGGCCAGGTGGAGCTGGTCATCGTCCTGCAGCAACTGCTCCTCGAGCATGCCGCCCAGCGCCTCGCGCAGGCGGCCGCCAGGCGCCTTGGGGACACGCACGCGGTGCCAGCTCACCGCCAGCGCCGGCAGCAGGGCGACCACGGTGCTGGCGCGTGGCAACTGGGCCGGCGCGGCATGGCCATGCTGGGCCACCGCCACCCCGTCCGGGCTGAGGATGAACTCGACCGCGTCGCTGGCGATGGCGCCGTCCGCGCCGGCGGCGTTGTCGGGGTCAGGCCAGATCAGAACCAGCGTTGCCATGGGTCTCGGGTTCGGCGCCTTGGTGTGGCGGCTTGCTGCGCGGTCAAACTGCGGATGTGCCGGGCGGGGGCATGCGGCGCGCGGCCAGGGGCGAAAAAACTGGGCGGATTGTGGATCACCCCAGGCGAGCCCAGTCCCCAGTCGCTGGTCACGGCCCGGCTGGCGCCGGCAAGTTCAGGCGCTGGATCGCCACCACCTCCAGCCCGGCGCGGCGTTCGATCAAGGCCACCGCATCCAGCACCCGTTGCTCCAGCCGCATTCGCCCGCGAACCTCGAAGTACGACGACTGCACGCCCAGGTCGAGCGGCGGCAGTGGCTGGCTCAGGCCGAGCGCATTGCGCGCCTGCTCCAGATCACGGAACGGTGCGCTCTGGCGCAATTGCAGCAGCCTGTCGGCGCCGCCCAGGTCGATTCCGGCGATCACGCCGGCCAGCACCTCGCGCGGCGCGGTGTTGAGGTTGACCGGGGTCGGGCTGGGCAGGATCACCAGCACCTTGCGCAGCCGCGCTATCGCCGCCGCCGGCAGGCCGAACCAGGCCAGGTCGTCGAGTTGCTGCGGCGGCAGCGGCGCGTCGCCCTGGCTGTCCGCAGCCTGGCCCTGGGTCAGCGCCCACTGGTTGGCGATCAGGCTGGCGCTGTCGGCCGCCACGCCCACCTGCAGGCACAGCCGCTGCAGGATCGCCAACTGCGCGGGTGCGAGCTTGCCCTCGACCATCAGGTTGCGCAGGTTGTAGCGCGCCTGTGCGTCGCTGATCTGGCCGGAGACGAAGGCCTGCTGGGCGCTCTCGTCGGGGTGCTCCCGGTCGGCGGCCAAAAAAGTCGACAACCGGGCCTCGGCCAGGGGCGTGGCCCAGGGTTCGGTCAGCGCGGTCGGTTTGCCCGAGCGCGCGTCCTCGCGCAGGATCAGCCTGGCCCAGTCCTGCGCGCCCAGCAGCACCCAGGCAGCCTGGACCCGGGCGCGCTCCGCCGCCTCGACTTCGGCCGCCCGCCATTGCTGCCAGACCATGCCGGCGGCGAGGGTAGTGACGACCGTGACCAGCACCATCGCCACCAGCAGGGCGGCACCGCGCGAGGGGGGGTTGCGCATCCTCAGCCGCCAGCCAGCAGTGCCACGTCCCGGGTCAGCGTACCCTCGGGCAGGGTGATAACGAAGCGCACGCCGCTGGGCAGCAGGTTGCGCGGTGCGGCGGCAGGTCTGGGCGGCTCGGCCGCCGAGGCACCGCTGGCTGGCGGTGGTGGTGGCGCTGGCGCGGCGACATCGGCGCTGGACTGGGCGTTGCTCCAGGCGCCGCCGCGGAAGAAGTAGACCTGCCAGTCACTTGCCCCGGCCAGCAGTGGCAGTTGCGCCGGATCCTTGGCCGGCAACTGGGTGCTGCTCAGCCAGAACTCCTGCAAGGCGCTGCCGCGGGTCGTGACCGGGCTGGCCCAACGCAGCCAGACACCCTCGCGCAGCGACCAGACGACGACCTGCACCCCGCCGGGGCCGCGCCGCGCCAGCCGCAGGGCGGCGCCGTCGAAGCTCAGGGTCGGCACCAGCGGGCTGTCGTAGACCGACTGCAGATCGACTTCGAATTGGCCGACGATGGCCGCCAGCCGCAGACTGCGTTCGCTGGCCGCCTGGCTGATCTCGCGCGACCTTGCCATCCCGGCGACGCCCTGCCAGCCCAGCGCCGCGATGATCGCCATGATCAGCAGGGCGACCAGCACCTCGACCAGGGTGAAGCCGGCTTGGCGCGGGCTTGGCGTCGGCCGCATGCCTGCCTCAGAACCTGCCGAGCACGGTCGAGAGGGTGGCCACGACCCGGCCTTGGGCATCGGCCACGCGCAGCTCGATGCGCCTGAAGTTGGGGTTGGGCGTGGCCTGGGTGTCGACCGTGCCCTGGTAGCTGCGGCCGAGCTGCTGGCAATCGAACTGGCTCTGGCCGGTGCCCGGAAACTGTTTGCTCAGGCGCAGCCCGACCAGCGCGTTGTCGGCGCACCAATGGGCCGAGGCCACGTCCTGCAGGCGCTCGGTGTTGTCGGCCAGCGCGGTGGCCGCCCGCAGGCCCGCCGCCAGCGTGACCGCCACCACCGCCAGCGCGACCAGCACCTCGATCAGGGTGAAGCCCTTGCCCCGCCTCATGGTGGCGCCGCGCTCTCTTGGACGAAGGGCCCCAGGCCATCGCTGACCAGGGCAAGCTCGCGCTCGCCCAGGCGCAGCACGATCCGCTGCGCGCCGATCAGCGGCTCGGGCCCCAGCGCCAGCGCGCCGGCCCGGCCGAGCGTGGCCTGCACCTCGGGGCGCAGCCAGCGCGACGGCAGCTCGGTGCCGGGCGGCAGGCCGATGAAGCGGAAGTCGAGCAGCGGCGCGGTGGCGTCGCTGGCGGCCCGGCCGAGCGCAAAGACCACCGGCAGGCCGCTGGCGCGTGAGGCCGCACGGCCGGCCTCGAGCAGGGCGCCCAGCCGCGCCGCCTCACGCTCCAGCGCGCTGGCGTCGGCGTCGCGCAAGGCCAAGCTGACCAGGCCCGAGGACAGGGCGATCAGCACCAGCACCAGCAGCAACTCGATCAGGCTGAAGCCGGGCGCCGCCGGCCGCAGACTGAAGCCGGGCACGGCCGGCCGCAGGCGGCTACTGCCAGGAGCCGATGTCAGCGTTCTTGCCTTCGCCACCGGGCTGGCCATCGGCGCCCAGGCTGTAGATGTCGATTTCACCCTTCAGGCCCGGGTTGAGGTACTGGTAGGGCCGGCCCCAGGGGTCGGCGGGCAACTTGTCGAGGTAGGGCCGCCAGTTGGGCGGTGCCTGGCCCGCGCTGGGCTTGCGCACCAGCGCCTCCAGCCCCTGTTCGGCGCTGGGGTAGCGCTGGTTGTCGAGCTTGTAGAGCTTGAGCGCATTCTTCAGGTTGTCCACATCCACCCGGGCGGCGATGACCTTGGCGTCGTCGGCCCGGTCAAGCACGTTGGGCACGATCAGCGCGGCCAACACGCCGATGATGACCAGCACCACCATCAGCTCGATCAGGGTGAAGCCGGGCGGGCGGCGCGAGCGTGGCGGCGGGTGGCTGTTGTGGCTGGCGAGGGTGGGCGGCATGCGGGCGGCGGGCGTGGCACAGCGGTGGCAAAAGGGGCTGCGGGATGATAATCGTCGGATGAGTTCACGCTGGGTTCCCGGGCTGGTTGCCGCGCTGCTGTGGCTGGCGGCGGTGGCCGGCGCAGCGGCCTGGGCGCTGCCCTTGCTGGTCCGGCCGATCGCGCTTCCGGCGCAGGCCGTGGTGGCGGGGGCCGGTGCCTCCCTGGCCGGCGCTGCGGGCCTTGAAAAACTGCTGGGCCGGCCGACCGCGCCGCCGACCGAAGAGCAGGCAGCAGCCCCAGCCCAGAGCCGATTCAAGCTGCTCGGGGTGGTCGCGGCAAAGGCGTCGACGGCCAGGGGCAGCGGCCTGGCGTTGCTGGCCATCGACGGCAAATTGCCGCGGGCCTTTGCCCTGGGAGCCGAGGTCGAATCCGGCCTGCGGGTGTTGAAGATCGACCTGCGGCGGGTCGAATTGGGCGCGGCGGGTTCGACCGCTGCGGCGCTGGTGCTGGAGTTGCCGCCGCCGGCCGCTGGCCCGGGCGCTGACTTGGTCATGCCGGGGGCGGCACCGGTGCGGCCGTTCCGACCGGCCATCAATTTGTATTCCGTCAACCCAGCGGTCGATGGCGTCCGGCAAGGGCCGATGGTCGGTGTCGGAATCCCGGGTGCCGGGATCGGGCCGGCAGCGCCAATTTCAGCCGATGGCGGGGCCGACGCCCCCGCCCTGGCGGCGACCGTGCAGAACGGCGCGCTGCGCCGCTGAAAGGCCTGAACCGAGGCTTGAGGCCGCGCTGGCCCTGCGGGCGCTTCAGTAGCCGCTGGACAGGATCGAGTTGTCGGGGTCGTCCCGCCTGCGGGCCAGGGCCGGGCCGACGTCGGCGGGCAGCGACGGTCCGGGGTCTTCGCCATCGGCGACCTCGGTCAACAGCGCGGCGGCAGAGCGCACCAGCGGCATCGACAGGCAGGCGCCGGTGCCGTCCTGGGTGTCCAGGCCGAGGTTCAGCAGGGCGCTGGCGTGGAACAGCTCAAGCGCATGGTCCAGCCCCTCGTGGACGCTGCTGCGGCAGAAGACGCAGTAGTCGGTCACGGCCTCGGCGATGCGCGAGGCCACCATCAGCGCCGCGCAGGCGGCGATGCCGTCGACCATGATCAGGTGGCGCTTGCTCGCCGCCACCAGCATCACGCCGACCATGAGCGCGGTTTCGAAGCCGCCGAACGCGGCCAGCACCTCGACCGCGTCTTCGACCTCGCGGTGGCGGTTATGCGCCGCCTGGACCACGCCCATCAGGTGCGACAGCAGGTCGGGGTTCATCTGCCCACTGGCGACCATGAAGTCGCGCACCGGCAGCTTGTTCAGCCGCGCCAGCACCAGCGCGGCGCTCTCGTGCGAGCCTACGCCCAGCCCGGCGCAGGCCACCAGGTTGCCGCGCAGACTGTCGCCAATCTCCATGCCGGCCCGAATCGCCGCATGGGCCTGCTCCAGCGTCATCGCGTTGCCGCTTTGGGCGTTGCGCGTGCCGTGGGCAATCTTGCGCTGGATCAGGCGCTCATGCCCCGGCATGTCGCGGGCGATGCCGCAATCGACCACCTGCATGTGCATGCCGACTGCGCGGGCCATCACCGCCACCGGCAACTGGTGGGCCAGGATCTGCCGCACCAGGGCGTCGGTCTGGCGCGCGTGCGAGGCGTGGATGCCGGCCACCGCCAGGCCATGGTCGGCGGCAAAGACCATCAACTGCGGGTCGCGGAAGCGGGGTTTCAAAGTGCTTTGCAGCAGCCCGAGTCGCACCGCCAGCGGCTCCATTTCGCCCAGGTTGCCTCCGGCATCGCCGCGGCGGCGCAACTTGTCCAGCAAGGCCTGCTCAAGCAGGCGGTTGGCGGTTTCGGCAATCAATGACATGGCACGCAGTTTAAGGAGGCGCTGTCAACGCAGGAACAAGCGATACACCGGGTTGTCGGTCTCTTCGACGAACGGGTAGGCCAGGCCACGCAGAAAATCGCCCAGCGCCGCGTCGTCGGCCGCCGGAACCTGGATGCCGACCAGGATTCGACCCTCGTCGCCGCCCTGGTTGCGGTAGTGGAACAGGCTGATGTTCCAGCCCGGGTGCATCGCCGCCAGAAACCGCATCAATGCGCCTGGCCGCTCGGGAAAAATGAAGCGGAACAACCGCTCGTCGTGGGCCAGGTCCGAGCGCCCGCCGACCATGTGGCGGACATGCTCCTTGGCCAGTTCGTCGTCGGTCAGGTTGACGGTGGCAAAGCCATGGCGGACGAAGCTGCGCTCGATCCGGTCGGCCTCGTCGCGCTTGGCGATCGCCACGCCGACGAAGACATGGGCCACCCGGGCATCGCTGATGCGGTAGTTGAACTCGGTCACCGCGCGCGGCCCGATAAGCGCGCAGAAGCGCTTGAACGAGCCGTGGGCCTCGGGAATCGTGACCGCGAACAGGGCCTCGCGGTGCTCGCCAAACTCGGCCCGCTCGGCAACGAAGCGCAGGCGGTCGAAATTCATGTTGGCGCCACAGGTGATGGCGATCAGGGTCTGGTGCCGCTGCGGCTTGGCGGCAGCCTTGTGCCGGGCGGCGTATTGCTTGATCGCCGCCACCCCCAGCGCGCCGGCCGGCTCAAGCACGCTGCGGGTGTCCTGGAACACGTCCTTGATCGCCGCGCAGACCTCATCGGTGTCGACCACGATGAAGTCATCGACCAGCTTGCGGGTCAGGCGGAAGGTCTCCTGCCCGACCAGCTTGACCGCTGTGCCGTCGGAGAACAGCCCGACATCGTTGAGCGTGACGCGCTTGCCGGCCCGCACCGAGCGGACCATCGCGTCGGAGTCGCGGGTCTGCACGCCGATCACCTGGATCTCGGGCCGCACCGCCTTGATGTAGGCCGCGATGCCCGAGATCAGGCCGCCGCCACCAATCGCCACAAAGATCGCGTCGATCGGCCCCTGGTGCTGGCGCAGCAACTCCATCGCGATCGTGCCCTGGCCGGCGATCACGTCCGGGTCATCAAAGGGGTGAACGAAGGTCAGGCCTTGTTCGGCCTGCACGCTCAGCGCATGGGTGTAGGCGTCGGAGTAGCTGTCGCCATGCAGCAGCACCTCGCCGCCCAGGGCTGCGACGGCGTCGACCTTGAGCCGCGGTGTGGTCACTGGCATGACGACCACGGCACGGCAATTGAGCCGTTTGGCCGACAGCGCCACGCCCTGCGCATGGTTGCCCGCTGAGGCGCAGATCACGCCGCGCGCCAACTGATCGGCCGGCAACTGGACCATCTTGTTGTAGGCCCCGCGCAGCTTGAAGCTGAACACCGGCTGCTTGTCCTCGCGCTTGAGCAGCACCTGGTGGCCGAGCCGGCGCGAGAGGCTGCGTGCAAGCTCCAGAGGCGACTCCACCGCCACGTCATAGACCCGAGCGGTGAGGATTTTCTGCAGGTAGTCGGGGTGCTTGCCGGACGCTGTGCTTCGGGCCATCGGTGACTGTCTCCGTGCAATCCGGACCGATTGCGGCGCGGCATGATAAAGGCCTGTAGGCACCAAGAAAAAGGGTCCGAAGCTTGCGCTTCGGACCCAATCCACCAAGCTTGGCGGTGGAGGAGACATGCGTTGACTGGCGGACACGGCCAGTCTAGCGGCTTGCATGCTGCACCGCAATATGATCGACGGCGAAGGCGCAGACGACAAACCTCTGGGGACGACACAGCGATGGAATGCAAGATTCAATGGCTCGCCAGCAGCGGCATGGGGTTCGTGGCCGAGACCGGCAGCGGCCATCTCCTGACCATGGACGGCGCGCCCGAGGGCGGCGGCCGCAACCTCGCGCCGCGGCCGATGGAGACCCTGCTGGCCGGCGCCGGTGGCTGCAGCGCCTACGACGTGGTGCTGATCCTCAAACGCGGCCGCCAGGATGTCACGGGTTGCGAGCTGCGCGTCAAGGCCGAGCGCGCGGCCACCGATCCCAAGGTCTTCACCCACATCCACATGCATTTCGTGGTCAGCGGGCGGCAGCTCAGTGACGCGGCGGTGGCGCGTGCCATCGCCCTGTCGCATGAAAAATACTGCTCGGCCACGGTGATGCTGGGCAAGACCGCTGAGGTGACCACCAGCCACGAGATCGTGGCTGTTTGACCACCAGCCACGAAATCGTGGCTGTTTGACCACCAGCCACGAGATCGTGGCCGCCTGAGCGCCTCAGATCCAGTGCGCGCTGCGGGTCATGAGCCCTGCGGCGGCGCGCATCAGGCTGCGCAGCGGCGCTGGCAGGGGCATGCCACCGGCGCGCTCGGCCTTTGCCGCATGCGCCGCCTCGTCGTCGCGCATCTGCGCCACCACCGCGCGCGAGGCCAGGTCGTTGACCGGCAGGCGCTGCAAGTGGCTGGCCAGGTGCTGCTCCACCTGGCGCTCGGTCTCGGCCACAAAGCCCAGGCTCCAGCGGTCGCCTGCCTGCCCGGCCAACAGGCCCAGGGCAAACGCCCCGCCGTACCACAGCGGGTTGAGCAGGCTGGGGCGGTCACCCAATTCGGCCAGGCGCTGCTCGGTCCAGGCCAGGTGGTCGGTCTCGTCGCGCGCGGCCTGCGCCATCTGCGCCCTCAGCTCGGGGCTGCGCGCGGTCAGCGCCTGGGCGGCGTAGAGCGCCTGGGCGCAAACCTCGCCGACATGGTTGACGCGCATCAGGGCACCCGAGTGGCGCCGGTCCTGCGCATCCAGTGCTGCCGGCGCCACGCCCTCGGGCGGCGGCAGCGCAGCCGGCATGGCCCGCAGCGACCTGGCCGACCGACTGAGCGTGCGCAAGGCCTGGTCTGCACCGGCGACGACTTGATCCACGGTCAACATCGCCGCAGCTTAGCCCAGCGTACCGGCAGCGCGGCAAATGCTAAGGGTGGCGTCAGGCCAGAGCCGACCGCCTCGCGTTGTTGTCAGACAACATTCCCGCTGTTTTTTCGGGCCAATCCTTTGCCAGGTCTCGGTCCGAATGGTGCAATAGCGGCAACTTCCGATGAGGAGGTTGGCCTGACCGGCCCCCACCACTCCCGGTGCGAGGGTTTTTACGGGATCGGGACCTCTTGTTCAACCTAGGAGATTGTTGCAATGAAAAAATCACTACTTGCCCTGGCTGTCCTCGGCGCTTTTGCCGGTACCGCCATGGCGCAATCGTCGGTCACCGTGTACGGTTTGATCGACGAGAACTTGGGTAAGGATCTGGGCAGCGTCGACAAGCGCATGTCCCAGGGTGGCTCCTCGCGTCTGGGCTTCCGCGGCGTTGAAGACCTCGGCGGCGGCTCGGCAGCGTTCTTCCAGATCGAGCACCGCTTCCGTCCCTTCAACGGCACGATCAACGGTGGCAACGGAACCAACGGCTCGCCGGTGACGTTCTGGCAAGCCCGCTCCTATGTCGGCCTGCGTGGCGGCTGGGGTGAGGTTCGCCTGGGCCGTGAATACGACGGCGCCTTCTTCCACGGCGAAGTGGTGGGTGACCCCTGGGGTTGGGACACCGTGGTCAGCAGCATGACGGTGGTGGTGATGGCCGGTACTGCAACCAACTACTTCAACGTCAACAGGGCCGTCACGTACAACAGCCCGACGTTCAGTGGCTTCTCGTTCACCTACCAGGTCGCTGAGGCCAACAACAACTGCGGTCAGTCGGGCCTGAACGCGTCGCAGTTGAGCAACACGGCAACGTCGGCGCTGGGCAAGGGCAATACCGCCATCAACGGTAACGCGTTCTTCCAGACCTGCGACAGCAAGCCGTACAGTTGGGGCGCCAGCTACGCCGGTGGCCCGCTGCGCGTCGGCGTGGGTTACAACAATCCGGGCAACGCCAACGACAACTGGCTGTCGACCAACGCCCAGTACGACTTCGGCGTCGCCAAGTTGTGGGGCTTCTACGGCAAGGGCAAGAACATTGCCAATCAAGACGTGAAGTCCAGCCTACTGGCGGTCACGGTGCCGTTGGGCCAGGGTGAGTTCCGTGCTGCCGTGATGCGCAAGGACGACAACAACGTCCGCAACATCACCGGTACCGGCCTGGCGTATTTCTACTCGCTGTCCAAGCGCACCACGCTGTACACCGATTACGCCCGCAACAGCGCGCTCAAGACCGAGCCGAATGCCTACGACTTCGGCATCAAGCACGTCTTCTAAGCCGGAGCCCTGTTTCAGGGTTGCTTGAACACAAAAGGGTCATCTTCGGGTGGCCCTTTTTTCGTTGAGCTTGCACGCCCGATGGTTGATCCAGCTGATCCGGCGGGGTCCGAAACTGATTTTGTGTGGCGGCCTGTAAACCGAAGTAGCCGGCCAGACGTGATGGAGCTACCCGCGCCGTCTTGAAATGGCCGGTGTTGCGACAACAGACCGTTCGGCACGCGCAGATTTGGCTCGGTGTGCCGGGTGACGGGGAAGCCCGGCACTGCAGTCGCCACAGTCCGCACGGCCCGCCGAAAGTCTGGTGCTCGTGCAAATATCGTTCCAATTGATGGAGATTCACATGTTGAAGAAGCTTGCTCTGATCGCTGTTTTGGCCCAGTTCGCCGCTGTGCCGGCTTTTGCCCAGGCCACCAAGGCCGAAGTCAAAGCTGAGGCCGCCTCGGCCAACAAGTCAGGCGCCAACAAGACCGGTGAAGGCAGTGCCTCGCCGACCGGCAAGTCGATGGCGGCCCGCGCTGACGTCAAGAAAGAGGCCGCTGCGGCCGAGAAGTCTGGCGCCAACAAGACCAGCGAAGGCAGCGCTTCGCCCGAAGGCAAGTCGACCAAGGCCCGCGCCGACGTCAAGAAGGAAGCCGTCGCCGCCGAAAAGGCTGGTACCAACAAGACCGGCGAAGGCACGAAGTAAGTCAGGCACTGGCCGTTCGCTGTGGCCTAGCGCCGCGGCGAACGCCACCAGCACTGAGGTCAATGGGCTGCACCCGCTAAAGGTGCAGCCCAAATTTTTTTAGACCTCAGCTTTGTGATGCCTCGGCACCGGTGAAAGCCCTTTGCCGGCGGCCCCCTGAAGTGCTCAACAATGGCGCGCCACTTAGCTCGGTTCCGTCGCGCCCGTTTGCATGCTCGCCTTCATCGTCCGCCGCCTGATCCAAGCCCTGATGGTGATGCTGGCGGTGGCGTTCATCGCCTTCATGCTGTTCCAGTTCGTCGGCGACCCGGTCACTAATTTGCTCGGCCAGGACGCGACGCCTGCGCAGCGCCAGCAGTTGCGCCAGGACTTGGGTCTGGACCAGCCGTTTCCGCTGCAGTTCACGCGCTTCATCGGCAATGCGGTGGTGGGTGAGTTTGGCCTGAGCTTGCGCCAGGGCCGCAAGGTCTCGACCCTGATCGCCGAGCGCCTGCCGGCGACTTTGGAGCTGGCCACCCTGGCTGCCGCACTGGGGCTATCCCTGGGCATTCCGCTGGGCGTCTACTCGGCCCTGAGGCGCGGCCGGTTTGGCTCGCAACTGGTGATGATCGGTTCGCTGCTGGGCGTGTCGCTGCCGAACTTTCTGATCGGCATCCTGTTGATCCTGTTCTTCGCTGTCAGCCTGAAGTGGCTGCCGAGTTTTGGCCGTGGCGAGACGGTGGCCCTGGGGGCCTACACCACCGGCCTGTTGACCGCCGACGGCCTGAGGCACCTGCTGTTGCCGGCCTTGACCCTGTCGCTGTTCCCGGCGGCACTGGTGCTGCGGCTGGTGCGCGCCGAGATGCTGGAAGTGCTGCGCACCGACTACATCAAGTTTGCCCGGGCCCGCGGCTTGCCCGACCGGCTGGTGTACTTTGGCCATGCGCTGAAGAACACCCTGGTGCCGGTGATCACGATCGCCGGCCTGCAACTCGGCTCGATCATTGCGTTTGCGATCGTCACCGAGACGGTGTTCCAGTGGCCGGGCATGGGCTTGCTCTTCATCCAGGCGGTGCAGTTCGCCGACATCCCGGTGATGGCGGCCTACCTGTGCCTGATCGCGCTGATCTTTGTCAGCATCAACCTGGTCGTCGACCTGCTGTATTTCGCTGTCGATCCGCGCCTGCGGATCGAAGCCAAGGCCGCTGGCCATTGAGTCCGGACGGTCTGCCCAGCCCATGAACGCCAAGCCCGACACGCCCGTACAGACGCCCGCACAGGCGCCGGTACAGATGCCGGTACAGACGCCCAGCCGCTGGGCCAGGATGGTCGACAGCGACGTCTGCCACAGCTTCGTCCATTCGCCGGTGGCGATGCTGGCGGCGCTGGTTGCGCTGCTGTGCCTGGTGTGCGCCTTGGGCGCCAACTGGATCGCGCCGCACAACCCGACCGATCTGGCGACGCTGGAGTTGGCCGACGCCCGTCTGCCGCCCGCCTGGATGCCCGAGGGCTCGCGCAAGTACTTGCTTGGCACCGACGACCAGGGCCGCGACATCCTCTCGGCGCTGATGTACGGCTCGCGCATCTCACTGGCCGTGGGTGTGGCGTCGGTGGCGGTGTCGGTGCTGGTGGGCGTGGCGCTGGGGCTGCTTTCGGGCTTTGTCGGCGGCCGGGTCGACGGCTTCATCATGCGTGTCTGCGACGTGATGCTGTCGTTCCCGGCGATCCTGGTGGCGCTGCTGATCGACGGCGTCGGCCGGGCGCTGTTCCCGCAGGCCCATGAGGCCCTGGCCTTCGGCGTGCTGATCATCGCGATCTCGCTCACCGGTTGGGTCCAGTACGCCCGCACGGTGCGCGGCTCGACCATGGTCGAGCGGCAGAAGGAATATGTGCAGGCGGCGCGGGTGATCGGCGTATCGCCGGCGCGGATCATGCGCCGCCATGTCCTGCCCAATGTGCTCGGGCCGGTGCTGGTGCTGGCGACGATCCAGATCGCGGCGGCCATCATCACCGAGGCGACGCTGTCATTTCTGGGGGTGGGGGTGCCGCCAACCTCGCCTTCGCTGGGCAGCTTGATCCGGGTCGGGCAGGATTTCCTGTTTTCCGGCGAATGGTGGATCACGATCTTCCCCGGCGTGGTGCTGGTGATGATCGCGCTGTCGGTCAACCTGCTCGGCGACTGGTTGCGCGACGCCCTCAACCCGCGCCTGAACTGAAGCGATGTCCAAGCCGCTGCTGGATGTGCGCCACCTGCGGGTGGAATTTCCAACCCGGCGCGGCACCCTGCTGGCGCTGGACGATGTCTCGTTCGACATCGCGCCGGGCGAAATTCTGGGCGTGGTGGGTGAATCCGGCGCCGGCAAATCGCTGACCGGCGCGGCCATCATCGGCCTCTTGGAGCCGCCCGGCCGGATCGCTGGCGGCGAGATCCACTTCGATGGCCAGCGCATCGACAACCTGCCGCCCGAGCGCATGCGGGCGATCCGCGGCCGCCACATTGGCGCGATCTTCCAGGATCCTCTGACCTCGCTGAACCCGCTGTACAGCATCGGCAGGCAACTCACCGAGACCATCCTGGCGCATTTGCCAGTCAGTGCCGCGGAGGCCCGGCGTCGGGCGATCACGCTGCTGCTGGAGACCGGCATTCCCGCCGCCGAACAGCGCATCGACCAGTACCCGCACCAGTTCTCCGGCGGCATGCGCCAGCGGGTGGTGATTGCGCTGGCCTTGGCGGCCGAGCCGAAGTTGATCGTCGCCGATGAGCCGACCACCGCGCTGGACGTGTCGATCCAGGCCCAGATCATTGCCTTGCTCAAGCGCCTGACCCGGGACCATGGCGCGGCGGTGATGCTGATCACCCACGACATGGGCGTGATCGCCGAGGCCTGCGACCGGGTGGCGGTGATGTACGCCGGTCGGGTGGCCGAGATCGGCCCGGTCGGCGCGGTCATCCACCGCCCGGCGCACCCCTACAGCGAGGGCCTGATGGGCTCGATCCCGGCGATGGACGGCAGCCGCGAGCGGCTGCTGCAGATCGACGGCACGATGCCGCGGCTGAACGCGATTCCCCCAGGTTGCGCCTTCAACCCGCGCTGCCCGCAGGTGCGGGACCGCTGTCGCCACCAGCGGCCCGAGTTGCTGCCGGCTGGCGCCACACTGGCGGCCTGCTGGCTGCATGCCCAAGGTGGCGAGCAGGGGGGTCTTGCATGAGCACGCCCTTGGTGCAAGTCCAGGATCTGGCCAAGACCTTCGATGTCTCCCCACCCTGGCTGAACCGGGTGCTGGAGCGCCAGCCCCGGCGCTGGGTGCATGCGGTTGACGGGGTCAGTTTCGAGATTGCCCGTGGGCAGACGCTGGCACTGGTCGGTGAATCCGGCTGCGGCAAGAGCACGGTGGCGCGCCTGCTGGTCGGCCTGTACCCGCCGACCCGTGGCCAAGTCCGGTTCGACGGCGCCGAAACCCAGGTGGCCTTTGCCTCGACCGGCGCAAGGGCGCTGCGCAAGCGCATGCAGATGATCTTCCAGGATCCCTATGCCAGCCTGAACCCGCGTTGGCCGGTGCGTGAGATCGTCGCCGAGCCGCTGCGCGAGCATGGTCTGGCAGGCAGCGAGGCCGAACTCAAGGACCGGGTCGTGGCGCTGCTGCGCTCTGTCGGCCTGGCTGCGGCCGACATGGCCAAGTACCCTCACCAGTTCTCCGGCGGCCAGCGCCAACGGGTGTCGATTGCCCGGGCGCTGGCGACCGAGCCCGAGTTCCTGGTCTGCGACGAGCCGACCTCGGCGTTGGACGTGTCGGTGCAGGCCCAGGTGCTGAACATCATGAAGGACTTGCAGCGCGAGCGCGGCCTGACCTACTTGTTCATCTCGCACAACCTGGCGGTGGTGCGCCACGTGGCCGACCAGGTCGGGGTGATGTACCTCGGCCGGCTGGTCGAAATGGCCGAGCGCAACACCCTGTTTGCCCGGCCACGCCACCCCTACACGCGGATGCTGCTGGACGCGATTCCCGACATCGCCATGAGCGGCCGGGCGCGCACGCCGGTGCAGGGCGAGGTGCCGAACCCGCTGAACCCGCCTTCGGGTTGCAGCTTCCACCCGCGCTGCCCGCATGCCAATGCCCGCTGCAGCGCCGAGCGGCCGGCCATGACAGCGTTCGAGGGCGTCCAGGTTGCCTGCCACGCCGTGGCAGAGGGGCGGATCTGAGACCGGTCAAGTCCAGGTCTGCTCGCCAGCGAACAACTCGGCCGCAGTTTCGCGGTGCCTGACCAGCGCCGAGGCGCCGTTGTCGACCATCACCTCGGCAGCGCGCGGCCGGGTGTTGTAGTTGCTGGCCATGCTCATCGCGTAGGCGCCCGCCGACAGCACCGCCAGCAGGTCGCCAGGCTTGACCGCCAGTTCGCGGTCTCGGCCCAGCCAATCGCCAGATTCGCAGACCGGGCCGACCACGTCCCAGACCTGGCCGGGCATATCGGCCGGATCGGCCGGATCGCCAAGGGTGCAGGGCACGATGCCCAGCCAGGCCTGGTACATGGCCGGGCGGACCAGGTCGTTCATGGCCGCGTCGACGATGCAGAAGTTCTTTGCCTCGCCACGCTTCTGCACCAGCACCTCGGTCAGCAGCACACCGGCGTTGCCGACCAGCGAGCGGCCCGGCTCCATCAGCAGCTTGCGATGGCCTTGGCCGCGGCCGTCCAGCTTGGCCCAGACGCTGCGCACCAGTTCGCCCGCGTCCGGCGGCGTCTCGTCGGTGTAGGTGATGCCCAAGCCGCCGCCCAGGTCGATGTGCTGGATGGCGATGCCATGCGCCTCGATCTGCGTCACCAGGTCGAGCAGGCGGTCCAGCGCGTCCAGGTAGGGCGCGATCGTGGTGATCTGCGAGCCGATGTGGCAGTCAATCCCGACCACGGCGATGCCTGGCAATGCGGCAGCGCGCCGGTACACCGCCACGGCCTGCCCGTGGGCCACGCCGAACTTGTTGCCCTTCAGCCCGGTGGAGATGTAGGGGTGGGTCTGGGCATCGACATCCGGGTTGACGCGCAGGCTGATCGCCGCAACCTTGCCGGCGGCGCTGGCCAAGGTCGACAGCAGCTCCAGTTCCGGCTCGCTCTCGACGTTGAAGCAGTGCACGCCTACCGCCAGTGCCCGGCGAATTTCGGCGGCACGTTTGCCGACCCCGGAGAACACCACCTTGGCCGGATCGGCGCCGATCGCCAGCACCCGCTCCAACTCTCCGCCCGAGACGATGTCGAAGCCCCAGCCGAGATCGGCGAAGGTCTTGAGCACCGCCAGGTTCGAGTTGGCCTTCATCGCGTAGCACAGCAGGTGCGGGCGGCCGTCGAAGGCCTGGCTGTAGGCGTTGGCGGCGGCGCGCATCGCGCCACGCGAATAGACATACAGCGGCGTGCCATGGGCCCGGGCCAGATCGGCCAAGCGCACGCCGTCCAAGAACAGCTCGGCGCCGCGACGCTGCAGAAATGGCGCGCCCGGCAGCCGCTCCTGGCCCGTCATGGCCGCGCCGGCGCCGAGGCGGCCGATCCACTCGGCAGGGTCAGCGGCCCCTTCTGGCCACAACCACCGGCCAGCAATGCAAAAGTCAGTGCTGCCAGCAGCGAACCGGTGCTGATTGCCCTGGCTAAACTCATCCACGTCTTCATCTGCCGAATTCTATCGACCATGCCCGCGCCCAGCCCCGTTCCCGCCGACCCGCAGCGTCTGAGCGACGCCGAGTTCCAGCGCCTGTCGCAGCAGGTGTTTGCCGCCATCGAGGCGCAGATCGACCGCTGGCTAGAGGACGACGTAATCGACATTGACAGCCAGCGCAGCGGCGGGCTGCTGGAGCTGGGCTTTCCGAACGGCAGCAAGATCATCCTCAACACCCAGCCACCCCTGCACGAGCTGTGGCTGGCGGCCAAGGGCGGTGGCCACCATTTCCGCTGGCAGGCAGGTGCCTGGCGGGACACCCGCGACGGCACCGATTTCCTGAGCTCGCTCGGCCAGCATGCCAGCCTGCAGGGCGGGGCAGACCTGCGCTTTCTGCCGCCATGAGCGGCGGCGGCCGGATCAGACCGGGCCGGCCGCAGGCATCACTCAGCGCCTGAACAGATCGAGGATGCCGCGCTTCTCGTCCTCGTTCGGCGGTTTGGGCAGCTTGTCGTCCAGGCCAAGCGCGCTGACACCGCCGCCCGCGCTGAATTCGTCGAAGATCCAGTCGCCGCCCCGCTGCACCAGGCCCTCGGGCACCGCCAGCGCCTGCTCGGGCAACTTCTTCAAGGCCTGGGCCATGAATTCGATCCAGACCGGCAGGGCCAGTCCGCCGCCAGTCTCGCGGTCGCCCAGCTTCTTCGGGTTGTCGTAACCGATCCAGACCACCGACACCAAGTTCGGCTGAAAGCCGGCGAACCAGGCATCGAACGAGTCGTTGGTGGTGCCGGTCTTGCCGAACAGGTCGAGTCGCTTGAAGGTGCTGTAGACCTTGGCCGCGGTGCCCGAACGCGCCACCTCGCCCAGCAACTGGGTCATCACGAAGGCGTTGCGGGCGTCCACCACGCGCATCGACTCGTCGATCAGCGTCGGCGGCACGTCGAGCAGCACCCGGCCCTTGTTGTCGGTGACGCGGGTGATCAGCACCGGATTGAGGCGGTAGCCGCCATTGGCAAAGACACTGTAGGCACTGGCCATTTGCAGCGGCGTGACCGAGCCCGCGCCGAGCGCCATCGTCAGGTAGGCCGGATGCCTGTCGGCCTCGAAGCCGAAGCGGGTGATCCAGTCCTGGGCAAAGTGCACGCCGGTACTCTGCAGCACCCGGATCGAGACCATGTTCTTGGACTTGGCCAGGGCGGTTTTCAGAGGCATGGGGCCCTCGAACTTGCCGTCGTAGTTTTTCGGCTCCCAGGGTTGGCTGCCGGTCGTGCCGGCGTCAAAGAACAGCGGCGCGTCGTTGACGATGGTTTGCGGCGTGAAACCCTTTTCCAGCGCGGCCGAATAGATGAACGGCTTGAAGCTGGAGCCCGGCTGACGCCAGGCCTGGGTGACGTGGTTGAATTTGCTCTTGCCGAAATCGAAGCCGCCGACCAAGGCCCGGATGCCGCCGCTGTTGGGATCCACCGCGACCAAGGCGCCCTCGACTTCAGGCAACTGCGTCAGCGTCCAGTCCCCCTTGCTGCCCTGCACGGCGCGGACGATTGCGCCGCGGCGGATCTGCTTCTTCGGATCGGCCTTGTCGGCCAGGCCTGAGGTCACCGGCTTGAGCCCCTCGCCGGTGACGATGATGGTTTCGCCCGATTCGAGGATCGCCACCACCCGCTTGGCGTTGGCCTCCAGCACCACGGCGGCCTTGAGTTCGTCGTTGTCGGGGTGGTCGGACAGCGCCTCGGCCACTCTGGCGTCCAGATCCTGGGCGTCGGCGGGCAGGTCGGCGTAATCCTCGGGGCCCCGGTAAACCTGGCGCCGCTCGTAATCCAGCAGGCCGCGCCGCAGCGCCCGGTAGGCCGCTGCCTGGTCACTGGAATCGACCGTCAGATGGACATTCAAGCCACGGGTCGTGGTCTCGTTGCCATATTGGCTGTAGATCAATTGCCGCACGGTTTCGGCAACGTACTCGGCATGCACCGGCGTATCGGCGGCGGTGCGCACCTTGGGCGTCGCCTTGCGTGCGGCTTCGGCCTGGGCCTCGGTGATATAGGCATTGGCCACCATCCGGTCGATGATGTATTGCTGGCGCCGCTTGGCGCGCTGCGGGTTGCTGATCGGGTTGTAGGCCGACGGCGCCTGCGGCAGGCCGGCCAGCATGGCCGCTTCGGCGATGGTGATGTCCTTGATCGGCTTGCCGAAGTAGATTTCGCAGGCCGCCGCGAAGCCGTAGGCGCGTTGGCCGAGAAAAATCTGGTTCATGTAGATCTCGAGGATCTGGTCCTTGCTGAGCTGGCTTTCGATCTTCAGCGCCAGCAAAATCTCGTAAATCTTGCGCGTAAAGGTTTTCTCGGTCGAGAGGTAGAAATTGCGCGCCACCTGCATCGTGATGGTCGACGCGCCTTGGCTCTTGGCGCGGTTGAGTTGCGCCAGGGCGGCGCGCAGCACGCCCACGTAGTCCACCCCGCTGTGGCTGTAGAAGCGCGCATCCTCGATCGCCAGCACCGCCTCCTGCATCAATTTGGGGATCTCGGCGATCGGCGTGTAGATGCGCCGCTCCTCGCCAAACTCACCCAGCAGGACGCCATCTGCCGATACCACCCGCAATGGCAATTTTGGCCGATAGTCGGTCAGGCCGCTGATTTCGGGCAAATGCGGGTAGGCCACCGCCAGGGCCACCGCCACCAGCATCGCCAGCGCCAGCATTGCCGCCACTGCAGCCGCCGCCAGCCAAGCGAGCATGCGCCACAGCGCGCGGCCGGCCGACCTGGGCCGGTCAACGCCAGCGCCGGGCGCCACTGCGGCGTGCAAGGGGTCGGTCATATCGCCGGGCAGTGTATAGAACCGGACCGCAAGCGCCGGATGAAGGCGGCCATCGACAGCGCCGGCTGCCAGCCGCCCGATGCTTGCAATTGGACGCTTGGGCGTCGGCTGGCGACAACATTTGCGATGAGCCCGGAAGGATTTTTTCTTTGGCCTACAACGGGTTTACTGCTAGCATTGAAGTAACTTCTTAAGATTGAGCCAGCTCCCACTGAGCTTGGCAGACATCACCCGTGAGCCTTCTTGACCTGCTGCTTGGCCGCAAGAATCCGCCGATGATCGGCTTGGACATCAGTTCGTCCAGCGCCAAGATGGTCGAGTTGAGCCGCACCCCGACCGGCGAGTACGTGCTGGAGCGCTACGGCACCGAGCCGTTCGAGAAGGGTTGGATCACCGACGGGCAGATCGAGAAGTTCGACGAGGTCGCCGGCGCCGTGCGCAAATTGGTGCAAAAGAGCGGCACCAAGACGCGCCAAGTGGTGATGGCCATGCCGCAGTCCGCCGTGATCACGAAACGGATCATGCTGCCGGCGGGTTTGCGCGACGAAGAGTTGGAGGTGCTGGTTGAGACCGAGGCCAACCAGTACATCCCGTTCTCGCTGGACGAAGTCAGCCTGGACTTTTGCGTCGTGGGCAACAGCCAGACCTCGCATGGCGATGTCGAAGTGCTGATCGCCGCCTCGCGCAAAGACCGGGTGCAGGATAGGCAGGGATTGGCCGAGGAGGCCGGTCTGAAACCGGTCGTGCTGGACATCGAATCGCATGCCTCGCGCATGGCCCTGTCGCGCCTCGTCGAGACCCTGCCCAACCAGGGCAAGGACGCCTTGGTGGCCTTGTTCGAGATCGGCGCCGACACCACCAGCCTGAAGGTGCTGCGCGATGACGACATGCTCTACGACCGCGACCAAGCGTTTGGTGGCTCACAGCTCACCCAGTTGATTTCCCGGCAATATGGTTTTTCGTTTGAGGAGGCGGAGCAGAAGAAACTGGCCGGTGAACTGCCTGAGGATTACGAAAGCTTGCTCCTGGCGCCCTTCGTCGACAGCCTCTCGCAGGAAATCGGGCGGGCTTTGCAGTACTTCTTCACGAGTACCCCACACCACAAGGTCCATTACGTGATGCTGGCCGGTGGCACCGCCACTTTGCCGGGATTGAAGGATCGGGTCACCGCATTGACCACCTTTGCCGCGATGGTCGTCAACCCGTTTGACGCGATGAAATTCGGCGCCGGTGTCAAGGAGTCCAAGGTGCGCAAGGATGCGCCGGCCTACCTCACCGCCTGCGGCCTGGCGATGCGCAGGTTTGTCGAATGATCCTGATCAATCTGCTGCCGCACCGCGAACTGCGGCGCAAGCAACGCAAGCAAGCCTTCTTTGCCGGCCTCGTGGTGGCGGTGGTGGCGGGCGGGGCGATATCGGCGGCGGGCTTGCTCGGGCTGCAGCAAATGACGGCTGCGCAGGTTGATCGCAACACCTACCTCAGCGCCGAGATCAAACGCCTGGAGGGGCAAATCAAGGATATCGCTGACCTCAAGACCGAGATCGATGCGCTCAAGGCCAGGCAAAAGGCGGTTGAGGATTTGCAGGTCAACCGCAATGTGCCGGTGCACCTGCTCGATGAATTGGTCAAGCAGACCCCCGAAGGCATTTACCTGACGAGCATCAAGCAAGGTGACAGCAACGTCGTCGTGAGCGGCGTGGCGCAGACCAACGAGCGCGTCAGCGAGTTTTTGCGCAACACCGCCAACAACTCCCAATGGCTGGACAAGCCCGATCTCGTTGAAATCAAGGCGGTGGCCTTGCCGCCGGTGGCCGGATCGCGCGAAACACGGCGCCTGTTTGAGTTCTCGGTGCGTGTGGGCATGCGCCTGCCCGCTGCGCCGGCGGCGACCACGCCCGCTTCGGCGGCCGCGCCAAGGCGCTCGAGCTGAGGACGATGGGCATGGCCACGAGTTCCCGCTTCGCCAACCTCGACATATCCGCCGCTTTGGAAAGCGTCGCGGATCAATTTCGCGGCCTGAATCCGCGCGCGCCGGGCCAGTGGCCGCTGTTGCCGAAGCTGGGCGCTTGGTTGGGCGCTGCGGCCGCAGTGATCGCGCTTGGCTGGGTCTTGGTCCTTTCGAGCGCGTCCGACGAGTTGGACAGCGCGCGCGGTCGTGAGCCCGGCCTCAAGGTCGACTTCAGCGCCAAGCTGGCACAGGCGGTGAACCTGTCGGAGTTGCGCAAGCAGAAGCAGCAGGTGCAGGAGTACGTGACGCAACTGGAAAAGCAGTTGCCTGGCAAGGCTGAGATGGATGCGCTGCTGTCCGACATCAACCAGGCCGGGATCGGCCGCGGCCTGCAGTTCGAGTTGCTGCGCCCGGGTGTGGTCGAGGTCAAGGACTACTACGCCGAGCTGCCTATCGCCTTGCGCGTCACCGGCCGCTTCCACGACCTGGGTTTGTTCGCCGCCGACGTCTCCAACTTGTCTCGCATCGTCACCCTGCAAAGCCTGGCGATTGCGGCGCCCAACAAGGATGTGGGCGGCGCCACGGCGCTGGCGCTACCGGCTGGCGTGCTGGTGCTGGACGCCACCGCCCGGACCTACCGCTACCTCAGCGCGAACGAACTGGCCGACAACGCCAAGGCCAAGGCGGCGGCACTGAAGGCGGGGGCCAAGAAGTGACGGCGCGGCGTTCCAGGTCCGGGTGGGCGATGACCTCGACCCGCACAGGCGCTGCGGCAAGGCTGCTCTGCGCCGCCTGGATGCTGGCCTGGCTCGCCGCCTGCGGCGGTGACACCCAGGAGTTGCAGGCCTGGATGGAGCAGCAGCGGCGCGACGCCAAACCCACTGCCCAGCCCCTGACTGCGCCCAAGAAGTTCGATCCCGCGCCCTACGACAGTGGCCAGATGGTTGATCCATTCAGCAGCCAGAAGCTCAACGTGGCGATCAAGCAAGAGGCCAGGCAGCCCAACTCGCTGCTGGCGTCGGAGCTGAACCGGCGGCGCGAGCCGCTGGAGTCGTACCCCTTAGACAGCATGTCCATGGTCGGCAGCGTGGTCCGCCAGGGGCAGCAGTTCGGGCTGCTCAAGGTCGATGCCCTGCTGTACCAGATCAAGCTGGGCGACTACTTGGGGCAGAACTACGGAAAGATCACCAAGATCACGGAGACGGAGATCGCGTTTCGGGAAATTGTGCAGGACGCGGCAGGTGAATGGACAGAACGCACCAGTTCGCTCCAGCTCCAGGAGAAGGCGCGATGAAAACAATGCCATTGATATTCCTCCCGCGCCGCTGGCGTGTCTGGCTGGCTGCTGCGTTTTGCGCGGTCGGCGCGATGCCGGCCCTGGCCGAGAACAGCATCCAGTCGATCACCGCCACCCAGCAATCCGGCGCCGAGGTGGTGCGGATCGAATTGAGTGAGCCGCTGGCCGCACTGCCGAGTGGTTTCACGGTGCAGACGCCGCCACGGGTGGCGCTCGATTTGCCCAATGTCGGCAATGCCATGGGCAAGTCGCTGATCGACATCAACCAGGGCAATCTGCGCTCGGTGGCGGTCGCCCAGGCCGGCGAGCGCACGCGTTTGGTGCTCAATTTGCGCCAGAGCGCCAGCTACCGGGCGGAATTGCAGGGCAAGGCGCTGGTGGTGATCCTGGAGGCCGCTGCGGCCCCCAGCGTTGCCAGCGCGGCCACGGAACCGCTGCACTTTTCGGCCAGCCAGAACCGCGAACAGGCGCCGCTGCGCGATATCGATTTTCGCCGCGGCGCCGACGGCGCTGGCCGCGTCATCGTCGCGCTGGCCAGCACCCAGGTGGGCGTCGACATCCGCCAGCAAGGCCAGACCCTGGTGGTGGAGTTCCTGAAATCGTCGCTGCCCGAGAGCCTGCGTCGGCGGCTGGACGTTTCCGACTTCGGCACCCCGGTTCAGGCGATCGCCACGACCCAGGTGGGCGAACGTGTGCGGATGGTGGTCGAGCCGCGCGGCGCCTGGGAGCACAGCGCCTACAGAACGACAACCAGTTCGTGCTCGAGGTGCGTCCGTCCAAGCTCGACGCGAACAAGCTGACCCAGGGCCCGGGTTTCGCGGGCGAGAAGTTGTCACTCAACTTCCAGAACATCGAGGTCCGTTCGCTGCTGCAGGTGATCGCCGATTTCACCAACTTCAACGTCGTCACCAGCGATACCGTGACCGGCTCGGTCACGTTGCGGCTCAAGGATGTGCCTTGGGACCAGGCGCTGGACATCATTCTGCAGAGCCGCGGTTTGGGGGTGCGCAAATCGGGCAATGTGCTGTGGATTGCGCCCAAGGACGAATTGGCGGTCAAGGAGCAGGTCGACCTCGAGTCGAAGAAGAAGATCGCCGAACTTGAGCCGGTGCGCACCCAGTCTTTCCAGCTCAACTACACCAAGGCCGAGGACGTGGCCAAGAACCTGACCGGGCAGAGCCAGGGCGGCAGTTCAGGCGCCGCCGGCGGGGGTGGTGGGGGTGCGGCAGCCCAATCGGCACGCATCCTGACGACCCGTGGCAGCGTGATCTTCGAGGCCCGCACGAACCAGTTGTTCGTCACCGATATCCCTTCGAAGCTGGAGGAAATCCAGACCCTGATCGCCAAGATCGACATCCCCGTGCGCCAGGTGCTGATCGAGGCCCGCATCGTCGAGGCTGACGACACCTTTGGTCGGGCGCTGGGTGTCAAGCTCGGCACCACCGATGTCCGCGGCATCCAGGGTGGCGTGCCAGGCCTGTCGCTGGGCGGTGGCAGCTACATCACCGTCGGTGGCAACAACTCGGCGGTCGGAACCCAGACCTTGCAGAACGGCCTGAGCGGCACGGCGGCCTTGAGCAACACCTTCGCCAACAGCAACTTCGTCAACCTGCCGGCCTCAACCAGCAACATCACCAGCACCGGCAGCGCGGCGACTTTCGCGTTGTCGCTGTTCAGCCCCTCGGCCAACCGCTTCCTGAACCTCGAGTTGTCGGCGCTGGAGGCCGACGGCAAGGGCAAGATCATCTCCAGCCCGCGGGTCGTCACCGCCGACCAGACCAAGGCGCTGATCGAGCAGGGCACCGAACTGCCCTACCAGGTGGCCACCTCCAGTGGCGCCACCTCGATCCAGTTCCGCAAGGCCAATCTGAAGCTGGAAGTGACACCGCAGATCACCCCCGACGGCAGCGTGATCATGAAGCTCGATGTCAACAAGGACAGCGTCGGGCAGTCGACAGCGGCCGGCTTTGCGATCGACACCAAGCATGTACAGACCGAGGTGCTGGTCGAAAATGGCGGCACGGTGGTGATTGGCGGCATCTTCACCCAGACCGAGCGCACCGACGTCAACAAGGTGCCGCTGCTGGGCGACATGCCCTGGGTTGGCGGCTTGTTCCGCAACACCAGCAAGATCGCCAACAAGACCGAACTGCTGATTTTCATCACGCCCAAAGTCGTCACCGACCGGGCCACCGCGCGCTGAAGAACTGGGCTGCCGCCCCCAGGCGGCCCATGACCGGGAATTGAAGACATGACATTCACCTCATCCTTGCGGCGCGGTCTGGCAGCGATGGCGACCGTGGCCGCCAGCCTGCTGCTGCTGGCCTGCGGTGGTGGCGGCGGCAGCGGTGGCACCTTGTTCACTGGCAGCAGTGGCGGCACCGGCGGCACCACGGTCACCACCCCGGTGGCGTCCAACCTGGTGTTGACCTTGAGTGCCAGCACCCTGGCCAACAACGGCAGCCAGACCGTGACCGCCACTGCCCTGGCCTTGGACAGCAACAACAACACCTTGGTCGGTGTGCCGGTAACGATTGCCGCCGACACCGGTGTGGTCACGCCCAGTGGCAAGGTCACCGCCAGCTCGGGTGCGCTGAACGCGGCCATCGGCATTGGCGCCGACGCCACCAAGCGCACCATGACCATCACCGCCCGCAGCGGCACCTTGACCCGCAGTGCGACCATTGCGGTCGTCGATTCAAGCGGCGTCGCCAGCGCCGGGCCGTCGGACTTGTTGCTGATCCTGACCTCGCCGACGATCATCAACGACGGCAGCCAGACCGTCACCGCCAACGTCACGGCGCTGGACGCCAAGCGCAACGTGATGCCGGGCGTGGTGGTGACCTTCATGCTCGACGACCCGGCAGCGCCCCCGGCAGCGACGATTGCCCCAGCCGGCACCGTCACCGGGGCCAGCGGCGTGTTGGCTGCCACCGTCGGGATTGGCGGCTTGCCCAGCCTCAGAACCATCACCGTGACTGCCTCCGCCGGCGGGCTGACACGGACCGCAGCCCTGGTCGTGACCAACTCGCCGGTGGCGGTGACACCTACCGCCGCCGACATGAGCCTGTCGCTGAGCGCCAGCACCGTCAACAACAGCGGCTCAGGCGTGATCGTGGCCACCGCCACTGCGGTGGACAGCCTGCGCAACGCCCTGGCAGGCATCCCAATCACGTTCAGTGTTGACAGCAATGCGGTGGCGATTCCCGGTGGCCGGACGACCGATGCCAGTGGCGTCGTCACCGCCAACGTCAACATCGGTGCCGACCGCAGCAACCGGGTGATCACGATCACCGCCAGCAGCGGCACGATCACCCGCTCGCTGCCATTGAGCGTCACCGGCGCCAAGCTGTCGGCGTCGCTGTCGCCGGTGGTCAACGCCGGCAGCACGGCCAACGCGGTCGCCTACAAGCTGCTGGACTCCAGCGGCCTGGCGATGGCCAAGCAGGCGATCTCGATCACTGCGGTCGGCTTGCCCAGTGTTGTCGGGGTCACCGACACCAACGGTGCCTTCAGCTACAGCTACGCCGCGCCCGCTGCGCCAGGCTCGCTGAGCCTGCTGGCCACGGCCGCTGGCGACGCGCTGAATTCGACGGTGGCAGTGGTCGTGACCGGCACCGTGCCCGTGGCCAGCACCGTGCCCTCGTCGGCGTCTTTGACACCCAGCCCGAGCGTGGTCTCGGTCAACTCCGTGGGCAGCGTCACCAACCAGGTTCAGTTGCGCGCGCTGTTCGTCGGGCCGGGCAACGCACCGATCCAGAACATCCGGGTGCGCTTCGACCTGGCCGGCAACGCCAGCAGTTCCGACGGCGTGGTCAGCTATGTCGGCAGCTACGCCTATTCGGATGCCTCTGGGGTGGCGCGCGGCACATTCACGCCGGGCCAGATCTCCAGCCCCACCGATGGCGTCACGGTCCGCGCCTGCTGGGACTTGGTCGACTTTGCCGCCGGCACCTGCCCGAACGCGGTCTCGTCAACACTGACCGTGGCCTCTGAAGCCCTGTCGATCTCGATCCGCACCGACAACACGGTCGGTTCGGGCTCCGCCGGATTGACCTACACCAAGCAGTACGTGGTGATGGTGGTCGATTCGGCCGGGCGAGCCAAGGCCGGCGCCTTGATCACACCGTCGGTGGATCTGCCCAGCTACTACAAGGGCCTCTACAAGTTTGACCTGGTGGCCAATGTGTGGGTGCAGAACATGAAGCTGGTCAGCACCGAGGCCTACCAGTACGACGCCGTTGCCGGCGCCTGGGGCTTGCTGGCGCCCACGACCCAGCCTGCGTGCCCGAACGAAGACTTCAACCGCAACGGCGTGCGCGAGGCCAGCGCCTTAGACCCCAAAGTGGCTACGCCGGCCTTGTCGGCGCGCGGCGAGGACCTGAACTGGAACGGCTCACTGGACCCGCGCAAGGCCGATGTGGCGGTGTCCATCGTCGGCTCGGCCACCACCGACGCCAGCGGCCTGGCGATCATCCAGATCGAGTACGGCAAGAACCTGGCCTCGTGGGTGGATTTCGTGATCACCGTGACCGCCACCGGCATCTCCGGCACCGAGGCCCGGGCCCAGTACAGCGGCCTGTTCTATGGGGTTGGCAATCTGCCCTATATCGCCAAGGACGTCACCGACAAGAACGTGGCGCCGGCCTTCGTGGCCAGCCCATACGGTCAGGCCACGGTCTGCACCAACCCCAATTGATGCCTTGACCATTTCGCTCGTTGGCATGCCCGGCTGTGGCAAGTCCACGGTCGGGCGCCACTTGGCGCGCCAACTGGGCTGGCGCTTCATCGACAGCGACCACGAGATAGAGCGACGCATCGGCGGCTCGATCCGCGCCTACTTCGAGCAGCATGGCGAGCCGGCCTTTCGCGAACTGGAGCAAGAGGTCATCGCCGATGTCGCCCAGACCGGCCAGGCGGTGGTGGCCACCGGCGGCGGCACGGTGGTGCGCGAGGCCAATCGGCGCATTCTGGCGGCGCGCTCCCAGGTGGTTTATCTGCGCTCTACGCCCGAAGAGCTGTTTCGGCGCCTGCGCCACGACCTGCAGCGGCCGTTGTTGCAGGTCAAGGACCCGCTGCGCCGGCTCCGCGACCTGTACCACGAGCGTGACCCGCTGTACCGCCAGGCCGCCCGTTTCGTCATCGAGACCGGACGGCCATCGGTGCCGACCCTGGTCAACATGATCCTGATGCAACTGGAACTGGCCGGGGTGATCGACCCGCTGCAGGTGCCGGCCACGGTAGGCCGGGTGCTGTCGATGCCGCCGCCGCCGCCGCCGCCGATCAAGGCTTGACCGGCGCAGGCGCGCGGCCGGCACCGATAATCGCGGCCATGTCCGCACCCGCCCAGCCCCCGGTTCGAATCACCCTTGGGCAGCGCAGCTACGACATCCTGATCGGCAGCGGCCTGCTCGACGATCCGTCGGCCTGGCAAGGCCTGCCGGCATCGGCCGACGCGCTGATCGTCAGCAACACCACGGTCGCGCCACGCTATGCCCAGCGGCTGGCCAACCAACTTGAGCGCCAGCACGGCCGGGTGCTGCAACTGGCCCTGCCGGACGGCGAACAGTACAAGGACTGGGTCCACCTGAACCGGGTGTTCGACTGCCTGCTGGGCGCGGCCTGCGACCGCAAGACCGTGCTCTACGCCCTGGGCGGCGGGGTGGTCGGCGACATGACCGGGTTTGCCGCCGCCTGTTACATGCGCGGCGTGCCCTACGTGCAGGTGCCGACCACCTTGCTGGCCCAGGTCGATTCTTCGGTCGGTGGCAAGACCGCCGTCAACCACCCCTTGGGCAAGAACATGGTGGGCGCGTTCTACCAGCCGCTGCGGGTGGTGTGCGACCTCGACCTGCTCAGCAGCCTGCCACCGCGCGAGCTGGCCGCCGGTCTGGCCGAGGTCATCAAGTACGGCCCGATCGCCGATCCGGCATTGCTGGCCTGGCTGGAATCACACATCGACCGGCTGCTGGCCCGCGATCCGCAAGCCCTGGCCCACGCGGTGCGCCGGTCTTGCGAAATCAAGGCGGAGGTGGTCGGCCAGGACGAACGCGAGGGCGGCCTGCGCGCCATCCTCAATTTCGGCCACACCTTCGGCCATGCGATCGAGGCCGGCCTCGGTTTTGGCGCCTGGCTGCACGGCGAGGCCGTGGCCTGCGGCATGGTGATCGCGGCCGAGTTGTCGGTGCGCCTGGGCCTGGCCGAGCCCGGCCTGGTGCCGCGTCTGCGCAATCTCTTGCTGCGTGCCGGCCTGCCGGTGCAGGCGCCAGCCTGGCCCTTGGACAAGTGGCTGCAACTGATGCAGACCGACAAAAAGGCTGAGGCCGGCGCGATCCGCTATGTCTTGATCGACGGCCTGGGCCGGGCGGTGCTGCGCGCCGCGCCCGAGGCTGAAGTCGGCGCGGCCATCCGTGCCCACAGTGCCTGAGCGCCTCGGCGCTGGGCCGGGCCTGGCACGCTACGCCAGCCACGCCGCCCGGTCGCGCGGCCGCCTGCACGCGGAGCCGGCGGTTCGGCTGCGCGACGACTTCCAGCGCGACCGCGACCGGGTGGTGCACAGCACCGCCTTCCGGCGCCTGGTCTACAAGACCCAGGTCTTCGTCAACCACGAGGGTGATTTGTTTCGAACCCGGCTGACGCACTCGCTCGAGGTCGCCCAACTGGGCCGCTCGATTGCCCGGGGCCTGGGGCTGAACCAGGACCTGGTCGAGGCCATCGCCCTGGCCCACGACCTGGGCCACACCCCGTTCGGCCACGCCGGGCAGGACGCGCTCAACGCCTGCATGCGTGGCCACGGCGGCTTCGAGCACAACCTGCAGAGCCTGCGCGTGGTCGACCGCCTGGAGGCGCGCTACCCGGCCTTTGACGGGCTGAACCTGTGCTTCGAGACCCGTGAGGGCATCCTGAAGCATTGCAGCCGGCGCAATGCCCGGCTGCTGGAGCGTGAGCAGCCCGGCGGCGTTGGGCAGCGCTTCCTGGTCGGCAGCCAGCCGAGCCTGGAGGCCCAACTCACGGATCTGGCTGACCAGATCGCCTACAGCGCCCATGACCTGGACGATGGCGTGCGCTCCGGCCTGCTCAGCCTGGACCAGCTCGACCAGGTCGGGATCGTGCGTAGGCTGCGCGCCCAGGCCCTGGCCGATCACCCGCAACTGGCGCACCAGCCTGGCCGCCGACTCTTGTTCGAGACCATCCGCCGGTTGTTGTCGGCGCAGGTCCATGACGTGATCGACCACACCTCGCTGCGCCTGATAGCCGCCGCCCCGGCCGACGCCGATGCGGTCCGTCGGCAGCCCGGCCTGGTCGCCTTTTCGCCTGCGATGGCCAAGGCCACCCGTGAATTGCAGCGCTTTCTGTTCGCTGCCCTGTACCGCCACCCGCAGGTGCAGCGCACCACCGAGCAGGCACGCGGCGTGGTCGCCGAGTTGTTCGCCGCCTACCTCGCCCGGCCCGACGAGATGCCGCCCGAGCACAGCGCCAACGCTGCCGGCGATGGCCGCCACCGCGCCGTCGCTGACTACGTCGCCGGCATGACCGACCGGTTCGCCGCCCGCGAGCACCAACGCCTGAGCGGGCGCGACGTGTTCACGCAGGCGCCGATCTGAGAGGCCATGGCTCGCCAGCCGCGCCTGGCCGTGGCCGGTCTGCCGCACCTGGTGCGCCTGGTCGGGCATGCCGGCGACGCGGTGTTCCGCGACGACGCCGACCGGCGCCTGTTCCTGGGCGCGCTGCGCGAATCCGCACGCCAGCATCCCGCGGCCGTGCATGCCTATGCGCTGCTCGACGACGAGATCTGGCTGTTGCTGACGCCGGTCCTTGGCGAAGGCCTGGGCCGGCTGATGCAGGGCCTGGGCCGGCGCTATGTGGCCGGTTTCAACCGGCGCCACGGCCGCAGCGGCAGCCTCTGGGCCGGGCGGTTCCGCGCCGCAGTGGTCCAGCCCGGCGGCTTGGCGCATGCAGCCTTGCTGGCGATCGATCTGCTGGCGCTGCAGCGCGGCAAGGTGCCCTGCGCTGGCGACTATGTCTGGTCCAGCGCGCGCCACCACCTCGGCCTGGTGCGCGACCCGCTGGTGACTTTGGCGCGGTCCTATTGGGAACTGGGCAACACCCCGTTCGAACGCGAGGCCAGCTACCGCAGGCTGATCGACGATGGCTTGAATGCCGCCGACATGCAGCGCGTGCTGGCCGCTGCCCACAGCGGCTGGGCCTTGGGCGATCCGGCGTTTTTGCGCGATCTGGCGCAGAGCGCCGGCCGGCCCGTGGCGGCGCGGCCGCGCGGCAGGCCGCGGCGGGCTTGAACGCCGCGCGTGGAGAGTGGTGTGTCCCCATTAAACAGGGCACACCGCGCAGTTGCGCCACTTTAATGGGTCTGACCCTAATTAATAGCGCTTGAGTCAATTGCTGCGGTGCAGTAAATTCGCCCCCCCTGTGTTGCGAAGGAGCCTGCCATGCGTGTCCACCCTGAATCCGCCAGCCGTGAAGAGATTGCCGCCATGGCGACGCATGGCCTGTATCAGGCGGGCCATGAGCATGACGCCTGCGGTGTCGGCTTTGTCGCCCACATCAAGGGCCAGCGCAGCCACGCCATCGTCGAGCAGGGCCTGAAGATCCTCGAGAACCTGGACCACCGCGGCGCGGTCGGGGCCGACAAGCTGATGGGCGATGGCGCCGGCATCCTGATCCAGTTGCCCGACGAGTTCTACCGCGCCGAGATGGCGCAACAGGGCATCAGCCTGCCGCCACCCGGCGAGTACGGCGTGGGCATGGTGTTCTTGCCCAAGGAGCAGGCCTCGCGGCTGGCCTGCGTGCAGGAGCTGGCGCGGGCGATCAAGGCCGAGGGCCAGGTGCTGATCGGCTGGCGCGATGTACCGGTCGATCGCGACATGCCGATGTCGCCAACGGTGCGCGCCAAGGAGCCGGTGATCCGGCAGATCTTCATCGGCCGCGGCGCCGACGTGATCGTGCCCGACGCGCTGGAGCGCAAGCTGTACGTGATCCGCAAGACCGCCTCGGCGGCGATCCAGAAGCTGCAACTGACCCACAGCCGCGAGTACTACGTGCCGAGCATGAGTTGCCGCACGGTGATCTACAAGGGCCTGTTGCTGGCCAACCAGGTCGGGCAGTATTACCGCGACCTGGCCGACCCGCGGGTGGTCTCGGCGCTGGCGCTGGTGCACCAGCGCTTCTCGACCAACACCTTCCCCGAGTGGCCCTTGGCCCACCCCTACCGGATGGTGGCGCACAACGGCGAGATCAACACCGTCAAGGGCAACTTCAACTGGATGCGGGCGCGCGAAGGGGTGATGAAGTCGCCGGTGCTGGGCGACGACCTGCCCAAGCTCTACCCGATCAGCTTCGAGGGCCAGAGCGACACCGCCACCTTCGACAACGCCCTGGAGCTGCTGACCATGGCCGGCTACCCGCTGGCCCAGGCGGCGATGATGATGATCCCCGAGGCCTGGGAGCAGCACGAGGGCATGGACCCGCGCCGCAGCGCCTTCTACGAGTACCACGCGGCGATGATGGAGCCCTGGGATGGCCCGGCGGCAATGGTCTTCACCGACGGCAAGCAGATCGGCGCCACGCTCGACCGCAATGGCCTGCGCCCGGCGCGCTACATCGTCACCAATGACGACCTGGTGGTCATGGCCTCCGAGTCCGGCGTGCTGCCCATCCCCGAGAACAAGATCAAGATCAAGTGGCGTTTGCAGCCGGGCAAGATGTTCCTGATCGACCTGGAGCAGGGCCGCATCGTCGACGACGAGGAGCTCAAGACCCAGTACGCCAGCGCCCGGCCTTACCGCCAATGGATAGAGAACGTGCGGGTCAAGCTGGATTCGATCCCGGTCGCCCCCGGCAGCGCCGGCCCGGGCGAATTCGCCGACAGCCTGCTCGACCGCCAGCAGGCCTTCGGCACGACCCAGGAGGATTTGAAGTTCCTGCTGGCGCCGATGGCCGCGGCCGGTGAGGAGGCGATTGGCTCGATGGGCAACGACTCACCGCTGGCGGTGCTGTCGGACAAGAACAAGCCGCTGTACAACTACTTCAAGCAGCTCTTTGCCCAGGTCACGAACCCGCCTATCGATCCGATCCGCGAGGCCATCGTGATGAGCCTGAACAGCTTCATCGGCCCGCGCCCGAACCTGCTCGACATCAACGCCATCAACCCGCCGATGCGCCTCGAAGTCACCCAGCCGGTGCTGGATTTCGAGGACATGGCGCGGCTGCGCGACATCGCGCGCCACACCGGCGGCAAGTTCAACAGCTACGAGCTCGACATCACCTACCCGTTGGCCTGGGGCCACGAAGGCGTAGAAGCCAAGCTGGCCTCGCTCTGCGCCGAGGCGGTGGACGCGCTGCGCGGGGTGCAGGGCTCGGGCGGCCACAACATCATCATCCTCACCGACCGGCGGATGGGCCGCGAGCAGGTCGCGATCCCGGCGCTGCTGGCCTTGTCCGCCGTGCACCACCACCTGGTGCGCGAGGGCCTGCGCACCACGGTCGGCCTGGTGGTCGAGACCGGCTCGGCGCGCGAGGTGCACCACTTCGCGGTGCTCGCCGGTTATGGCGCCGAAGCCGTCCACCCCTACCTGGCGATGCAGACCTTGGCCAGCATCCACGCCGATCTGCCCGGCGCGCTGTCGGCCGAAAAGGCGATTGCCAACTACGTCAAGGCGGTCGGCAAGGGGCTGTCCAAGATCATGTCGAAGATGGGCGTCTCGACCTACATGTCGTATTGCGGCGCGCAGTTGTTCGAGGCGATCGGCCTGGCGCCTGAGTTTGTCGCCAAGTTCTTCCGCGGCACCGCCACCCAGGTCGGCGGCATCGGTGTCTTCGAGGTCGCCGAAGAGGCGCTGCGGATGCATGTCGCGGCTTTTGGCGACGACCCGGTGCTGGCGCGGATGCTCGATGCCGGCGGCGAATACGCCTGGCGCAGCCGCGGTGAGGAGCACATGTGGACACCCGACGCGATTGCCAAGCTGCAGCACAGCGCGCGCTCGGGCAAGTTCGAGACCTACAAGGAATACGCCCAGCTCATCAATGACCAAAGCAAGCGCCACATGACCCTGCGCGGGCTGTTCGAGTTCAAGCTCGACGCGGCCAGGGCGATCTCGCTGGACGAGGTTGAGCCGGCGGTGGAGATCGTCAAGCGGTTTGCCACCGGGGCGATGAGCCTGGGCTCGATCAGCACCGAGGCCCACACCACGCTGGCGATTGCCATGAACCGCATCGGCGGCAAGAGCAACACCGGCGAGGGCGGCGAAGACCCAGCCCGCTACCGCCAGGAGTTGAAGGGCATCCCCATCGTCGCCGGCACCAAGGTCTCGGAGCTGCTCGGCAGCAAGGTCATGGCTGCGGACTACACGATGCAGGCCGGCGACAGCCTGCGCAGCAAGATCAAGCAGGTGGCCTCGGGCCGCTTTGGTGTGACCACCGAATACCTGGTGTCGGCGGACCAGTTGCAGATCAAGATGGCCCAGGGTGCCAAGCCCGGTGAGGGCGGCCAGTTGCCTGGCGGCAAGGTCAGCGAATACATCGGCATGCTGCGCTACAGCGTGCCCGGCGTCGGCCTGATCAGCCCGCCGCCGCACCACGACATTTATTCGATCGAGGACCTGGCGCAACTGATCCACGACCTGAAGAACGCCAACCCGCGCGCCAGCGTCAGCGTCAAGCTGGTTAGCGAAGTCGGGGTCGGCACCATCGCTGCCGGTGTGGCCAAGTGCAAGGCCGACCATGTGGTGATTGCCGGCCATGACGGCGGCACCGGCGCCTCGCCCTGGTCCAGCATCAAGCATGCCGGAACGCCCTGGGAGCTGGGCCTGGCCGAGACCCAGCAGACCCTGGTGCTGAACCGCCTGCGTGGCCGCATCCGGGTCCAGGCCGACGGCCAGATGAAGACCGGGCGCGACGTGGTGATAGGTGCCCTGCTGGGCGCCGACGAGTTCGGCTTTGCGACCGCGCCGCTGGTCGCCGAGGGCTGCATCATGATGCGCAAATGCCACCTCAACACCTGCCCGGTCGGGGTGGCCACGCAGGACCCGGTGCTGCGCAAGAAGTTTGCCGGCAAGCCCGAGCATGTCGTCAACTTCTTCTTCTTCGTCGCCGAGGAGGCGCGCCAGATCATGGCCCAGTTGGGCATCCGCAGCTTCGACGAGCTGATCGGCCGGGCCGACCTGCTCGACACCAAGAAGGGCATCGCCCACTGGAAGGCGCGTGGCCTGGACTTCGGCCGGGTCTTCTACCAGCCGCAATTGCCAGCCGAGGTGGCGCGCCTGCATGTCGAGGCCCAGGACCATGGCCTGGAGCGGGCACTCGACGTCAAGCTGATCGAGAAGTGCCGGCCGGCAATCGAGCACGGCGAGAAGGTGCAGTTCATGGAGGGCGTGCGCAACGGCAACCGCTCGGTCGGGGCGATGCTCTCGGGCGAGTTGATCCGCCAGCGCCCCGAGGGCCTGCCCGACCACACCATCTTCATGCAGATGGAGGGCACCGGCGGGCAGAGCTTTGCCGCCTTCCTGGCCAAGGGCATCACCCAGTACCTGATCGGCGACGCCAACGACTACACCGGCAAGGGGCTGTCGGGCGGCCGGGTGGTGGTGCGGCCGTCGATTGACTTCCGCGGTGACGCGACCAAGAACATCATCATCGGCAACACCGCGCTGTACGGCGCGACCAGCGGCGAGGCCTTTTTCCGCGGCGTGGCCGGCGAGCGCTTTGCCGTGCGCCTGTCCGGCGCCACCGCCGTGGTCGAAGGCACGGGCGACCACGGCTGCGAGTACATGACCGGCGGCACCGTGGTCGTGCTGGGCAAGACCGGGCGCAACTTCGCCGCTGGCATGTCGGGCGGCATCGCCTATGTCTACGACGACGATGGCCAGTTCAGCCAGCGTTGCAACCCGGCGATGGTGAGCCTGGGCAAGGTCCTGCCGGCGAGCGAGCAGGTGGCGGCCCTGCCGCGTGCGGTCTGGCACTTGGATCAGACCGACGAGGAGCAACTCCGCGCCCTGGTCGAGCAGCACCACAGTTGGACCGGCTCGCTGCGCGCCCGCGAGATCCTTGACGACTGGGACAGCGCCAGGGCCAGGTTCGTCAAGATCTTCCCGAACGAATACCGGCGCGCGCTGGGCGAGCTCAACGCTGCCCGCCAGAGCGCGGCGACGCTGCGCAAGCCCAAGGCCGACGAGGCGGTGGGCAGCACCGCAGCGGCGAAGTGAGCGACCAGATCGGCGCACAGCAAGACAGGAACAAAAAAATGGGCAAGGTCACAGGATTTTTGGAGTTCGAGCGGCTCGAAGAGGGCTACGAGCCGGTGGCGCAGCGGGTCAAGAATTACCGCGAGTTCGTCATCGGCCTGAACGCCGAGCAGGCCAAGCAGCAGGGCGCGCGCTGCATGGACTGCGGCACGCCGTTCTGCAACAGCGGCTGCCCGGTCAACAACATCATTCCGGACTTCAACGACCTGGTGTTCCAGGGCGACTGGCGCAACGCGATTGAGGTGCTGCACAGCACCAACAACTTCCCCGAGTTCACCGGCCGGATCTGCCCTGCGCCGTGCGAGGCGGCCTGCACGCTCAACGTCAACGCCGACCCGGTCGGCATCAAGTCAATCGAGCACGCGATCATTGACCGCGCCTGGGTCGAAGGCTGGGTCCAGCCAATGCCGGCGGCGCGCCAGACCGGCAAGACCGTGGCGGTGGTCGGCTCTGGCCCGGCCGGCCTGGCGGCGGCGCAGCAGCTCGCCCGTGCCGGCCACGCGGTGACGGTGTTCGAGAAGAGCGACCGCATCGGTGGTCTGCTGCGCTACGGCATCCCCGACTTCAAGATGGAAAAGTCGCTGATCGACCGCCGCGTCGCGCAGATGCAGGCCGAGGGTGTGGTCTTTCGCAGCCGCGTGCTGGTCGGCGCATTGCCGGCCAGCGGCGCGGGCAGCAAGGTGCCCAACGACGCCACCGAGACGCTCAGCGCACTGGCCCTGCTGGCGCAGTTCGACGCGGTCCTGCTGGCCGGCGGCGCCGAGCAAAGCCGCGATCTGCCGGTGCCCGGCCGCGATCTCGACGGCGTGCACTTCGCGATGGAGTTCCTGCCGCAGCAGAACAAGGTCAATGCCGGCGACGCGCTGAGCCAGCAAATCCGCGCCGACGGCAAACACGTGATCGTGATCGGCGGCGGCGATACCGGCAGCGACTGCGTCGGCACCAGCAACCGCCATGGCGCGGCCAGCGTCACCCAGTTCGAGGTCATGCCGCGCCCGCCCGAGGAAGAAGACCGGCCGCTGACCTGGCCGTTCTGGCCCTACAAGCTGCGCACCAGCTCCAGCCATGAAGAAGGCTGCGGGCGCGAGTTCGCGATCGCCACCAAGGCCTTTGCCGGCAGCGACGGCAAGGTCCGGTCGCTGCAAACCGTCAATGTCGCCAACCAGGACGGCAAGCTGGTCGAGGTTGCCGGCAGCGAGCGCGACTACCCCGCCGATCTGGTGCTCCTGGCGATGGGTTTCACCCACCCGCTGGCCAGCGTGCTCGAGGCCTTTGGCGTCGAGCGCGATGGCCGCGGCAACGCCAAGGCCGGCACTGACGAGGGCGGCTACCGGACCAGCGCCGACAAGGTGTTCGCCGCCGGGGATATGCGCCGTGGCCAGTCGCTGGTGGTCTGGGCGATCCGTGAAGGTCGGCAGGCGGCACGCAGCATCGACGCTTTCCTGATGCAATCCACCAACTTGCCGCGATGACCCTGAAGCCCGCCAGCACAGCCCAGCATGCCGACCGCCTGCGCGGCACGCCTGCGGGCGCGATCCACGAGCCGATCCACAGCTCGGTGCAGTACGGTTTCGAGCGGGTCGAGGACCTGATCGGCGTGTTCCAGGGCACGCTCAAGACCCCGGCCTACAACTACGCCCGCCAGGGTACGCCGACGACGGCGGCGCTGGAGTCGCGCATCACCGGCATGGAGGCGGGGCTGGGCACGGTCTGCTTTGCCACCGGCATGGCGGCGATCACGGCAACCATGCTGACGCTGCTGCGCGCCGGTGACCATCTGCTGGCCAGCCGCTACGTCTTTGGCAACACCCACAGTTTCTTCGGCACCCTGGCCGATCTGGGCGTGGCGGTCAGCCTGGTCGACAGCGGCAGCATCGACGCGGTCCGCGCCGCGCTGCGGCCCAACACCCGGATGGTGTTCGTCGAGACCATTGCCAACCCCGGCACCCAGGTCCCCGACCTGGCGGCACTGGGCCAGCTCTGCCGCGAGCGCGGCCTGGTCTACGTGGTCGACAACACCATCACCTCGCCGGCCCTGTTCCGCCCGCGCGATGTCGGCGCTGCCCTGGTCATCAACTCGCTGACCAAGACCATCGCCGGCCATGGTGCGGCGCTGGGTGGCGCGGTCACCGCCACCGACTGTTTTGACTGGTCGACGTACCCGAACATCTTTGCCTCCTATCGCCGCCTCGATCCCCGCCAGCAGGCCTTGCAGCAGATCCGCAAGAAGGGCCTGCGCGACATGGGCGCCTCGCTGTCGTCCGAGCAGGCGCACCAGATCAGCCTGGGCAGCGAGACGCTGGCCCTGCGCGTGGCCCAGACCAGCGCCACGGCGCTGCGCCTGGCAGATTGGCTGCTGGCCCATCCGGCGATCGGCGGCGTGCGCTACCCGATGTTGCCCAGTCACCCGCAGCACGCGATTGCCAGGGCGCTGTTTTCGGCCGGCTCGTGGCTGCTGTCGTTCGAATTGCGCGACCCCGGCCGGCTTGTTGCGGTGCTCAACCGCCTGCAATTGCCGATCAAGGCCACCGGCCTGGGCGACAACCGCAGCTTGATCATCCCGGTCGCGCCGACCATCTTCCACGAGGCCGGCGCCGAGGTGCGCGCCGCGATGGCGATCAGCGACGGCCTGATCCGGTTGTCCGTGGGCCTGGAAGACGCCGCCGACCTGATCGACGACTTCGGCCAGGCGCTGGGCTGAACCGAAGCCGATCTCGGACAGATTCGAGCCGGCGCTGCACACTTCTTTGCGCCAGCGCCCGGCGGTGGCCTGGCACTAGGGTAAACACGGCATGCGAGAATCTTTTCGAACCTGCCCGCACCGACGCCTTTCACTCTTTGACCGCCGCCGACACGCTGATCGCGATTGACCACGTCAAGTTTGGCTACGACGCCAGTCGCACCATCCTCAACGACGTCAACCTGCGTTTTCAACGCGGCCAGGTCACGGCCATACTCGGTGGTTCGGGCTGCGGCAAGACCACCCTGATGCGCCTGGTCGCCGGTGTCCACGGCGTCAGCAGCGGTCAAGTGGTGTTCGACGGCGAGGTCGTCGATGTCCGCAACCGCCAGCAGCTCTACCGGCTGCGCCGCCGCCTGGGCATGCTGTTCCAGTTCGGCGCCCTGTTCACCGACCTGACGGTCTACGACAACGTCGCATTCCCGCTGCGCGAGATGACCGACCTGCCCGAGTCGCTGGTCCATGACATCGTGCTGATGAAGCTCAATGCGGTCGGCCTGCGCGGCGCCGCGGCGCTGAAGATCGCCGAGGTCTCGGGCGGCATGGCCCGGCGCATCGCCCTGGCCCGGGCGATCGCACTCGACCCCGAGCTGATCATCTATGACGAGCCCTTCGCCGGGCTGGACCTGATTTCGATGGGTGTGGCCGCCAAGCTGATCCGCACCCTCAACGACGTCACCGGCGCAACCTCGCTGGTGATCTCGCACGACGTGCCCGAGTGCATGGCGATCGCCGACCACGTGGTCTTGATGGCCGCCCCGGGTGGGCGCATCGTCGCCCAGGGCACGCCCAGGGAGCTGATGGACTCGACCGACCCGGAGGTGCGCCAGTTCGTTCGTGGCGAGCCCGACGGGCCGGTCAAGTTCCACTACCCGGCGGCCGATCTCGCCAGCGACTTCGGGTTGGCGTCGCCATGATGGACGCCATCCGCTCGGTCGGCGCCCATGTGCTGGGCCTGTTGCGGGCACTCGGCCAGGCGGCGATCTTCTTTGCCGAACTGGTCCGGGTGCTGCCGCAGGCGCTGCGCCGGTTCTCGCTGGTGGTGGCGCAGATCCACGCCATCGGCAACCGCTCGCTGGTGATCATTCTGGCCTCGGGGCTGGCGGTGGGCTTTGTCCTGGCCTTGCAGATGTACTACGCCTTGGTGGCCTACGGCGCCGCCGAATCGCTGGGCCTGATCGTCAATCTGAGCCTGGTGCGTGAACTCGGGCCAGTCGTCACGGCGCTGCTGTTCGCCGGCCGGGCCGGCACCTCGCTGACCGCCGAGATCGGCCTGATGAAGGCCGGCGAGCAGCTCGCAGCGATGGAGTTGATGGCCATCGACCCGCGCGCCCGGGTGCTGGCGCCTCGCCTTCTGGGCGGTGTGGTAGCGATGCCGCTGTTGGCGATCCTGTTCTCGGCGATTGGTATCGTCGGTGCCTGGGTGGTCGCGGTTGGCCTGATCGGCATCGATGCGGGCAACTTCTGGTCGATCCAGCAGGCCCGCGTCGACATCTGGCGCGACATCGGCAATGGCGTCGCCAAGAGCGCGGTGTTCGGCCTGATCTGCACCTTTGTCGCGCTCTACCAGGGCTATGTCACCGAGGCCACGCCCGAGGGCGTGGCCTATGCCACCACCCGCACGGTTGTGATCTCATCGCTGGCCGTGTTGGGCATGGATTTCATCCTCACCGCGCTCATGTTCTCCACCCCTTGAGCCCACAACCAAGGCACAGCCACCATGCAACGAAGAGGACTTGAAACCGCGGTCGGGCTGTTCGTCCTGCTGGGTCTGGCGGCGCTGCTGTTTGTGGCGCTCAAGGCCGCCAACCTGGCCAGCTTCGGCAGCAACGACAGCTACACCCTGCGCGCCAACTTCGACAACATCGGCGGCCTCAAGCCGCGTGCCACGGTGCGTTCGGCCGGCGTCACGGTCGGCCGTGTCAGCCACATCGGTTTCGACCCGAAGTTCTTCAGGGGCGTGGTCACCCTTGAGATCGATAGCCGCTACGAGTTCCCGGTCGACACCTCGGCCAAGATCCTGACCGCCGGACTGCTCGGCGACCAATACATCGGCCTGGAGCCTGGCGGCGAGCTGAAGAACCTGGCCCCGGGCAGCGAGATCAAGCAGACCCAGTCGGCGGTGGTGCTGGAGAACCTGATCAGCCAGTTTCTATTCAACAAGGCTGCCGAGGCCGGCACCGACGGCGCTGGCAAGAGCGAAGGAGCGAAGAAATGAGCGGACTTGGCTGGCGCCGTGGCGCCTGTGCGATGGCACTCGGCGCGGTTCTGCAACTGGCCGGTTGCGCCACCACCGAGTCTGGCCCGCCCAACAAGGCCGACCCCTGGGAAGGTTTCAACCGCCAGGTGTTTGCTTTCAATGAAGGCCTGGACAAGGCCGCGCTCAAGCCGGCCGCGCAGGCCTACCAGGCGGTCGTGCCGGAATGGTTGCGCGACGGCATCTCCAACGTCCTGGGCAATTTCGGCGATGCCTGGTCGGCGCTGAACTTGCTGCTGCAGGCCAAGCCGCAGTTGGCGCTGGAGATGGGCATGCGGGTCGGCACCAACACCCTGTTCGGCCTGGGCGGGTTCTTCGACCCCGCCGACGAAATTGGCTTGGAGCGGCGCGGCTACGAGGACTTCGGTCAGACCCTGGGTGTCTGGGGCGTAGGCAGCGGCCCGTACCTGGTGCTGCCCTTGCTCGGGCCGTCTAGCCTGCGCGATGGCAGCGCCCGGCTGGTGGACGAGGGCCTGTCGGGGCCCAGCCTGGTGCTGCACCGGGCGCGCGAACGCAATCTGGCAACGGCCGTGCGTGCGCTCGACACCCGGGTGCATTTGCTGACCGCCGGGCAGGTGCTCGATGGCATCGCCTTGGACAAGTACATCCTGCTGCGCGATGCCTACCTGGCGCGACGCCGCAGCCTGATCTACGACGGCGATCCACCCGAAGATGCTGCGCCACCGGCCAGCAAATGACCGGCAGCGGTGAACCTCGGCGCCGGGCGGCGCGTTGATGGTCGGCGGACAGACCGTTCGCCCGACTCCCCAAAGGACCATTCTCATGTTGCGACAACTTGGCCTGGCGGCCCTCACCCTGACACTGCTGGCGCTGAGCCCGGCACTGCGCGCCGAGCCACTGGCCGCTGACGCATTTGTGCGCCAGTTGTCCGGCGAGGTGCTGGACGCGCTCAAGACCGACAAGGCCCTGCAGGGCGGCGACCTCGGCCGTATCCGGGCCCTGGTCGATACCAAGGTTATGCCGAGCGTCAACTTCCAGCGCATGACCGGCAGCGCCGTCGGCCCGCAGTGGCGGGGTGCCAGCCCGGACCAGCAGACCCGCATGCTGGAGGTGTTCAAGGCGCTGCTGGTCAACACCTATGCCGGCGCGCTGACCCAGGTCAAGGACCAGACCATCAACGTCAAGCCCTTGCGCGGCGGCGCCGACCAGACCGAATTGGTGGTGCGCACCGAAGTGCGCAGCCGGGGCGATGCGATCCAGTTGGACTACCGGCTTGAAAGGGCTGCCGAGACCTGGAAGATCTACGACATCAACATCGGTGGCTTTTGGCTGGTCGATGCCTACCGGGGGCAGTTCGCCAAGGATCTGGCCAATGGCGGTATCGACGCGCTGATCAACGCCCTGGCGCAGAAGAACAAGTCGACCGCCTCCCCGGCCAAAAGCTGAGGTGCCACAGACCGTGATTGCGCTGCCGACGGCGCTGACCATTGGCCAGGCCCGGCAGGTGCTGGCCGGGCTCGAATCGGCGATTGCCCAGACCGCCGCGCCCTGCATTGACGCCGCCGCGTTGGTCACGCTCGATTCGGCGGCAATCGCGGTGCTGCTGCAATGCCGGCGCAGCGCCAGGGCTGCCGGCAAAGCGCTTGTGATCGCCAACCCGCCGCCCAAGTTGGTCGAACTGGCGAGGCTGTACGGGGTCGACGGCTTGCTCGGCTGAGAGGCTGGCCTCAGTTGGGCATGTAGCGCTTGGCCCGCAGGTTGCGCTTGATCTCTTGCAGCTTTGGGCGCAGCGCCGGCCCCAGGCGCAGGGCCACGCCGGTGGTCAGGATGTCGATGATCGTCAGGTGCAGCAATCGCGACACCATCGGGCTGTAGCGGTCGAAGTCTTCCGGATGGTCGGCCGCCAGCAGCACCTGGTGGTGGGTCAGTGCCAGATGGGCCAGCGGCGAGCCACTGGCCGTGACCACGATCACCGCCGCGCCCTTGCGCCGGGCGATGTCGGCGGCGTCTATCAGGTCGCGGCTGCGGCCGGAATTGCTGATCACCACCACCACGTCGCCTGCGCCCAGCATGGTCGCGCTCATGACCTGGACATGGCCGTCGCTGACGGCGGCGGAGTGCACGCCCAGGCGGAAGAACTTGTGCTGGGCGTCCTGGGCGACGATGCCTGAATTGCCGACGCCATAGAACTCGATCCGCTTGCCCTGGCTGCCGGCTGCGGCCAGCAGCGCCAGCGCCTGCTCGAAGGCATGGCCGCTGGCATCGTTGCGGTACTTCAGCATCGCCGCTACGGCGTTGTCGATGACCTTGACGACCAGGCCCTGGGTGCTGTCGCCCTCGTCGACCGCGCGGTGGACAAAGGGCACGCCCTCGTTGACGGCGCCGGCCAGCTTGCGTTTGAAGTCGGCCAGCCCGGCATAGCCGACGCTGCGGCAGAAGCGCACCACCGTGGGCTTGCTGACCTGGGCCCGCTGGGCCAGCGTGGTGATGGGCTCGCAGGCAAAGCTGCGCGCGTCGGCCAGCAGGACCTGGGCCACGCGTTGCTCGGCCGGCGGCAAGGCCGGGAGGCTGGCCTCGATCCTGGACAGCATCTCGCTGGTCGGCGGGGCCCAGGATTGCGGCACGGCCTGAGGCAGCGTCGCTGGCACGGCGCTATTGCTCCTCGTCCCGGATGCAACCGTCGCGGGCCACCGCCATGATCCGCCCGCCGCCTGGCAGCTTGCTGTGGCGGCAGGCCTGGAACAGGGCCGGCATCCGCTTGCGCCAGGTCGGGTCGCCAGTGCCGCCGAAGAACACAAGGTCGAAGGACATCCACCAGTGTAATTTGGTTACATGATTTTGATGCGGTGGTTTCTTGGCCCGGAAATCTGCGGCGTCAGCGCTGGAAGGCCCCTGCCGACCAGTGCAGCCGTGCGGCCAGCGGCATCCGGCCGGCCGGCCAGACAAACTCGGCCTGCGGTGCCAGATCGGTGCCGTCGGGCAGGCGCGCCGGCACCGCCGGGAACCGGTCGGTGTCGCCGATGATCCGCGCCAACCTGGCCTGGTCGCTGTCCGGCGGCATGGGCAGCGCGTGGTTGCCGCCAAACCGCCCGGCCGGGGCGCCCGCCAGAGGCGCAAATGCGCCTGCCCCCACGGTCAGGTTGTTGAGCGCATACACGGCGGTGTCGGCGGGCAGGCGCTCCGGCCAGAGGCGCAGGAACCGCGACTCGGGCAGGGCCGGGCTGAGCAAGGTGTTGTGCGCCAGCACCAGCCGGCTGACTGGCCAGGGCTGGCCCTCGGCGCCAAAGGCCACCACGGTGTTGTTTTGCGTCAGCTCACTCTGGCCGATGGTGTTGCCCAGCAGCGTGGCAATACCGCCGTTGGGCAGATCGACCTCGTAGGAGGCGCTGCCGCCGGGCCCGTCGACGATCATGTTGTAGGCCAGCCAGGTGCGCGCCGCGCGTGACTTGATCAGGTGGCCGGTGTGGCCGCCATGGAAATGGCTGCCGACCACGCTGGCCGAGGCGATGCGGCCGATATAGAGCAAGTGCTCGAGCTTTCCCGGCACGCCCGGCGCGTTGCCGAATTCGCTGTCCTCGATCTCCAGCCTGGCGGTCTCGACGTTGTTGGTCAGCAGGCCCATCTGGTTGTCGAGAAAGGCGCAGCGCCGCAGCACCAGGTGGCCGGCCTCGAAGCGGATTCCGGCACCGTTGCCGTCGGGCACCCGGGTGCCGATGAAGGCCAGGTTCTCGACCGTCAGTTCGCCGTCGCGCAGCACCCATTGGGCCTTGCCCTCGGCATGGCGGCCGTCCGCATGGAACACCGGCCGCTGGCCGACCCCACGGATCGTCAGCCGCTTCTGGGTGATGACGCCGACATCGCCGTGGTAGTCGCCCGAGGCCACCAGGATGGTGTCACCGTCACCGGCCTGGCGTACCGCGTCGGCCAGGCGCGCAATCGCCCCGCCGGGCTCGACCTGCCAGGTCGCGGCATGGACAGTCCCGGCCAGGCACAGCGCCAGCCCGGTGGCGGTTCGGGCAAACCCGGGGCAGTCCAAGCGGCGCATCCGCGCATTCTCGGCTGCCCGGGTTTTGGCCTCGGCATTGGCCCGGACGGGCCGGCTGGGCCCGACCTGGCGCGGCTACGATCCCCCGCTCTGCCGCCGGCACCACCGCACTACCCCACAACTGCCCAGGAGGGCCCCGCCATGCGCCTCGTCATCACATCCGTCCCGCGCCGCCTTGTGGTGTCACTGTTGCTGGCCACCGCAGCCGGCCAGTCACAGGCCCAGGACGCTGGCCAGTTGAACGTGATCTGCTCGGTCCAGGCCGAGTGGTGCAACCTGATCCAGACGGTGTTCGCCAAAACCACCGGCATCAAGATCAACGTCTCGCTCAAGGGCTCGGGCGAGGCGCTGGCGCAGTTGATCGCCGAACGCGCCAACCCCAAGACCGATGTCTGGTTCGGCGGCACCGGTGACCCGCATTTGCAGGGCGCGGAGAGTGGCCTGACGCTGGAGTACAAGTCGGCCTCGCTGGCGCAACTGCACCCCTGGGCCCAGCAGCAGGCACAGCAGTCGGGCTACAAAACCGTGGGGGTGTACTCCGGTCCGCTGGGCTTTGGTTTCAACACCGAGTTGCTGGCCAAGAAGAAGCTCAGCCCGCCGGCGCGCTGGTCGGATCTGCTCGACCCGGCGCTCAAGGGCGAGGTCCAGGTCGCCAATCCGGCTTCCAGTGGCACCGCCTACACCATGGTCGCGACCCTGGTGCAACTGATGGGTGAGGATGCCGCCTTCGCCTACATGAAGGCCCTGCACAAGAACATCAGCCAGTACCCGCGCTCCGGCACCGGTCCGATCAAGGCGGTGGCGCGCGGCGAGGCGACGGTGGCGATCAGCTTTGTCCACGACGGCCCGGGCGAGAAGATGCAGGGCTTCCCGGTCGAGACCGCGACACCGGCCGAAGGCACCGGCGCTGAGATCGGCTCGATGAGCATCATCAAGGGCGCGCGCAACCTGGTGCAGGCCAAGCAGTTCTATGAATGGGCGCTGACACCGCAGGCCCAGCAGTTCGGCGCGGCGGCCAAGCAGTTTCAACTGCCGTCGAACAAGGCCACGCCGGTCGACCCGCGGGTGCCGGACTTCAAGAAGATCAAGTTCATCGCCTACGACTACGCCAAGTACGGTTCGTCGGCCGAGCGCAAGCGCTTGATCGCCAAGTGGGAGAAGGACGTCAACGCGCTGCCACGGTGACAGCCCGCTCACCCATCGGTGCCTGGCTGCTGCTGGGCTGGCTGGGGTTCGTCGCGCTGCCCTGGTACTGGCCGCAGGACGGCGGGTCGCCAGCCTGGCTGGCCGGCGTCTGGGGCGGCGCCGAGACCGCCAGCGGGCTGGTCCAGGTGCTGCGCCATGGCCGGCCATGGTTGCTGTTCGCGCCCGCCGGCTTGCTGCTGGGCAGTCTGGGCTGGTGGTTGCCGGCCGGGCGGCGCCAGGGCGGCTGGCTGGTCACAGGCGCGGCGCTGGCCTTGATCGGCCTGCTCGCCAGCGGTTTTGCCATCACAGCGCAGGGCTGGGCATTCGAGGGCCTGGCCGCTGGCTTCGGTGCCCTGGGCCTGGGCCAGCCTGGCATGGGCCTGGGCGCTGCGGTGGTGCTGCTGAGCCTGCTGGCATTGCTGGGCTGTGGGCTGGCGCGGCTGGGCTGCTTCAGGGCCGACACCTTCGTCGCTGCGGCGGTGGTGGTGTCGGCCGCCCTGCTGGCCCTGTTCGTCGGCCTGCCGGTGGCCAAGGCCCTGGTCGGGGCGTTCGTCGACGATGCCGGCGCCTGGTCGCTGTCGGCGCTGTGGGCCAGGCTCAGCCATGAGCGCGTCTGGGGCCTGGCCTGCCTGAGCGGCGGGGTGCGCTGCGGCGTGGCCTGGAACACCCTGGCACTGGCCCTGCTCACGGCCTGCGGTACTACCCTCTTGGGCGCCTTGATCGCGCTCTATGCCGAGCGCGGCAGGCCGCGCTGGCGCAAATCGCTGAACCTGCTGGCGATGCTGCCCATCATCACCCCGCCGTTCGTCGTTGGCCTGGGCCTGATCCTGCTGTTCGGCCGGGCGGGTCTGGTCAACCAGGCGCTGGAGGCCTGGTTCGGGGTGACGCCGACGCGCTGGTTCTACGGCCTGTTCGGCGTCTGGCTGGCGCAGTTGTTCGCCTTCACGCCGATCGCCTTCATGATCCTGCGCGGTGTCATCCAGGGCATCGCGCCAGCGCTGGAAGAGGCCGCGCAGACCCTGCGCGCCGACCGCTGGACGACCTTTCGCAGCGTCACCCTGCCGTTGATGATGCCGGGCCTGGCCAATGCCTTCCTGGTCGGCTTCATCGAGAGCATGGCCGATTTCGGCAACCCGGTGGTGGTCGGCGGGCAGTACGCGGTGCTGTCCACCGAAATCTTCTTTGCCATCGTCGGAGCCCAGTTCGACCAGGGCCGGGCCGCCTCGCTGGCGCTGCTGCTGACGCTGCTGGCATTGCTCGCCTTCTTCGCCCAGCAGCGTCTGCTTGGGCGCCGCAGCTACACCACGGTGGCCGGCAAGGGCGACTCGGGCATCGCGCCGCCGCTGCCGCCGGCAGTGCGCTGGGCCAGCCTGGCGCTGGCCGTGCCGTGGTTGGGTTTTACTGCGGTGGTCTATGCCTTCGCCCTGGCCGGCGGTTTCGTCCAGACCTGGGGCCGCGACTACAGCCCCACCCTGGTCCACTTTCGCAGCGCCTTCGACCTGCAATGGGGCAGCCATGGCCTGGTCTGGGCCGGCACCGCCTGGAACTCGCTGTTCACCACCTTGCGCCTGTCGGCCATTGCCGCACCGCTGTGCGCCGCGCTCGGCCTGCTCATTGCGTGGCTGCTGGCGCGCACCGACTTTGCCGGCCGCCGCGCCTTCGAGTTCGCCGCCCTGCTGGCCTTCGCCATTCCCGGCACCGTGCTCGGCGTGAGCTACATCCTGGCCTTCAATGTGCCGCCATTCGAGCTGACCGGGACCGGGCTGATCATCGTGCTGTGCTTTGTCTTTCGCAGCCTGCCGGTCGGTGTGCGGGCCGGATCGGCCAGCCTCAAGCAGATCGACAGAAGCCTGGACGAGGCCAGCGCCATGCTGCACGCCGGCACCGCAACGACCCTGCGCCGGGTGCTGCTGCCGCTGCTCAAGCCGGCGCTGGTCGCGGCCCTGGTCTACAGCTTCGTGCGCAGCATGACGACGGTGTCGGCGGTGGTCTTCCTGGTCACCGCCGAGAACGAGCTGGCGACCACCTACATCATCAGCCGGGTCGGCAACGGCGACTACGGACTGGCGCTGGCCTACTGCACCGTGCTGATGCTGCTGATGTCGCTGACGGTGGCGGCGATCCAGGCACTGGTCGGGCAGCGGCAACTGGGCCGGCGGGTGCTGCCGTGAGCGCGGCGGCGGCAGCAGCAGCGCCGCTGCAGCGCCAATTCGCGGGCCGGGCGCCGGCCGGCCGCTTCAAGGGGGGACGATGAGCATCGAGTTCAGGCGGGTCAGCAAACGCTATGGCGGCGCCGCCTCGCCGCTGGTGGTTCAGGCCATAGACCTGACGGTGCCGCGCGGCACGTTGACAACCATCCTCGGCCCCTCGGGCTGCGGCAAGACCACGACCTTGCGGATGATCGCCGGGCTGGAGTCGCCCAGCAGCGGCCAGATCTTCATCGACGGCCGGGAGGTCACGACGCTGGGCCCGGCCGAGCGCAACGTCAGCATGGTGTTCCAGAGCTATGCGCTGTTCCCGCACATGGACGTGCTGGCCAACGTCGCCTACGGCCTGACGGTCAGCGGCGTGGCGCGCGAGGTCGCCCGGCGCAGGGCCCGCGAGGCGATGGCCGGGGTTGGCCTGAGCGGTTTCGACGCCCGCCTGCCCAGCGAGCTCTCGGGCGGCCAGCAACAGCGGGTGGCGGTGGCCAGGTCGCTGGTGCTGGAGCCCAGCGTGATGCTGTTCGACGAGCCCTTGTCCAACCTCGACGCGCGCCTGCGCCGGGCGATGCGCGAGGACATCCGCGCGCTGCAGCAGCGCCTGAAGCTGACCGTGGCCTATGTCACCCACGACCAGGCCGAGGCGCTGGCGGTCAGCGACCAGATCATCGTCATGGACGCCGGCCGCGTCGCCCAGGCCGGCACGCCGCGGCAGCTCTACGAGCAGCCCGCCAGCGCCTTCGTCGCCGGTTTCATGGGCGAGGCGATGCTGTTCGACGCGGTCGTCGACCTCGACGGGCAGGTGGTGTTGGGCCCGCTGCGCTTTGCGCCGCACCAGGCCATGGCGCCCGGCCCGGCCAAGGTGGCGGTGCGGCCCGAGGCCTGGCAACTGGGTCCGACGGGCGCCCCTGGACTGGCCGCCAGTCTGAGCAAGGCGGCCTATCTGGGCAGCCTGTGGGAGTTGAGTTTCGACACCGCGCTGGGGTCGGTGTTCGTCGTCGCCAGCGAACTGACGCGCGACTGGACGCCCGGCGACAGCGCCACCCTGAGCCTGGGCCGGCGCGGCGTGTCGGTGCTGGCGGCGTGAATCGCCTTGCCGCTGGTGACCCTGCAGCGGTCGCGCTTGCGGTTCTAATTCCGCCCCAGCATTCCTCTTGGGCCGCGCCATGACACCACCCCAGCCACCCCAGGCCGCAGCCACTTCTGCCTGGGCAGATGTGCCCTCGACCGGCGCCCCGCGCTGCGACGCCACCACCGCCTGGGCCGGGCTGCAGGGCCACTTCCAGGCCCATGGCCGAGACTTTGATCTGCGCGAGGCTTTTGCCCGCGACAGCCAGCGCTTCGCGCATTTCAGCCTGCAATCGCCCGAGGTGTTTGCCGATCTGTCGAAGAACCGCTGGGATATTGCCACCCGGCGGCTGCTGCTGGACCTGGCGCGCGAATGCCAGTTGCCGGCGCAGCGCGACGCGATGCTGGCTGGCGCGCCGATCAACACCAGCGAAGGCCGGGCGGTGCTGCACACCGCCTTGCGGGCACCGCCGGGGCAGGGCGCGCACAGCGACCAGGTGCACGCGGTGCTGGCGGCGATGCTGGCCTATGCCGAAGCGGTGCGCGCCAGCACCATCACCGATGTCGTCAACATCGGCATCGGCGGCTCCGACCTGGGGCCGCAGATGGTGGTGCCGGCGTTGGACGCCTATGCCAGCCGCCGCCTGCGCTGCCATTTCGTCAGCAATGTCGATGGCCATGACATCACGCCGGTGCTGCGCGGCCTGCGGCCCGAGACCACGCTGTTCATCATCGCCAGCAAGACCTTCACGACGCAGGAGACCATGGCCAATGCGGCGGTCGCGCGGCAGTGGTTCGTCGACCAAGGCGGCAGCGACATTGGCGGCCATTTCGTCGGCGCCACCACCAACCTCGCGGCTGCGGCCCAGTTCGGCATCCGCACCACCTTCGGTTTCTGGGATTGGGTCGGCGGGCGCTATTCGCTGTGGAGCGCGATCGGCCTGCCGATTGCCATCGCCATCGGCGCGGAGCACTTTCGCGCCCTGCTGGCCGGCGCGCATGCGATGGACCAGCACTTCGCCAGCGCCCCGCCCGAGTCCAACCTGCCGATGCAACTGGGGCTGCTGGACATCTGGTACCGCAATTTCCACGGCTTTGGCAGCCGCTCGGTCGCGCCCTACCACCAGGGCCTGCGGCGCTTGCCGGCGTACCTGCAGCAGCTTGAGATGGAGAGCAACGGCAAGTGCGTCGATGCCCAGGGCCAGGTGCTGCCGTTTGCCACCAGCCCAGTGGTCTGGGGCGAGCCGGGCACCAATGGCCAACATGCCTACTTTCAGATGCTGCACCAAGGCAGCGATGTGGTGCCGGTGGAGTTCATCGCGGTCCGCCAGCCCGCCCACCCGCATGCCGATCTGCACCGCAAGGCGCTGGCCAACTGCTTGGCGCAGAGCCAGGCGCTGATGCTGGGCAAGCGTGCCGAGGAGGCACTGGCCGAGTCCGCGCCCACCGCCTCGGCCAGCATCGACAGGCTCAGCCTGGCGCGCCAGCGCAGCTTTCCCGGCAACCGGCCCAGCACCACCTTGCTGCTCGACAGCCTGAGCCCGCGCAGCCTGGGCGCCCTGATCGCGCTGTACGAGCACCGCGTCTACACCAGCGGCGCGCTCTGGGGCATCAACAGTTTCGATCAATGGGGCGTAGAGCTGGGCAAGGCGCTGTGTGGCGACCTGTTACCCAGGTTGTCCAGCGGCGACACCACCGGGCTCGATGGCTCGACCGCCGGATTGATCCAGCGTCTGCTGGCCGCGTCGCCATGAAGCGCTTCGTCTTCGACTTCGGCGCGGTGTTGTTCGCCTGGCAGCCGCTGAAGCTGCTGCAGCGGCTGATGCCCGAACAGGCGCACGACGACGCCAGCGCGGCGCATTGGGTCGACCAGGTGTTCCAGGGTTACGGTGGCGATTGGGCCGAGTTCGACAAGGGCACGGTCGAGCCTAGCGCCTTGGTGCCCCGCATCGCCGCGCGCACCGGGCTGCCGGAATCGGCACTGCGGACCCTGGTCCAGGCCATTCCCGACGCGCTCACGCCGATTGCCGCCAGCGTCGAGTTGGTCGGGCAACTGCGCCGGCCGGACACGCCGATGTTCTTCCTCTCGAACATGCCGGCGCCCTATGCCGACGAACTCGAGCGGCGCCACGACTTCGTGCGTGGCTTCGACGCGGGCGTGTTCTCCGGCCGGGTGCAATTGATCAAACCCGACCCGCAGATCTTTGCGCTGGCGGCGCAGCGCTTTGGCAGCGTGCCCGGCGATTTGGTGTTCCTCGACGACCACCTGCCCAATGTCCGGGCGGCGCGCGCTGCGGGTTGGAACGCGCTGCAATTCCGCGATGCCGCCAGCGCCGCCCACGACATCCGCGGCGCAGGCTGGTGGCCGGACTGATAGCTCCGGGGCGGGCAACTGCCGGATTCAGGTGAAGACGAGTGGCCCCCGAGATCGACGCCTGATACGGTCTCGCATTCAACGCGCTAACTGCGTTGCTTCGGCTCGCCGTGCTACTGCACTGTCTTCGGCTTCGTGCCTTGTTATCGCATTGAACGCGAAACCGTATGAGCAAGTCCTACTTCCTCGCCGGCAAATCGTCGATGCCGTCGATGCGCAACGTGCAGCGGATGCCGCCAGGCAGTTGCTGGCGGCCGTTGTCCAGGCTGACATGCACGCCGAAGGTGCCGGCCGCGGGGTCGATCACCCGGTCAACCGTCTGGATCCGCGCCGCGATGTCGGCCACCGCGCCCACGTTGAACGGTGGCTCGGGCAGCACATGCACGCCGCCGCCCTGCTTGATTTTCGGGTAGTAGCGGTAGGGAACGACGGCGCGCACCACCAGCGGATGGGTCTGGGCGATCTTCAGGATCGGCTTCTTGCTCTCGCCGGTGTCGACCAGCGAGCCCGGGTACAGATACTGCTCGACCACCACGCCGTCGAAAGGGCTGCGCAACACGCGCCGCTGCACCTGGTCTTTGGCCTGCTGGTGCTCGAGCTGGGCCATGCGGTTGTTCTCCTGCGCGCTGAGCAACTCGCTCTGCGCCTGCTGGTACTCGGCCTGGGCATCGTCGCGCGCCTGGCCGGAGACGAACTCCTCGTCGAACAAGGCCTGCATGCGTTGCGACTTGGCGCGCGAGACCTCGACCTTGGCCTGGGCCTGCTGCTGCGCGCCCACCGTCTGCGCCTTGTAGCGCGCGGTCTGCTCGGCGCTGAGCTCCAGGCTGGACTCTATGCTCACCAGCAGCTCGCCACGGCGGATGCTCTGGCCGCGCGCCACGTGTACGCGCTCGATCAGGCCGACCACCGGGCTGCGCACCTCGACCCACTGGGCCGGCTCGATCATGCAATCGAACTGCGCAGCGGCCGCCGGCCCCAGCAGGCTCCAGGCGGCAAGCGCCGCGATCCCGCACCGTCGTTGTTGTCGTCGTTTCATATCACCCTGCCGGCAAAGCCGATGGTGCGGCTGAGTTCACGGTCTTGTTTCAAGGTCTGCAGGCGCCCACGCCGCGCCGCCCGTTCGGCACCCGCCTGGGCCTGCGCCACCAGGCGATGCAGCAGCCAGGCTTGCAGTAGGCCGAGGCCGTGGCTGTAGCCGTGGCTGCGCGCCGCCAGCCGCATCAGCCAGCGCGGCTGGGCGCGGAACAGGCCGTCGCCGATGCTGACGATGGCGCGCGCCGAGCCGCCGTCGCCCTGGCGCCCGCTGCGGCCGAACAATTGGCGATCAACCCGCGGCGACTCATGGAACTCGGTCAGGATCACATGCAGCCCGCCCGCCGCGCGCGCCGCCGCGCTGAGTTTGATGTCGGTGCCGCGCCCTGCCATGTTGGTGGCGATGGTCAAGCGGCCAGCCTCGCCGGCAGCCGCGACGACGCGCGCTTCCTCGGCGTCTTGGCGCGCATTCAGCACCACGTGCGGCGCGCCCCGCGCATCGAACTCGGCCGCCACGCGTTCCGAAGCCTCGACGCTGCGCGTGCCGACCAGCACCGGCTGGCCGCGCGCGCTGGCGGTCAAGGCGTCCGTCACCACCGCCTGCCAGCGCGCCACGTCGTCGGGCCAGGCGCTGTCGCGCAGCCGCCGCCGCCGCGACGGGCGGTTGGGCGGCACCCGCGTCACCGCCAGCAGGTAGACCGCGCGCATCTCGCGAGCCGCCTCGGCTGCGGTGCCGGTCAGGCCGGCCAGCAGGTAGTAGCGGCGGAAGAAGCGCTGGAAGGTCATGCGCGCCAGTGTCTCGCGGCCGTCGGTGGTCTGCAGCCCTTCCTTCACCTCGATCAGCTGGTGCAGGCCCTGCTCCCATGATCGGTCGGCCATCACCCGGCCGGTACTCTCGTCGACGATCTGCACCTTGCCTTCGGCGATGATGTAGTGGTGGTCGCGCTCGAACAGGTGCAGCGCGGTCAGCGCTTGCTGCAGGATCATCTCGCGCCAGGCGCGTGACTGCCACATCGGCGCCACGCCCTCGGGCAGCGGCGTACAGGCCGCCAACGCAGCGGGCCTCAGGTCGACGCGGCGCTGGTGGTCGATGGTGTAGTGCAGCACCGGCTTTAGCGTGCGCGCATTGGCGATCGCCCAGACCAGCAGCGCTTGTTCGTGCAGGCCGGGCGCCTGCCGCGACAGGATCATTGGCGTGCGCGCTTCGTCGATCAGCACGCTGTCGGCCTCGTCGACGATCGCAAAGTGCAGCGCCGGGATCAGCGGCGCCGCGCCGCCCTCGGCGTCGCTGCCCAGCTGCTGCAGCAGGCTCACGCGCGTCGGCAGCAGGCCGTGGCCGGCCAGACGGTCCTTGAGGTAGTCGAACACCAGCTCCTTGCCAGCGACATAGCACACCGCGTGGGCGTAGCTCTGGCGCCTGTCCTGCGGCTCCATGCCGCCCTTGACGAAGCTGCAGCCGAGGCCGAAGAAGCGGTACAGCGGCCCCATCTCGTGGCTGTCGCGCTCGGCCAGGTAGTCGTTGGTGCTGACCACGTGTACCGCAGCACCGCTGGCCGCCATCACGCAGGCCGCCAGCGCGGCCACCAGGGTCTTGCCCTCGCCGGTGTTCATCTCGGCCAGCCGGCCCTGCAGCAGCACCTGGGCACCCAGGTACTGGACGCCATGCGGGGCCAAGCCAAGCAGGCGGCGGCAGGCCTCGCCCAAACAGGCCAGAACCGGCGCCAGCAGCGCATCGCGCGCGACCTCGCAGCCCAGCGCCCGGGACGCTGCGTCGAAGCGGTCACGAAGCGCCTGATCGCCCAGCGCCGCCAGATCGGCCGCAGTGGCCTGCACCCGCCGGTGCAGGCGCTCGACATGCCGCTGCGGGGCTCGCCGCACCGCGAACTGTGCCCGCACGCGCTGCCAGGCGCGATCGAGCGCGGCGTCGCGCGGCGCGGCGCGCTCGTCGCGCAGGCTGTCGGCGCGGCAAAAGCCGCTGCCGGCCAGCCGCCGCGGCAGGCTGCCATCGAAGACCATCTCGGCGGCCACCATCACACGCTCATCTGGGCCAGGAACAGCTGGCGCAGGCGCAACAGCCATTGCCAGCCCAGCGGCGTGGCGCCAAGGTCGAAGCGCACCATCACGCGGTTGCCGAACACTTGCGGCACGCTGCGCGGCGCATGCGCCAGCACGAGTTCGAGGTCGAACACCCGGTGCAGCGGCTTGGTGCCCTGGCCGTCCTGCGGGTCGACCGCGATCTCGCCACCGCCGGCGGTGCCCAGCGCCGGCGACACCAGCAACTGCTCGCCGCCGCCGATGGCGCGCGCCAGCTCGGCGCCGATGATCTCGCCGTGCGGCAGGCGCACCTGGGCGCTGATCGTCGCCAGGCGGGCGCGCTGGGCGATCAGGTCCAGGTCGTCCTGCGTCACCGCGCTGCGCACCAGCGTGGCGGGGCCGGGCACGGTCACGCCGAGCAGGTCGCCGCGCTTGACGAAGCGGCCGGCCAGCTCGCTGCCGCCGCTGGGCACCCAGCGCCCGGCCACCTGCGAGCGCAGTTCGAGCGCATCGACGCGGCGCTGCTGCAGGGCCAGCTTGGCCAGCCGGCCCTGCAGTTCGGCGCGCAGCGACTGCGCGCGCACCGGGTCGTCGACCTCGGCCTGGCGCAGCTGGGCGCGGGTCTGCTCGACCTCGGCCGCCGCGCTGCCCAGTTCGGCCACCGCGGTGATGCTGTCCAACTGCACCAGCGGTACGTCGGCGGCCACCGCCGCGCCGCTGCGCACGCCGGGCGCGGCGCCGGCCACATGGGCGTTGACCGGGGCGCGCAGCATCGCCTCGTCGGGCAGCCATAGCACGCCCTGATGCACCGCGTAGAACGGCGCCGGCAACGCGAACAGCCCAAGGCCCAGCACGGCCATCAGCACACCGATGCGCCAGCGGGCCCAACTGCGCTTGCGCGCCAGCGCCGGGCTCTCGGCGATGTGGCGCCAGCCGCGCCACAGCGGCAAGACCAGGCTGGTCCAGGCGCCGACGGCGGCGACCATGATGCCGACCCAAAAGTACTGGCCGGCGATGAACCAGATCAGCCCGATGGACACCGAAAGCCGGTAGACCGGAGCGACCGCGCCGTAGACCAGCAGCCAGGCCCGCTCACGCTCGCTGCCCACCGGCGCATGGGCCTCCTGTGCTCCCAGCATGTAGCGGTCGAACAGGTAGGTCCAGTACTGGGTGCAGCGCTGCGCGAGGTTGGGGATCTCGACCAGGTCACTCAACACGAAATAGCCGTCGTAGCGCATCAGCGGGTTGCCATTGACCACCAGAGTCGAGAAGCCGGCGATCAGCACCAGGTTGAAGGCCACCGCAGTGACGATGCCCGGCTGCGCCTGCAGCCACAGCTGCAGCGCCACCGCGCCCAGCGCCAGTTCGGCGAAGATGCCCGCAGCGGCCACCATCGCGCGCCGCCACTTTGACTCGAAGCGGTACGACGAGGTGGCGTCGACATAGGGCACCGGCGTGAACAGGATGAACATCAGCCCGATCTCGCGCACCGTGCCGCCCCAGGCCTTGACCGCCAGGCCATGCGCGGTCTCGTGGATCGCCTTGGCCAGCGGATAGACCAGCCACAGCAGCAACAGGTTGCTGCCTGACAGCACGCGGTCGGACAGGTTCTCGGTCAGCTCGCGCCAATGCTGCCAGGCCAGGTAGGCCGATGGCAGTACCAGCGCCGCCCACAGCAACAGCACCGGCCACGAGAACAGCCGCTGCGCGAAGGCCGCATGGCGCTCGAACCAGGCGTCGGGGTACAGCATCGGCAGCTTCAGGCTCAAGGGGTTGAGCCAGTTCTGGCGCAGCTCGGCGCGGCGCTGCTTGCGCCAGCGCTCCAGCACCTCGTCGGCGTCGGGCGAGACCTGCGACTGCAGCAGGTCGTTGCTGTAGAGCGAGCCCATCAGCTGCACCAGCTGCTGCTGGGTGATCACGGCTTCGTCTTGCGCCACCGGGTCGGCCGCAGCGGCGGCCCAGACCTCGTCCAGCGTGCGCTGGCCGTCGAGCAGCGCGACCACGCGCCAGACCTGCGGCGTCAGCCGGTGGAAGCGGCCGGTCAGCGGATCCTGCAGCAGCACCGAGGTCTGGCCGCGCAGGCGGCGAAACAGCGGTTGAACGCCGTCGCGCAAGCGCGGACGCAGGAAGCGCACCGCGTGCCAATGTTCGGAGAACAGCGCTGGCACTAGAACCACCAGCTCCACCACTTCATGCGCAGCCAGTCGATCGAGCTGCGCGTGGCGATGGTGAACAGGTTGGCCCGCCCGACCACGATCTTGCCGACACCCTGCATGCCGGGGCTGAGCGTGGGCACTGCGTCGTCCCAGGCGGCTTCGACGCGAAAGCCGTTGTTTGAGTCCTGCACCGACGCGGTGGCGGTGACCAGCGCCAGCTGGAACGCATAGGTCTGATGCGGCACGCCGGCCAGGCGCAGCGCACCGTGCTGGCCGGCCTGCACGCGCGCGATGTCTTGGTCGGCCACGTGCAGCGCCACCCGGTAGGCGCCGCTGGAAGCGATTTCGAACAGTTGCTTGCCCGATTCGACCGGTGCGCCGAGCTGCTGGCTCCAGTCGCCGCTGACCACCAATCCGGCCACCGGCGCGGCGACGCTGGCGCGCGCCAGCTTGGCGCGAACCAGGCCCAGCTGCGCACGCGCCGACTGCAGTTGGCTGGCGGCCAGCGCCAGCGCGGCGGCGTCGTGGTCGGCCATGGCCTGGCGCAGCTTGGCGGCCACCTGTTCTTCTTCGCCGCTGTACTTCGTTTGCTCGACCTGCAGCTCGCGCGTGTCCAAGGCCAGCAGCTCTTGGCCGGCCGCGACCACCGCGCCCGGCCGCACGCGCACCGTGGCGACGAAGCCTTCAAATGGCGCGCTGACCAACTGGCGGGTCTGGCCTTCTATGACCACCGGCGCGGTGACGCGTTCGTCCATCGGGATCGCGAACAGCATGATGCCGGCCAGCAGCAGGCCGAGAGCGCTCAGTTTCCAGCTCAGATGGCCGTTGTCTCGCGCGCGCGTCAGCTGAGTCAGCAGATGGCGCAGTGCATCCAAGGCATGCAGCGGCAGCGACCGCTCGGCCAGCCGCCACTGGCGCAGCAGCGGCTCGACCAGCGCAAGGCTGGCGCGCAGCACACGCAAGACCTCGGGCGTACACGCGGCCGCCTCGCCGCGCGCCACCAACACCGCCACCGGCCGGCCCTGGTGCAACATTGGCACGGCCCACCAGGCGCCTTCCTGCACCTCGCGCAGCGCGGCCAGCGCACGCTGGGCCTGCTCGCCGGCTTCCAGCACTGCCGGCGAGGCCTTCTGCGCCCAGGCCGTATCGGCGCCCACCCACCAGCGCGGCGCGCTGCCGCTGGCATCGAACAAGGCCAGCGTCAGCGGCGCGGCGCCGGGCGCAGCAGCGCGCGCCCAAGCTGCGGTGCGGTTGACCCATTCCTGCGCTGCGGCGCGCGCACCCGACTGCGATTCGACATGGCCCAGCACCTCCAGCAGGTGCATGCCACGCCGCAAAGCCGTCTGCTGATGCTCGGTCAATGCCCACTGCAGGCTGGCCAGGCCGAACAGCACCGCCTGCACCACGCGCTCGCCATGCGGCGCCGGCAGGCACAGGCCGAGTGTCGCCTTCTGCCCCTGGCCATAACCGAATCGCGCCGCCATCAGCAGGTGTACGCCGCCGGCCTGCGGAATTGCCACCCGCTCCAACGCCACCGGGCGCTCGTCGTCGACACGCTGCTGCAGGCGCAGCCAGGTCTCGTGTACCGCCGCTTCTACGGCCGCGTCGAAAGGCACGCCAACGGCCGGCGGATCGGGCACCAGCGCCACTGCGGTGCAGCGGGTGCCAGCGGCTGCTAGCCTTTCACGCCAGGCCGCCAGCGCGACGGCCAGTTCGTCGGGCGCGGCTTCGTCTGGGTTCGGCTGCGGCTGCGGATTCATGGCAGTTTGGCCGGCACGGGTTCGGCCCCGGGCGGCACCTGCGGCAGCGCTGGCGCGGCGCTGGGGTTCAGCACCTCGGCGTCCAGTGCCAGCGGCGGATTCAGCGGCAGCAGCAGAGCGTCCAGGCGCGCCAGGTCGGCTTCGGCCACCACGCCGGCGGCACAGCGCAGCTTGATGTACGACAGCCAGGCGTCATAGCGCGCGCGGGAGAGGTCGCGTCTGGCCTCGAACAGCTTGGTCTGCGCATCCAGCACCTCGGCGCCCACCTTCATGCCCACTTCGTAGCCGCGCCGGTTGGCCCGCAGCGCGGTCTCCTGCGACTTCACCGCCACCGCCAGGCCCTGGGCCTGGCTGGCTGAAGCCAGCGTCGAGGTGAAGTGCTGGCGCAGGTTGAGCGTCAGCGTACGGCGCGCCGAATCGACATCGGCCTGCGCCTTCTCCTGCAGCGCCAGCGCCTCGCGCACGCGCGACTGTGTGGCGCCGCCGGCGAACAGGGGCAGGTTGAGCGTCAACCCCACCAGGGCCTGCGTCGAGCGGCGGCGCAAGGTGCTGGTGACCGAGGCCGACTCCGACAGCGCAGTTTGGCTGAGGTTAAGGTCCACCGTCGGTGCGTGGGCCAAGGTCGCCTTGCGCACCTCGTGCCTGGCCGCCTCCAGACCCGCATGCGCCTGGCGCAGCGCGGGGCTGCTGGCCAGGCCGTCAGTCAGCCACTGCGGCAGGCCGGCGTGGTCCAGCACCGGCAGCGGGTCGTCGACCATGCCCCGCGCCAGCAATGCCGGCACCGGGCGGCCGACCAGCTCGGCCACCACCTGGTGGCGCAGCGCCAGGTCATGTCGCGCAGCGATCGCCTGGGTGGCGACGACATCGGCTTTGGCCTGGGCATCACGCATATCGGTGACCGCCACCGTGCCCACCGTGAAGGCACGCCGGGCCAAGGCCAGCTGCGCTGCCGTGGACTCCTGCTGCGCCAGCAGGTGCTGCAACGCGTCGCGCGACTTGAACATCTCGAAGATCGACTCGACGAAGCGCTGCAGGCTTTCGATGCGCGATTGCTCGGCCTGTAGCTGCGCCTGTTCGGCCTGTGCCTTGGCCTGATCCTTCTGCGCCCACAGGGCCAGCTTGAGCACCGGCTGCGTGAGCTGCAGCACCGCCTGCTCGTTTCCGATCGCGCGCGTATCGGGGGTGACCAGGTTGGTCGGCTCGTAGTACTTCGACTGGTTGCGCGTGACGTTGACGCTGACGCTGGGCGCCAAGGCTGCGGTGGCCTGCACGACGCGCTCTTGCGCGGCACGCCGCAGCGCCTGCGCGCCGACCAGCGCCGGGTCAGCGCCCTCGGCGGCGCGGTAAAGATCGACCAGCGATTGCGCCTGGGCCGGGGCCGGTGTAACGGCGCCAAAGACCAGCAACAGCAGCCCACAGGCCAGCGGCCGCAAGGCCGTCCTCACTTCTTCGCATCCATGGATCTGGCCCTGAGCCGCAGAACGTCAATCCGCCATTTTCGCCTGCCGGGGCCTGGCGCGCTGGTCGCCCCGTACGCCATGCCGGACCGCCCGCGCCAGGCCATCAACGCACCACCACCCTGACCGGCCGAGTTGGGGGTTCGCCGCGAGTTCGAATTGGGGTTTGGCGGGCGGTGTCAGTCCACTTCCACGCCGCAGGCCGGCGAGCATCGGCAGGCCCCCAAGGCACATCCAGGCTTGCAGCGGTGTCCAGGGCAAAGAGGGGGCCGGAGCCTTGTCGGCGGCCTGGCCGAGCGTGGCGGCGTGATCGGCAGCCTGGCCGAGCGTGGTGGCCAGATTAGCCATCCGTTGGAGTTCAGCATCGGTGGGCAGCCGGCGCTCGCCAGCGGCCAGGGCCGGGCCCATGAAGTCGTACA
>JANXYH010000078.1 GCA_025350145.1 Burkholderiales bacterium | reverse complement strand
ATCGACGTGCCCGAGGTCGTGAACCTCGTTTTCTTCAAGGTGGTGCGGTCGAAAACCAAATTCTGGCAAATGCTGGGGCGTGGCACGCGCTTGTGCAAAGACCTGTTCGGCCCTGGCCAGGACAAGCAGAACTTCTTCGTCTTCGACCTTTGCCAGAACCTCGAATTCTTCAACCAAGACCCCGCCACCTCGGACGGAGCCTCAAGCCAGACGCTGAGCACACGGCTGTTCAAGGCCCGGCTGGCGATGATTGCGGCGCTGGACAAACGCGAGAACGACAGCCTGCGGGCCAGACATTCGCTGGCGGTTGTCGGGTTCGGCCACCTCAGCGAAGAACAACTGCGCGAGCAGACTGCGGACATGCTGCAGGCGCGGGTCGCGGCGATGAATCTCGATAATTTCGTGGTGCGGCCACAGCGGCGCTGGGTCGAAAAGTACGCAGAAGCCAAGGCCTGGAAGCAGCTCGGCGACGACGACCATGCCGAGCTGGCGCATCAGCTCGCCCACCTGCCGTCGCAGCTTTCCGACGACGACGAGGCCGCCAAGCGCTTCGACATGCTGCTGCTGCGCACGCAACTGGCCGTGTTGCAGGCCAGGCCCGAATTTGCCGGCTTGCAACAGAAGGTCCAGGCCATCGCCAGCGCGCTGGAGGATCAGTTGGCGATCCCGGCGATCAAATCCGAGATCATGTTCATCAGCGCGGTGGCCGGCGACGAGTGGTGGACGGAAGTCACCGTGACCATGCTGGAGACCGCGCGACGCCGGCTGCGCGCGCTGGTCAGGCTCATCCCCAAGGGGCAGAAAAAGCTCGTCTACACCGATTTCGAGGACGAGCTGGGCGAGCTGACCGAGGTTGAGCTTGCGCCAGTGATGGTCGGCCTGGACATGGCCAGGTTCAAGCGCAAGGCCCGGCAGTTCCTGAAGGCGCACGCATCGCATCTGTCGCTGCAGCGGCTGCGCCGCAACCAGCCCTTGACGGCGACCGACCTGGTCGAGCTGGAGCGGATGCTGGTCCAGGCAGGCGGGACACTGCCCTTGATCGACGAGGCCAAGGCGACCAGCCAGGGCTTAGGCCTGTTCATTCGCTCACTGGTCGGCATGGACCGAGAGGCAGCGATGCAGGCGTTCAGTGCCTTGCTGGACGGTTCGACCGCGACGCCGGACCAGATCGAATTCATCGACCTGGTGGCTCAGGAATTGACCTTGAACGGCGTGATGTCGGCGGACCGCTTGTTCCAGTCGCCGTTCACCGACTTCCACTCGCAAGGGGTTGCGGGCATTTTCCCGCCGGCCAAGGTGTCGTCACTGGTCGATGCACTGGCGCACATCCGGCAAAGGGCTGCGGCATAGCCGCCGGTGGCAAGACGCTTCAATACGTCGCCCGCCCGCCCGAAATATCAAACACCGCGCCGGTCGAGAACGAGCAGTCCTCACTGGCCAGCCAGGCCACCATCGCGGCGAGTTCGTCGACCCGCAGGAAGCGGTTCATTGGAATCTTGCTGAGCATGAAGTCGATGTGTTGCTGGCTCATGCTGTCGAACATCGCGGTCTTGGCCGCCGCCGGGGTGATGCAGTTGACGGTCACGCCCTGGGTCGCCAGCTCCTTGCCGAGTGATTTGGTCAGCGCGATCAGGCCGGCCTTGCTGGCGCTGTAGTGGCTGGCGTTGGGGTTGCCTTCCTTGCCGGCAACCGAGGCGATGTTGACGATCCGGCCGTAGCCTTGGGCCAGCATCTGCGGCGCGACGGCGCGGCAGGTCAGGAAGGGCGCCACCAGGTTGACTTCGATCACCCGGCGCCAGACCGTCGGGTCGAGTTCCCAGGTGGCGCCGTTGCCGCCGGTGATGCCGGCGTTGTTGACCAGGATGTCGATGCGCCCATGTTCGGCGACGACGGCAGCCGCCGCCGCGCCGACCGCGGCGTCGTCGGTCAACTCGACCACGGCGGTGTGGACTTCGCCGCTTGCCGCCAAGCCGGCCTTGGCCTGCACCAGCCGCGCCGCATCCATGTCCCACAGCACCACCTTGGCGCCGGAGTCGAGCATCCGCTGGGCGCTGGCGTAGCCTAGGCCTTGGGCGCCACCGGTGATGATCGCGACGCGGCCCTTGAGGTCAATCTGGTTCATGAATTCAGCCCTTTCAAGGCGGCCGGGTTGGCCGCGCAATCGGCGATGTACTGGCGGATGATGTCCTCGAAGCTGGCCTCGGGCAGCAAGCCCAGCGCGGCGGCGCGGTCGGCGCGGGCGCCGGTCGGCCAATTGGCGACGATGCCGGCGACGCGCTCGTCGCGCTCAAACCTGACGCGGCTGCGGACGGCCGGCCCGGCGACCGACTCGAGCGCCGCCAGCATCTGCGCCACCGTCACGTTCAGCGCCGGCAGGTTCAGCGCGGTGCGGCCGCCATAGGCCTGACGGCTGGCCTCGAACACGGCGATCAGGCCTTCAACGGTGCGCTGCGGCGACGAGACCGGGTGCGCGACCTCGGGCCCGACCGGGCAGACCGATTCGACCCCGGCCAGCGGCTCGCGGATGATGCCGCTGAAGAACGACGAGGCCGCGCCGTTGGGCTTGCCCGGGCGCACCGTGACGGTCATCAGGCGGGCGCAGCGGCCATCGACATAGCCCTTGCGGGTGTAGTCGGCCACCAGGTGCTCGCAGACCAGTTTGTGCATGCCGTAGCTGGTCTGCGGCGTCGGCAAGGTGGTGTCGCTGACGACGGCCGGCATGGGCACCGCTGCGTCCGGCCCATAGACCGCGACCGAACTGCTGAAGACCAGGCGCGGCGGCGCGTCGCCCTGCGCCACCCGGGCGCGCAGCGCATCGAGCAGTGCACGGGTGCTGTCGAGGTTGCTGCGCAGGCCCAGGTCAAAGTCGAGCTCGCACTCGCCCGAGACTGCGGAGGCGAGGTGGAACACGCCATCGAAGCTTTCATCGCGCAGCGCCGCGCATTGGTCGAGCAGGGTGCCGACGCGGGCCTGCACCCGGGTGTCGGCGATCAGGTCGGCCGGCGGCGCGACCTGGTCGGCGAGCACCAGTTGCGAGAGTGAGCGGTTGGACAGGCAGCCGCGCGCCAGCAGGCTGCGCGCCAGCCGTGCGCCGACGAAGCCGCCGCCGCCAGTGATCAAGATCTTCATTCGAGTGGCCCTCCAAGGCGCAATCCAAGGTGGCTGCGATTGTGCCGCCGGCACGCTCGGCGGTAGTGCGGGCAAGGGGTAAGCCCCGGGTCAAGCGGCAGCGCGGCTCGCGTATCGTGCCGATGATCGGAAGTTCCGCATCCAGGGCAGTCAGCGCATGGCCAGTGTCAGCATCGAGGGTGTCAAGAAGCGCTTCGGCGACGTCGAAGTGCTGCATGGCGTGGACATCGCCATCGCCGATGGCTCGTTCACAGTGTTGGTCGGCCCCTCGGGCTGCGGCAAATCGACCCTGCTGCGCATGCTGGCCGGGCTGGAGCATATTTCCGACGGCGAAATCCGCATCGGCAACATCCGGGTCAACGAACTGCAGCCCAAGCAGCGCGACATCGCGATGGTGTTCCAGAACTACGCGCTGTACCCGCACATGACGGTGCGCGAGAACATGGCGTTCTCGCTGATGTTGGCCAAGCTTGACGCCGCCGCGATCGAGGCCAAGGTCGGTCGCGCGGCCACGATCCTGGGATTGACCGACCTGCTGCAGCGCTACCCGCGGCAGCTCTCGGGCGGGCAGCGCCAGCGGGTGGCGATGGGCCGGGCAATCGTCCGCGACCCGCAGGTGTTCCTGTTCGACGAGCCGCTGTCCAACCTCGACGCCAAGTTGCGGGTGGCCATGCGCACCGAAATCAAGGAGCTGCACCAGCGCCTGTCGACCACCTCGATCTACGTCACCCACGACCAGATCGAGGCCATGACCATGGGCGACCAGGTGGTGGTGATGAAAGACGGCCGGATCGAGCAGCAGGGCAGCCCGCTGGCCTTGTACGACCGACCCGCCAACCTCTTCGTCGCCGGCTTCATTGGTTCGCCGTCGATGAACATGCTGCCCGGCACGCTGCGCCGCAATGCTGCGGGTGCAGAGATCGAATTGGTCGATGGCGCGCGCATTGCGGCCCCGGCCGACAGCGGCGGCACCGACGGCCAGCCGGTGATCTTTGGCACCCGCCCCGAGCACCTGGCGCTGGCCTCGGGCGACGCCGGCATTGCCGTGCAGGTGGCGGTGGTCGAGCCCACCGGGGCAGACACCTTCGTGGCCTGCCGCCACCATGGCCATGACCTGGCGGTGGTGTTCCACGAGCGCCATGCCTTTGCCCCGGGCAGCAGCATCCGGCTGCTGCCCGACGTGCAGCGTGCCCATGTGTTCGACGCTGGCAGCGGCCTGCGCTTGGCCGCTTGATTGCCCGTTTTCCACCCCGACAGGAGACCGCACCATGACCGAGTTCAACCGCCGCCGCTTCATCGAAGGCAGCACTGCCGGCGTCGCCGGCCTGGCCACTGCCGGCGCCGTCTGGGCGCCCGCCGTCCATGCCCAGGCGCTGGCCTTCAAGCCCGAGAAGGGCGCCAAGCTGCGGGTGCTGCGCTGGAGCCGCTTTGTCCAGGGCGACATCGATGCCTACATGGCCAACGTCAGGAAGTTCACCGAGAAAACCGGCATCGAGGTGCGGGTCGACAACGAGGGCTGGGAAGACGTCCGCCCCAAGGCAGCGGTGGCGGCCAACACCGGCGCCGGGCCCGACATCATCCTGTCGACCAACGACGACGCCAACCTCTACCCCGAGAAGCTGCTCGACGTCACCGACCTGTGCGAGTACCTGGGCAAGAAATACGGCGGCTGGTTCGCCAGCGGCGAGGCCTACCTCCGGCCCGACGGCAAGCGCTGGATCGGCGTGCCGCTGGGTTCTGCGGGCGGCATGCAGGTCTACCGCGAGAGCATGCTCAAGGCCGCCGGAATCGACAGCTTCCCCAAGGACACCGACGGCTTTTTGCGGATGTACAAGGCGCTGCACGCCAAGGGCACGCCGGGCGGCATGGCACTCGGCAACGCCACCGGCGATTCGGGCTGGACGCAGTGGCTGATCTGGGCCTTTGGCGCTGCCATCGTCGACAAAAACAACAAGGTCACGATCGACAGCCCGGAGACGATCAAGGCGCTGGAGTACGCCAAGGAGCTGTACGGCTACTTCATTCCCGGCACCCTGAGCTGGCTGGAC
>JANXYH010000041.1 GCA_025350145.1 Burkholderiales bacterium | reverse complement strand
GGCATCTTCGCCAGGCAGTGGATGAAGCTGCTGACCTTCGTCGTCATCGTCTCGCTGCTCGTGCACGTCTGGGTCGGCGTGCGTGACGTGCTGATGGACTACGTGAAGAGCGTCGGTGCGCGCCTGGCGCTGCAGGTGGCGACGATCGTCTGGCTGGTCGGCTGTGCCGGCTGGGCGATCCAGGTTCTTTGGAGACTTTGATGCAAGCGGCCAATCCCCAGGTAATTCCTCAGATGACGGCCGGCACGGCCGCGCTGAGCAGGCGCAAGTTCGACGTGGTGGTCGTCGGCGCGGGCGGCTCGGGCATGCGCGCGTCGCTGCAGCTTTCGCTCGCGGGCCTGAACGTCGCGGTGCTCTCGAAGGTGTTCCCGACGCGCTCGCACACGGTCGCAGCGCAGGGCGGCATCGGCGCCTCGCTCGGCAACATGAGCGAGGACAACTGGCACTACCATTTCTACGACACCGTGAAGGGTTCCGACTGGCTCGGCGACCAGGACGCGATCGAGTTCATGTGCCGTGAGGCGCCCAAGGTCGTGTACGAACTCGAACACTTCGGCATGCCTTTCGACCGCAACCCCGACGGCACGATCTACCAGCGGCCATTCGGCGGCCACACGGCGAACTATGGCGAGAAGCCGGTGCAGCGCGCCTGCGCCGCTGCCGACCGCACCGGCCACGCGATGCTGCACACGCTGTACCAGCAGAACATCAAGGCGCGGACCCAGTTCTTCGTCGAATGGATGGCGCTGGACCTGATCCGCGACGCCGACGGCGATGTGCTGGGCGTGACCGCGCTGGAGATGGAAACCGGCGAGATCTACATCCTCGAAGGCAAGACCACCTTGTTTGCCACCGGTGGCGCCGGCCGCATTTACGGCGCCAGCACCAACGCCTTCATCAACACCGGTGACGGGCTGGGGATCGCGGCGCGCGCCGACATCCCGCTGGAGGACATGGAGTTCTGGCAGTTCCACCCCACCGCCGTGGCCGGCGCGGGCGTGTTGCTGACCGAAGGCTGCCGCGGCGAGGGCGCGATCCTGCGCAACGTCAACGGCGAGCGCTTCATGGAGCGCTACGCCCCGACGCTCAAGGACCTGGCGCCGCGCGACTTCGTCTCGCGCTGCATGGACCAGGAGATCAAGGAAGGCCGCGGCTGCGGTCCGAACAAGGATTACATCAGCCTGGACATGACCCACCTCGGTGCCGACACCATCGCCAAACGCCTGCCCAGCGTGCTTGAGATCGGCCACAACTTCGCCAACGTCGATATCACCAAGGAGTCGATTCCGGTGGTCCCGACCATCCACTACCAGATGGGCGGTATTCCCACCAATATCCACGGCCAGGTGGTGGTGCCCAAAGATGGCAATCCGAATTCGGTCGTCGCTGGCTTTTATGCGGTTGGCGAATGTTCCTGCGTCAGCGTCCATGGTGCCAACCGGCTGGGCACCAACTCGCTGCTTGACCTGCTGGTGTTTGGCCGTGCCGCCGGCAACCACATCGTCGACGCCCTGGCAAAATCTACCGGCGCCCACAAACCGCTGCCGGCGGACGCCGCAGACCAATCACTGGCGCGCATCGCCAAGCTCGATTCGAGCAGCAGCGGTGAATATTCGCAGGACGTCGCCAATGACATGCGGGCGAGCATGCAGACCCATGCTGCGGTGTTTCGCACCCAGGCTTTGCTGACAGCCGGCACGGTCGAGGTCGCCAAAATCCGCGAGCGGGTCGCCAACATCACCCTCAAGGACAAGAGCAAGGTTTTTAATACCGCCCGGATCGAAGCCCTGGAGGTCGAAAACCTGATCGAAGCGGCGCAGGCTACGATTGAGTCGGCAGCCGCCCGCCATGAATGCCGGGGGGCGCACACCGTCATAGACTACGAGCGCGCCGCAGACGACCCCGAGTTTCCACTGGGGCGCAACGATCGCGAATGGATGAAGCACAGCCTGTGGTATGCACGGGGCAACCGGCTGGACTATAAGCCGGTGCAATTGCAGCCGCTGACGGTGGCCAGTGTCCCGCCAAAAGTCCGCACCTTCTGAGATTGAATCTGGAAAATCAACATGACCATGCGCAACTTCCAGATTTACCGCTACGACCCCGACAAGGACGCCAAGCCGTATCTGCAAAGCATCGACGTCGAGTTGGACGGGAGCGAGCGGATGCTGCTTGACGTGCTGATGAAGCTGAAGTCGCAGGATCCCAGCATCAGTTTTCGGCGGTCCTGCCGCGAAGGGGTTTGCGGCTCCGACGCGATGAACATCAACGGCAAGAATGGCTTGGCCTGTCTGACCAACATGCGCGAGTTGCGGGGTCGGATCACGCTCAAGCCCCTGCCAGGCTTGCCGGTGATCCGCGATCTGATCGTCGACATGAGCCAGTTCTTCAAACAGTACGAGTCGATTAAGCCCTATTTGGTCAACGACAGCATTCCGCCGGAGAAAGAGCGGCTGCAGAGCCCGGAAGAGCGCGACGAGTTGAATGGGCTGTATGAATGCATCCTCTGCGCGAGTTGTTCGACTGCCTGCCCGAGCTTTTGGTGGAACCCCGACAAATTTGTCGGCCCGGCCGGCCTGCTGCAAGCCTACCGCTTCATCGCCGACAGCCGCGACCAGGGCACCGCCGAGCGGCTGGACAATCTTGAAGACCCGTACCGGTTGTTCCGTTGCCACAGCATCATGAATTGCGTCGATGTCTGCCCCAAGGGCCTGAATCCGACCAAGGCGATTGGCAAGATCAAGGAATTGATGGTGCGCCGCGCCGTTTGACATGCTCCACCATGCTTTTGCCTTCGGCCCGTCATCCCGCGCCCACCCGCATCGCCACTTGGGCAGCGCCATGGTTGACGGTGGGCGGTGAGGCTGCGATGAGCGAGCCGGTATCTGCGACCGAACTCAGCCGCCTCAAATGGCGCTGCCGGCGCGGCATGCTCGAGAATGACATTCTGATCGAGCGGTTTTTCCAGCGCTTTGAGTCGCAGCTCACGCGCCAACATATGGATGGCCTGCAGCGCTTGATGGATCTGGCCGACAACGACCTGTTGGATTTGCTGTTGCGGCGCAGTGAGCCAGCCGCTGAACTGGATTGCCCAGCGGTCGCGCAAACATTGGCGCTGCTGCGCCTCAAGCCGGATTCGTCGGCGCCTTCAGCCGCGTCGGCCGATTCAGCCGAACCAGGTTGTTGCGCGGCCGCGCCTGGCCGTTGAATCGATTTTTATATTCTTGCCTACTTCACAGGAAACCGATCATGTCCCCGTCCGACGTCAAAGCCACCTTGTCTTTTTCAGACGGCAGCCCGAGCATCGATCTGCCGCTCTACAAAGGCAGCATCGGTCCGGATGTGATCGATATCCGAAAATTGTATGCCCAGACCGGCAAGTTCACTTACGACCCGGGTTTTCTATCGACCGCCTCTTGTAATTCGACAATCACTTATATTGATGGCGACAAGGGCGAACTGCTGTACCGCGGCTACCCGATCGAGCAAATTGCGCAGAGCTGCGATTTTCTCGACACCTGCCACTTGCTGCTCTACGGTGATTTGCCGAATCTGACCCAGCGCGACGACTTTCACAAACTCGTCGCGAACCACACGATGGTCAACGAGCAAATGCAGTTCTTTTTGCGGGGTTTTCGCCGTGATGCCCACCCTATGGCCATCATGACGGGTTTGGTGGGCGCCCTCTCGGCGTTTTATCACGACAGCACCGATATCAATAACCCGCAGCATCGTGAAATTTCGGCAATTCGCCTCATCGCCAAAATGCCGACCTTGGTCGCGATGGCCTACAAGTACAGCGTGGGTCAGCCTTACATGTACCCGCGAAACAACCTGTCCTACGCTGGCAACTTCATCCACATGATGTTTGCGACGCCTTGCGAGGATTACACCGTCAACCCCATCATAGAGCGTGCCCTGGACCGCATCTTCATGCTCCATGCGGACCATGAGCAAAATGCATCGACCTCGACCGTGAGGCTTTGCGGAAGCTCTGGCACGAATCCTTTTGCAGCGATCGCTGCGGGGGTTGCGTGCCTCTGGGGGCCGGCCCATGGCGGCGCCAATGAGGCGGCCCTGAATATGCTCGAAGACATCCAGAAAATGGGTGGCGCGGAACGCATTGGCGACTTTATCCGGCAGGTCAAGGACAAGAATTCAACGGTCAAGTTGATGGGTTTTGGGCACCGTGTCTATAAGAATTACGATCCGCGCGCCAAATTGATGCGCGAAACCTGCCATGAGGTGCTCACTGCACTCGGCCTGCACGATGATCCGCTGTTCAAGCTGGCGATGACGCTGGAAAAGATTGCGCTCGAAGACGACTATTTCGTGAGCCGCAAGCTGTATCCCAACGTCGATTTCTACAGCGGCATCGTGCAGCGCGCCATCGGTATTCCCGTAGGCCTGTTCACGGCGGTCTTTGCGCTCGCCCGCACGGTCGGCTGGATCGCCCAGCTCAACGAGATGATTTCCGACCCTGAATACAAGATCGGCCGGCCGCGGCAATTGTTTGTCGGCGCCAAGGCGCGCGACGTGGTGCCGATAGCGCTGCGCTGAATTTCCAGGCCAAGCATGTGAACAGCCGCCTGCGGGCGGCTTTTCTTTTGGTGCGCCCAGCATGGGCGCAGCTTTGCAGCAGCAGCCAAGCCAGAGGGCGACGGCAGCGCCTTAGCGAGAAGCCAGCATTGATCGCAGCAGCCGGGGCTGCCGGGCTGATGAAGCCAGAAATCAAACGGCGAAGGATCGAAGCGATCGGAGGACAAGCCCTTCCGTTGTCGGAGGCGAAGAGCCCCAGCGAAGCTCGCCAGCGTGGTGGACACGCAGGCCAGACCGCGCCATCGTGGCTGCTTGGAGCAGGCAGCGCCCGGGCCGCCTCAGGCCGACCGCCGCGGCGGCAGGCTGGCCAGGGTTTGCAGACAGCTCCGTGCCACCTCCTGGCCCTTGGTGTGCAGGTGCTGATGGAAGAACTGCCGGTGGCTGTCGTGCTCGTGGAAGTCGCGGGGCGTCAGCACGCAGGACAAGACCGGCAGGTCGGCATCGAGCTGGACACGCATCAGGCCGTCGATCACTGCGGCGGCGACAAACTCATGGCGGTAGATGCCACCGTTGACGACCAGGCCGCAGGCGATGATCGCGTCAAATCCGCCGCCGCGTGCCAGTCGTTGGGCCAGCAAGGGCAGCTCGTAGGCGCCGGGCACCTCGAACTGCTGCACGACCGGGTTCGGCGCCGGGCCAAGCTCGAATTCGACCTGAATCGCCAAGGTGGCGCTGGCGACGATCTCGCGGTGCCAGGCCGAGGCAATCACGGCGATGCGCAGCGGCGGCGCGGTCGGCGGGTGGCCAGCGGCCTGGGTGGCATCGGCACGGGCCGATGCTGCGGTGGTGGTCTGATCCATGGTTGTCCTTCGGTCAAAGGGGTTTGCCTGAATCAGGGCGAACGCAAACGTGGTGCTGGCCAGCGACAGCGATCGCCCAAGCCAAGGCACCGAACCCACGCTCTCTCTCATCCGGACTGTGACCGTCGGCTCTGGCATCGCACCAGATCTGCTGACCCCGCGACCGGCCCAAACCGGCAGCGGGCGCTCGCGGGCTCCTGCACCTGCGTGCAGCTACCGCCGGTGGGGAATTTCACCCCGCCCTGAGAACGCTGCCGGTCCAGACTTCGGGCCGGCGCGGTGATTGTGTTGAACGCCGGGTCGGGGCAATGTCGCGCGGGCAACAGGGCGCAGCCCCGGCGGCGCTGCGCTGTCCTTGCGCCAGCATGCTGCTGACGGCAGAGCTACGTGCCGGCGGCCTCCAGGCCTGCGGCAAAGTGCTTGCGCATGCTGCTGCGGGCGGCCTCGGCATCACCGGCAGCGATGGCCGCCATCACCGCCCGGTGCTCGGCCAGCGCGTCCTCGACACGGCCCTGCTTGAGCAGTGACAACTGGCGGTTGAGCTTCATCACCTTGCGCAGGTCGGCGACGATCTGGGTGGCCCAACGGTTGCCGGCCAGGCGCAGCATGGCCAGATGGAACTGCTCGTTGGTGGCGAAGAAGGCGTCGCGTTCGCCGGTCTGGGTCTCAAGCCGGTCATGCAGGGCCTGCAGCTCGGCAACCTGGGCCAGGCTGGCGTGGGCGGCGACGCTGGCGGCGGCGTCGGATTCGAGCAGCGCCATCAGGTGGTAGACCTGGACCAGGTCACTGGCCGATGCCTCGGTGACATAGGCGCCGCGGCGCAGCTTCATCGTCACCAGGCCCTCGACCGCCAGCACCTTCAGCGCCTCGCGCAGCGGCGTGCGGCTGATGCCGAATGCGCCGGCCAGCATGAGCTCGTCGATCCAACTGCCTGGCGCCAGTTCGCGGTTGAAGATCTGCATCCGCAACTGCTCTGCCACCTCCTGGTACAGGGCGCGCGGCGCGAGTGTCTTGCTGGCGGTCGGAGGCGGGGCCACGGTGTACAGGGCGTTGAAAAGCCGGGTGCCCGGTCGGGGCGATGGCCGATTTGAATTTATAATTATGCGGGCATTTGCACCCTTGCCAGGTTGTGGCTCACATTCAAGTTGCGACCCACTGCCAGGTTGCGACCCACTGCCAGACTGCAACTCACTGCCAGGTTGCGCCCGAACGCCCGAACGCCCTATGGTCCGAACGCCTGATGGTCTGAATGCCCGAATGCCCGAATGCCCGAATGCCCGAATGCTCGGTGGCCGGTGGCCGGTGGCCGATGGCCCGATGATCGATGGCCAATGGCCCAACTGCCCAACTGCCCAACTGCCCAACTGCCATCAGCGGCCCCGGCTGGATCGACGCCGGCCGGGTGACGCGGTGATCGCCGAAGATCGGCACTGCGCTGCCAACCCAGGCGCAAACCCCGGCGCCAGGAGATGACCATGACCGACCAGACTGCAAACTTGCCCAAGCCTGAATTCCCCGCCGTCAGTCTGGCGCAATGGGCACGCGCCGCCACCAAGTCCGCCCCCGGCAACGACCTGGCGGCGCTGAACTGGGTCACCCCCGAGGGCATCAGCGTCAAGCCGCTGTACACCGCCGCTGACCTGGGCCGATTGCCTGACCCGTCGTTGGCCGACACCCTGCCGGGTTTCGCGCCCTACCTGCGCGGCCCGCAGGCGACGATGTACGCGGTGCGGCCGTGGACGATCCGCCAATACGCCGGCTTCTCCACCGCGCAGGAGAGCAACGCCTTCTACCGCCAGGCGCTGGCCGGCGGCGCGCAGGGCGTGAGCGTGGCGTTTGACCTGGCGACCCACCGTGGCTACGACAGCGACCACCCGCGCGTGACCGGCGATGTCGGCAAGGCCGGGGTGGCGATCGACTCGGTCGAGGACATGAAGATCCTCTTCGATCAGATCCCGCTGGACCGGGTCAGCGTCTCCATGACCATGAACGGCGCGGTGCTGCCGGTGCTGGCCGGCTACGTGGTGGCGGCGCAGGAGCAGGGGGTGGCGCAGGATCGGCTCTCGGGCACGATCCAGAACGACATCCTCAAAGAGTTCATGGTGCGCAACACCTACATTTACCCGCCCGAGCCGAGCATGCGGATCGTCGGCGACATCATCGAGTACACCGCCCGGCAGATGCCCCGCTTCAACTCGATCAGCATCAGCGGCTACCACATGCAGGAGGCCGGCGCCGACCAGGCGCTGGAGCTGGCCTTCACCCTGGCCGACGGCCAGGAGTACGTGCGCACCGCGCTGGCCAAGGGGCTGGATGTGGACGAGTTCGCCGGTCGGCTGTCGTTCTTCTGGGCGATAGGCATGAACTTCTACCTCGAGATCGCCAAGATGCGCGCCGCCCGGCTGCTGTGGACGCGGATCATGACCGGCTTCGGCGCCAAGCAGCCCAAGAGCCTGATGCTGCGCACCCATTGCCAGACCAGCGGCTGGAGCCTGACCGAGCAGGATCCGTACAACAACGTGGTGCGGACCACGGTCGAGGCGATGGCGGCGGTGTTTGGTGGCACCCAGTCGCTGCACACCAACAGCTTTGACGAGGCCATCGCCCTGCCGACCGAGACCTCGGCGCGGATCGCCCGCAACACCCAGTTGATCCTGCAGGAGGAGACCCACATCACCAGCGTGGTCGATCCCTGGGCCGGCAGCTACATGATGGAGACCCTGACCCAGCAGATGGCCGATACCGCCTGGGCGACGATTGAAGAGGTGCGCGCCATGGGCGGCATGACCCAGGCGGTGGACAGCGGCTGGGCCAAGCTCAGGATCGAGGCCAGCGCGGCGCAGAAGCAGGCGCGCATCGACTCCGGCCAGGACGTGATCGTCGGCGTCAACAAGTACAAGCTGGCCAGCCAGGACGCGATCGAGGTGCGCGAGGTCGACAACGTGGCGGTGCGCCAGGCGCAAATCGCCCGGCTGGAACAGGTCAAGGCCAGCCGCGACGGCGGGGCCGTCAAGGCCGCACTGGCGGCGCTGACCCAGGCCGCCCATGACGGCAGCGGCAACTTGCTGGCGCTGAGCATCGATGCCATGCGCGCCCGCGCCACCGTCGGCGAGGTCAGCGATGCACTCGAGCAAATCTATGGCCGCCACCGCGCCGACATCCAGAAAGTGACCGGGGTGTACGCCGCCGCCTATGACTCGGCCCAGGGCTGGGCCAAGCTACAGACCGAGATCGCGGCCTTTGCCGACGAGGCGGGCCGGCGGCCACGGGTGATGATCGCCAAGCTCGGCCAGGATGGCCACGACCGCGGCGCCAAGGTGGTGGCCACGGCGTTTGCCGATCTGGGCTTCGACGTCGACATGGGGCCGCTGTTCCAGACGCCCGAGGAATGCGCCCGCCAGGCGATCGAGAACGATGTGCATGCGGTCGGCGTGTCGACCCTGGCCGCCGGCCACAAGACGCTGGTGCCGGCGATCATTGCCGCGCTCAAGGCGCAGGGCGGCGACTACATCATCGTCTTCGTCGGTGGCGTGGTGCCGGCGCAGGACTACGACTTTCTGTACGCGGCCGGGGTCAAGGGCATCTACGGCCCGGGCACGCCGATTCCTGTCAGCGCCAAGGACGTGCTGGAGCAGATCCGGATCGCGAGCACCGGCTGAGCAACTTGCGCATGGGTCGCCAAAGTCATACAGTAATACTGTCATTCATTGTGGAGCATCACCATGGCTGTTTCTGTGCGCATGGACACCGCGCTCGAGCGCGAACTTGAGCAGGCCGCGCAGCGCGCGGGCATCACCAAGTCGCAGTTCATCGTCGATGCGGTCGAGCAGGCGCTGGGCCGCAAGGACGCCTATGGCGCGCTGCTCAAGGCCCAACGCCAATTCGGCATTGCTTCGTCGCCCGAGTCGCAGGCCTTGCGCCAGCCTGAGGTGCCCTATGGCGCTGAAAGCTTGCGCGACAAGCTGACCGCCCGGCATGAATCGGATATGCGCGACTGGCTGGACTATCAGGCGGCGCGCCAGCGTGGCCAGGCCTGGCAGCCCGACGACGCCACTGGCCAGGGCGCGGCGTGACCCTTGCGCTGATCGATGCCGGCCCGCTGGCGGCGCTGTTCGACCCCCGTTCGCTGGCCCACCGGCACTACATGGACTTGCTCGCCCGCAATGGCGCCAGGTTGCGCCTGCACACCACCTGGCCCTGCGTCGTCGAGGCAGCACACTTCCTGTCGGCGCCTAAACGCTGGGCGATGTTGCAATGGTTGGGCGAATGCGCGGTCACGGTCTACCCCTTCGACCAGGCCGACCTGCTGGCGATGTTGCCGTTGATGGAGCGCTACACCGAGCCACCGCGCACCGACATGGACCTGGCCGACGCCTCACTGCTGTGGGTGGCCGGGCAAGCCTCGATCCGCAGTGTGTTGACCATCGACGTGCGCGACTTTTACCGCTATCGGTTGCCCAACGGCGCGGCATTCGACATCCTTTGATGGCCATCACCGAGCCCGCCGACCAAGCGCTGTACGACTGCGTTGTGGGCCCGCCCGGGCCGGCGCAGCGCCGCGCCATGGCCAAGGCCATCACCCTGCTGGAATCCACCCGGCCTGACCACCGTACCCGCGCCGACGCGCTGCTCAACGCCCTGTTGCCGGCCAGCGGCGGGGCGTTTCGGCTGGGCATCAGTGGCGTGCCCGGGGTCGGCAAATCGACCTTCATCGAGGCGCTGGGCCTGCACCTGATCGCCCAGGGACTGCGCGTCGCGGTGCTGGCGGTGGACCCGTCGTCCAGCCTCTCGGGTGGCTCGATCCTGGGCGACAAAACGCGGATGGAGCGGCTTTCGGTCAACGACAGCGCCTACATCCGGCCCAGCCCGGCCAGCGGCACCCTGGGCGGCGTGGCCGAGGCCACGCGCGAATCGATGCGGGTCTGCGAGGCGGCCGGCTACGGCGTGGTGATCGTCGAGACCGTCGGCGTCGGCCAGAGCGAAATCGCCGTCGCCGGCATGACCGACATGTTCGTGCTGATGCAACTGCCCAATGCCGGCGACGACCTGCAGGCGATCAAGAAGGGGGTGATGGAGCTGGCCGACATGGTGGTCATCAACAAGGCCGACATCGATGAATCGGCGGCCACCCGCGCCAGGGCGCAGATCACTTCGTCGCTGCGCCTGACCGGCATGCACCGCCGCGATGACCGAGCGGGCCATACGCCGTGCCATACGCTGAGCCATACGCCGTGGCAGACCCCGGTGGTCCAGTTGTCGGCGTTGCGGTCGTCCGGCCTGGTCGACTTCTGGGCCACGGTCAGCCGGTTTCGCGATCTCCAGACGGCCAGCGGCCAATGGCAGGCCCGGCGCCATGCCCAGGACCAGGCCTGGATGTGGGCGCTGATCGACGCCGGTCTGGCGCGCCGCTTCAAGGCCCACGCCCAAGTCCAGGCGGCCCTGCCGGCGCTGACCGAGTCGGTGCGCGCCGGTGCGGTCGTGGCCTCGGTGGCCGCCCGCCAATTGCTCGACCTGTTTGACTGAAAAACGCGCGAACTTCAAGGAAGAATGAACCATGCACGATATCCAACAGCGGCTTGAAGCGATGCGTTCCCAAGCCCGCCTGGGCGGCGGCGAGAAACGCATTGCGGCCCAGCACGGCAAAGGCAAGCTCACCGCCCGAGAGCGCCTGGAGATATTGCTCGACGAGGGCACCTTTGAAGAATGGGACATGTTCGTCGAGCACCGCTGCACCGACTTTGGCATGGCCGCCAACAAGGTGCCCGGTGACGGCGTGGTGACCGGCTACGGCATGATCAATGGCCGCCTTGTATTCGTTTTCAGCCAGGATTTCACGGTATTTGGCGGCGCGCTCAGCGAGGCCCATGCCGAGAAAATCTGCAAGGTGATGGACCAGGCCATGAAGGTCGGCGCGCCGGTGATTGGCCTGAACGATTCTGGTGGCGCGCGGATTCAGGAAGGGGTGGCCTCGCTCGGCGGCTATGCCGATGTGTTCCAGCGCAACGTCATGGCCAGCGGCGTGATCCCGCAGATCAGTTTGATCATGGGCCCCTGCGCCGGTGGTGCGGTCTATTCACCGGCGATGACCGATTTTATTTTCATGGTCCGCGATTCATCCTACATGTTCGTCACCGGGCCGGAAGTGGTCAAGACCGTGACGCACGAGGATGTCAGCGCCGAGGACCTCGGCGGCGCCAGCACCCATACCACCAAGAGCGGCGTCGCCGATCTGGCCTTTGACAACGATGTCGATGCGATCCAGATGCTCCGCCGTTTCTACAACTACCTGCCGTTGAACAACCGTGAGAAGCCGCCGCTGCGGCCCAGCGGCGACCGTGCCGACCGCCTCGAATTCAGCCTCGACAGCCTTGTCCCGGAAAACCCCAACAAGCCCTATGACATCAAGGAGTTGATCCACAAGGTGGTGGACGACGGGGATTTCTTCGAATTGCAGCCGGACTACGCCAAAAACATCGTGATCGGCCTGGCGCGGTTCGAGGGGCTGAGCGTCGGGATCGTCGCCAACAACCCGCAGGTGCTGGCCGGCTGCCTCGACATAAAAAGCAGCATCAAGGCCGCGAGATTTGTCCGCTTCTGCGACGCCTTCAACATCCCGGTGCTGACCTTTGTCGACGTGCCGGGCTTCATGCCGGGCACCGCCCAGGAATATGGCGGAATCATCAAGCATGGCGCCAAGCTGCTCTACGCCTATGCCGAATGCACCGTGCCCAAAGTCACCGTCATCACCCGCAAGGCCTACGGCGGCGCCTACGATGTGATGAGCAGCAAGCACCTGCGCGGTGATGTCAATTTCGCCTGGCCGAATGCCGAGATCGCAGTGATGGGCGCCAAGGGCGCGGTTGAAATCATCTTCCGCGAGGACAAGGGCCAGCCCGAGAAAATCGCGGCCAAAGAGGCCGAATACAAGGCGCGCTTTGCCAACCCCTTTGTTGCCGGCAGCCGCGGTTTCATCGACGACGTGATCCAGCCGCATGAGACCCGCAAGCGAATCTGCCGCTCACTGGTGATGTTGCGCGACAAGAAGCTCGAAAATCCCTGGCGCAAACACGGCAACATCCCGCTGTGATTAGCCGCAGGCGCGGTGCCACGCCAGCCT
>JANXYH010000026.1 GCA_025350145.1 Burkholderiales bacterium | reverse complement strand
AAAAGCGTTTATCCGCCGCCGATCTGACGTGGGCAAGGCGGGCCGGTATTGCCGGCGGCGGGTAAACCGGGTTGGACTGAAGCGCCGTGCCGCTGGGCGGAGGTCGGCAAAGGGGCAATGTAAGGTCAGCGCTTGCGCCATGCTTGTCGGTGCATTGGCTTCGTCGTTTTGGTCAATGAGTCCGCTGCGTCGCGGTGGATTTCAACGTGATCGATGGCATCGGCGGCGCGGCGGATGGCTTGAAGTCGGCCGCAGGCGCAGCGCAGCGGTGACCGCTTCGGTCGCGCCTGTGCCATCGCGTGGTTGCCAGCCGCTACGATGCGGCGCTGCCGGCGCGCCAGCCCGCCGCCCCACCATCACCGAACACCACCGAGTCCGGCCATGACCCCAGCATCAGACAACAGCAGCGATCCCGGCCAAGTGTTCGCACCTGCGCCCACCCCAGCGCCCAACCCAGTGCCCAACCCAGTGCCCGCCCCTGTGCCCAGCCAACGCCGGGTCTGCGTCGTCAGCGGATCCTCCTCGGGCATAGGCGCGGCGACCGTGCTGCGCTATGCGCGCGAAGGCTGGGACGTGGTCGTCAACTGTGCCCACCGGATTGAGCCGGCGCAGGCGGTGGCGGATGCTTGCCGGGCGTTGGGCGTCAGCGCCCTGGTGGTGCGCGCCGATGTGGCCAGCGACGCCGACTGCCGGCGCCTGGCGGCCGAGGTCGAGGCCGCGTTCGGCCGCGTCGATGTGCTGGTCAACAGTGCCGGCACCACCAAGTTCGTTGCCGCCAAGGATCTGGACGGGCTGCAGGCCGAGGACTTCCAGCGCATCTATGCGGTCAATGTGATCGGCCCCTGGCAGATGACCCGGGCGCTGCTGCCGCTGCTGCAGCGCCAGCCGGGCAGCGGCGTGGTCAACATTTCGTCGATTGCCGCGACCATGGGTGTGGGATCGTCGATCGCCTACATGGCCAGCAAGGGTGCGCTCAACGCGATGACCGTCGGCCTGGCGCGTGCGCTGGGGCCGCAGGTGAGGGTCAACGCCATCGCCCCGGGCATGGTCGATTCGCCTTGGCTCAAGCAGGGCCTGGGCGCCGAGCGCTATGCCGCCACCGCTGTCGGTTACCGCGCCCGCGCCACGCTGGACGCGCTGATCCTGCCCGAGGACGTGGCCGATGCGGCCTGGTGGCTGGGCGCCGGCGCGGCCAAGACGACCGGCGAGGTGATCCTGCTCGACGCGGGCCTGCGCCTGTCGCGCGGCTGATTTCACCTCCGGATTGCCCATCCCCTGTTCGACCCATGTCCTCGCCCATGCCAGCAGCGGACCGCAGCGCCGAGCCGCTTGAGCCGTCCATTCGCCTGCGCCGCCTGCGCCGCCTTGGGCCCGACGAGCTCATGGCCTGCCTGGAGGGGCTGTGCGACCTGCTGCTGGACTGCGTCGAGGGCGGCGCCTCGATCAGCTTCGTCTGGCCGATGCGCCGCGACAAGGCGCTGGCGTTCTGGCACAAGGCGCTGGACGGCGTGCGGCGCGGCGAGCGCGCCTTGCTGGTGGCCGAGGACGCCAGCGGCCGCATCGTCGGCACTGCCCAGTTGCTGCTGGCCATGCCCGAGAACCAGGTCCACCGTGCCGACGTGGCCAAGGTGCTGGTGCTGCGCAGCGCCCGGCGCCTGGGCATCGCCCGACGCCTGATGGCGATGATTGACGACACCGCCCGCGCCGAGGGCAAATCGGTGCTGGTGCTGGACACCGTCACCGGCAGCGACGGCGACGGGCTCTACGCCGCGCTGGGCTGGGTTCGGGTCGGGGTGGTGCCGCGCTATGCGTTGATGCCCGACGGCGCGATCTGCGATGCGACCATCTTCTACAAGCACGTGTGAGCGCTGGCGCTGCCTGCCGCCCGGGGCGGATCAGGCTTGGCGCTGCAGCGCCCTGGCGACCTCGGCCACCAGTTCCGGGCCGCGGTAGATCAGCCCGGTGTAGAGCTGCACCAGATCGGCACCGGCGGCGAGTTTGGCCAGGGCGTCGTCGCCCGACATGACCCCGCCTACGCCGATGATGGGATAGCCCGGGCCGAGCGCCTGGCGCAACTGGGCGATCACGCGGTTGCTGGACTCGCGCACCGGCGCGCCCGACATGCCGCCGCGCTCGTCGGCATGGGCCATGCCGGCGACGGCGTCGCGGGCCAGCGTGGTGTTGGTGGCGACCACGCCGTCGACCCCATGCTGGCGCAGGGCGGTGGCGATCACAGCGATCTGGGCAGCGTCCAGATCGGGCGCGATCTTGACGAACATCGGCACCTGGCGGCGGTGCTGGCGGGCGAGTTCGCCGCGGCGCGATTGCAGCGCCGCGAGCAAGTCCGCCAGTGCCTGGTCGCTCTGCAGGGCGCGCAGGTTCTGCGTGTTCGGGCTGGAGATGTTGACCGTCACATAGTCGGCATGGGGGTAGACGCCGGCCAGCGCGAGGCGGTAGTCGTCGACCGCACGGTCAATCGGCGTGGCGGCGTTCTTGCCGATGTTCAGGCCGACGATGCCGCCGGCAGCGCGGAAGCTGCGCGCGCGGCGGACATTGGCGATGAAGGCGTCGAGCCCGCCGTTGTTGAAGCCGAGCCGGTTGATCAGCGCCTGCGCCTGCGGCAGGCGGAAGATGCGCGGCTTGGGGTTGCCCGGTTGGGCCAGCGGCGTGACCGTGCCGACCTCGATGAAGCCGAAGCCCATCGCGCCAAAGCCGTCGATGCAGCGGCCGTTCTTGTCCAGCCCGGCGGCCAGGCCGACGCGGTTGGGGAAGGCCAGCCCGGCCAGCGTCAGCGGGTCGGCGATGCGCCGCTGCGACCACAGGCATTGCGCCGGGGTGTTTTGCAGCCTGGCGATGGCGTCCAGGGTCAGCTCGTGGGCACGTTCCGGGTCCAGGCCAAAGAGGAACGGGCGGGTCAGAGCGAAGGGGACGATGGCCATAATTCGGGATTGTCCTTCAGCCCTTTCAGCCCTTTTTTGACCCCATGACCTGCCATGACCGCCGATGACCTGAAAGCTTTGGTCGGCCGCGCCGCGCTGGCCTATGTGGTTCCGGGCAGCGTGGTCGGCGTCGGCACGGGTTCCACCGTCAACCACTTCATCGACGCCCTGGCCACGTTCAAGGGCCAGATCGCCGGGGCGGTGTCGAGTTCGGAAAAGAGCAGCGAGCGCCTGGCCGCGCATGGCATCGCGGTGCTGGACGCCAACGCCGTGGCGGCGATCCCGGTCTACATCGACGGCGCCGACGAGATCGACCACGGCGGCCACATGATCAAGGGCGGCGGGGCGGCACTGACGCGGGAGAAGATCGTCGCCGACCTGGCCGAGCGCTTCATCTGCATTGCCGACGCGTCCAAGCTGGTCGAGCGGCTAGGCAGCTACCCCTTGCCGGTGGAGGTCATTGCGATGGCCGCAGCGCGCATCACCCGGCGCTTTGCCGAGGCCTATGGCGGCGTGGCGACACCGCGCCAGGGCGTGACCACCGACAACGGCAACCTGCTGCTCGATGTGCGCGGCCTGCAGATCGCCGACCCGCTGGCGATGGAGACCGAGATCAACCAGTGGCCGGGCGTGGTCAGCGTCGGTATCTTCGCCCGCCACCGGGCCAGCGTCTGCCTGCTGGGCACAGCCCAAGGCGTGCAGACCTTGCGCTTCGGCGCCTGAGGTTTCAAGCCGCGCCGCCGCGCCGCACCTGGCGGGCGACGAAGCGCGCCGGATCGACCGCGTCGATCAGCGAGGCCGGCGCCGGCAGCGGCGCGCCGGTCAGCCAACTGGCCAACACCTGTGCCCCCAAGCTGGCATGCAGCAGGCCGCGCGAACCGAGGGCGCTGAGCACGTACAGGCCAGGCTGGCGCGGCACCCGTCGCGGTTGGTCCAGGCGCTGCCCGGGGCCGTTCCAGCCGGCCGCTGGCAGCGGGCCGACCAGGGGCAGGCGGTCGGCACAGGCCAGGCGCCAGCCGCTGCGTCCGGCCAGCACCTGATCGGCCAAATTGGCCATCTCGGCCGGCGGTGGCCAGCCGGTCAGGCGCGCCAGGGTCGACAGGTCGCGCGCCTGGTCGGCGGCGCGGCTGGGTGCGGCGCCGTGGCTGTCGTCGGCCGCGCTGCCGCAGAGCAGGCTGCCGTCGGCCAGGCTGAGCACATAGCCGCGGTCAGTGATCGGCCGGGGCAGGGCGGGCAGGGTCGACCAGCTTGCGGCCGGCAGCAGGCTGGCGTGGGCGCGGCTGGTACGCAGTTGCCAGGTCTGGGCGAGGTTGTTCGGCACCAGCCCCGGCAGCCCCGGGCCATTGGCCAGCACCACCGCGTCGACCTGGGCCAGCGGCCGGTGAGCGTTGCCGCAGACCTGCCAGCCGCCCGCAGGCAACGGCCGCAGGGCATCGACGGCGACGCCGAAATGGGCCTGCACGCCAGGCGTGGCCAGCCAGGCCGCGACCAGGGCGGCCGGGCTGACCCAGCCGCCCTGAGGGTAGAGCCAGGCGTTGGCGCCGTTGGGCAGGGCCCGGGCATGGGCCTGGACGAAATCCTCGGGCAGACCTTGCCGGGCCAGCAAGGCGCGCATCTCGGCCAGGTCGAGGCGGGATTCGCCGCGCCACAGTCCGGCGATGGCGCCGGGCAGTTCTCCTGTGAGCAGCCACGGCGCAAGCTCCTGCGCCAGGTGCAGCGCGGCGGCGCGCAGCCAGCGGGCATGGTCACCATCCTGGCCATGAACCACCCCGTGGAACAGGCCGGCGCTCTGGCCCGAGGCCTCGGCCGCTGCCCGGTCGTGGCGCTCGAACACCTGGACCGCCACACCCTGCACGGCCAGCGCCTGGGCCGCGGCCGCGCCGGCCAGGCCGGCGCCGATCACCGCCACCTGCGGCGTTGCGCCCGGGCCGCTGTCCAGGCTGGCCAGGCAGGGCAGGCGGCCGGCCGGCGCGGCGGCGCGTTGCCGGGGTGCGAAGTGGGCCACGGTCATCTCGCGCTTGGCCGCAAAGCCGGGTGCCTTGTGCACCTCGAAGCCGGCGCTGAGCAGGCCGTCGCGCAAGGCCGCCGCCACGCTCCAGGTGGCCAGCGTGGCGCCGGGCGCGGCCAGGCGGTGCAGGCCGCGCATCTGCCGCGGGCCCCACATCTCAGGGTTGCTGGCCGGCTTGAAGCCGTCGAGGTAGATCGCGTCGGCTTGCAGCACCAGCTCGGGCAGCACCCGGGCGATGTCGCCCAGCGCCAGCAGCAATCGCACCTGGCCCTGCTCGAAAGTGATCTGGTGCAGGTCGGGCGTCAGCGGTGGCCAGGCGGCCAGCAGGGCCGCAGCCAGGTCGGGCTCGGGGCAGCCCTGCAGTGCCCGCGCCAGGTCGGCGCGGCGCAGCGGGTGGCGCTCGACCGAGACGAACCAGAGCTGCTGCGGGCGCTGGTGGTCGGCCTTCCAGGCGGCCCAAGTGGCGAGGAAGTTGGTGCCCAGACCGAAACCGGTCTCGAGGACCACGAAGCGCCTGCGCCCAGCCCAGCGCCCGGGCAGGCCGTTGCCGCCCAGGAACACATGCCGGGCCTGGCCCCAGGCGCCGCTGCGGCTGTGGTAGTGGTCGGCGTAATCGGGCGCGGCGGGTGCCAGCGGATCGCTGAAATCGATCCGCGCCGGGGTGATCGGGCCCCAGCTCACGGCGCGGGCGAGACCATCCGGTCGCCCTGTGCCCTGTCGGCCAGCCAGCGCAGCAGGGCGTCACGCACCGGCGCCAGGCCGCGGTAGGCCAACACCGCCGCGCTCATGCTGGCCAGTGCATCGTGCAGGCGCCGCGCGCGGGCAGGGCTGTCGACGCTGTGCGCCAGGGGCTGGACATCGACCCGGATGGTGAACACCGCCTGGCCGGCGCCGGGCACGGGGATGAAGGTCTGGCGCTCGCTGCGGAACCAGGCGTTGGCGGCGAGTGCGTCGCCGGCCAGTTGCGCCGGCCAGCCGGCCGGGTCCAGGCGCAGCGGGTGGGCGTGCAGGCGCGGGTGCGGGCTGAGGGTCCAGACGAAGCGCTCCCAGTGTTCAGGCCCGCAGACCACGCGCAGCAAATGATCGGCCGCGCCAATGAGCAGCCGGTTGTCGGCCACCGGGCCGTGGACCTGGGCAAAGCTGCGGCCGAGCTTCTCGGTCGGCGCCCATGACGAGGGCAGCGCCACCGCCAGCCAGGGCAGCTTGGCGCTGCGCCCATCGACGATGGCGAAGTCCTCGTCAAAGGCCAGCAGCAACAGCGCGCTGCGGCGCCAATCGGCCGGCAGCGATTGCAGCAAGGGGCCGATCTCGGGCCAGTCTGAGGCCGCCGCCGCGCCGCCCAGCAGGTGTGGCTGGGCTTGTGCGTCCAGGCCCCAGCCCAGGGCGGGGGCGCGGCATTTGCGGCCATCGTCGGCCCAGGCCTGCGGGTGGGCGGCGCTGGCGTGCGCCGACAGGGCTGCCAGCGCCGGCGCGGGGTCGAACCCCGGCGTGCGGCACAGCGCCTGGTCGGCAAAGGCGCCCAGCACCGCCAACTTCTCGCGCAGGTGCCGGGCATGGCCACGGTGCGGCCGCACGCTGGGCGTGAGTTGCGCGGCACCCGCTGCCAGGCGGCGCAGGCCGGGCTGCATCCGAAAGGGCGCCTGCACCGCAGCGTCGAAATCAAACGTCATGGCCTGAAGGTAGCACCCCGCCAGCGGGCGGGCAGGGGGCGTAAAAAAGGGCACCGCAGTGCCCTTATGAGATGCCGCCGGTACGTGCCCGACAGTTCGCGCCGACAGTTCGTGCCGACAGTTCGTGCCGACAGTACTACGCGCCGCTCAGACCCGCTTGCGGTACTCGTGGGTGCGGGTGTCGATCTCGATCTTGTCGCCCTGAGCGACAAAGATCGGCACCGGGATCTCGAAGCCGGTGGAGATCTTTGCCGGCTTGAGCACCTTGCCCGAGGTGTCGCCCTTGACCGCAGGCTCGGTCCAGGTGACTTCGCGCACCAGCGAGGTCGGCAGTTCGACCGAGATGGCCTTGCCGTCGTAGAACACCACTTCGACCGGCATCGCGTCTTCCAGGTACTGGATCGCGTCGCCCATGTTCTCGCTCTCGACCTCGAACTGGTTGTACTCGGCGTCCATGAACACGTACATCGGGTCGGCGAAGTAGGTGTAGGTGCAGTCCTTCTTGTCCAGCACGATCTGTTCCATCTTGTCGTCGGCCTTGAACACCAGCTCGGTCGCCTGGTTGTTCAGCAGGCTCTTCAACTTCATCCGCACCGTCGCCGCATTGCGGCCGCCGCGCGAGTATTCGGTTTTGAGCACCACCCACGGCGCGGTGCTGTGCATGATGACGTTGCCGGCACGGATTTCCTGGGCGGTTTTCATGGTCGATGTACTCTGCTGTGATCGGTAGTGTGGTTCAGGTGGCAACGGCTGTCTGCGTGCCGGGCCTGCTGCGACGCACGCTGCTGGCTTGGCCGGGCAGGGCGACGTTGGGCGCACCCGCGCGCAGGGACCGCATCCGCCACAGGCGGTGGCGCTGCGCGCAAAACCTTGGATTCTAGCGCCTGCTGGCGACGAAGCCGAGCAACTGGCTGGCCAGGTCAGGCTGGGCCAGCAGCGCCGCGCGCCGATTGCTGCAATGGCTCTGCCAGGCGCCCCAGGCCTGGCCGCGCAGGCTCAGCGTCGCCGCATCCGACCACGCCGACAGCCCGTTCCAGGCCCGAAACAGGGCTGCAAGGCCCGCCATCAGCGCCGCGGGCACGGCCGGGCTGGCCAGAAAATCCAGGTAGGCCTGCAGCTTGGCGGCGTGCGCGCCGTCGTCCTGCGGGTAGAGCTGCCAGACCCAGGGTGCGCCGGCCCAGTGCGCCCGCACCAGCGAGTCCTCGCCGCGCACCAGGTTCAGGTCGGCGCTCCAGAGGGCGTGGTCGAAATCGGTCTGGTTCAGCCAGGGCAGGGCGATGCGGCGTTGGCCGGCAATCGCAGCCAGGCCGGCGGTCTGGGCCTGCGCCGGGCCCTGGGCCAACAGCAACAGGGTTGGCGCGTCCGCCAGTGCCTGGAGCAGGTCCGGCAGCGCCGGGTTGGCGTAGCAGAACACCAGCACCACCCGCTCCTGCGGGCGCCGGGCCCAGCCCTGCGCTGCCAGCCAGGCATCGCGCTGGAACGCCGCGCGCCGGTCGATCAGGCCGGGCTCGCGCAGCAGGCCGCCGGTCGCGGGCGTGAAGCCGGGGTGGAAGAACCACTTCTCCAGCCCCTGGCCGGCGCCGCTGAACTGTGGCGACGGCAGGCCATGCACGCGCTCGACCCAGGCCTCTGCGCTGAGGTAATCGAGGTTGATCCAGACCGGCCGCCTGGCCGCCGGCAGCCGGCGCATCCGGGCCACGAAATCGGCCGGCGGGTCACAGCCGAAGGCTTCGACCACCACCTCGGCCGGCTCGGCGCCAGCGCTGGCGTCGGGGTGGTCGATCCAGTCGCGCAGCACCACCCCCGGGGCGCCGGACGGCGCCAGCCAGGCCAGCGCGCCGCGGTCGTCCAGCCACAGCCGCACCTGCTCGCCGCGCTGTGCCAGGTCTGCGGCCAGGCGCCAGCACACGCCGATGTCGCCGAAGTTGTCGACCACTCGGCAAAAGATGTCCCAGCGCATGTGCCGAATTATCGGCAGGGCAGGGCAGCGAAAATGCCATGCCTTTGCCCATGCCCATGCCCATGCCCAGCCGCCGCCAGCCATCGCCCCCTGCGCCGGGCGGTGTCATGGCTGCGCCCGGGCTGGCCGAGCCGGCGGCCTCGGTGCTGCTGGGCCAGGCCGACGCGGTCGAGGTCGCCCAGGCCGGGCGGGCCCGGCTGCTGGCCGAGGTGGCGGCGCTGCCCAACCTGCCGGGCGTCTACCGCTACTTCGACTCGGTCGACGCGGTGCTGTACGTAGGCAAGGCGGGCAGCCTGAGGAAGCGGGTCTCTAGCTACTTCCACAAGGACCATGGCGGCAGCCGCATCGGCCTGATGGTCGATCGGATCGCGCGCCTGGAGACCACCGTGGTGCGGACCGAGGCCGAGGCGCTGCTGCTGGAGAACAACCTGATCAAGGCGCTGAGCCCGCGCTTCAACATCCTGTTCCGTGACGACAAGAGCTACCCCTACCTGAAGCTGGTCCAGCACCCGTTCCCGCGCCTGGCCTATTACCGTGGCGCGGTCGACCGCAAGCACACCTATTTCGGCCCTTACCCTGGCGCCTGGGCGGTCAAGGAGACGATCCTGCTGCTGCAGAAGGCGTTTCGCCTGCGCACCTGCGAGGACACGGTCTATGCCAACCGCTCGCGGCCATGTCTGCTGTACCAAATCCGCCGCTGCTCGGGGCCCTGCGTCGGGCTGATCCTGCCGGCCGACTACCAGCGCGACGTGGCCAACGCCGAACGCTTCCTGCGCGGCGAGACCGACGAGGTGGTGGCCGGGCTGCAGGCCGAGATGATGCGTTTTGCCGACGCGCTGGAATACGAACGGGCGGCCGAGTTGCGCAACCAGATCAGCGCCCTGTCGCGGGTGCTGCACCAGCAGTCCATGGACGAGAGCAGCCTGTCGGCGCGCGAGCGCGATGTCGATGTGCTGGCGGTGCGGGTGCAGGGTGGCCGGGCCTGTGTCAACCTGGCGATGGTGCGCGGCGGCCGGCACCTTGGCGACCGGGCCTATTTCCCGACCCATGTCGAGGACGCCACCGCGCTGGGCGGCGACGCCGAGATGCCGGCCAGCAGCCCCGAGCAGCAGGTGCTGGAGGCCTTCATCGCCCAGCACTACCTGGGCGTGCCGCCGCCGCCCTCGCTGGTCCTCAGCCATGCCGTGCAGGCCGATCTGCTGGCCGCCCTGGCGGAGCAAACCGGCGTGCGCATGGCCGCCCAGCACCAGCCGCGCGAACAGCGCCGCACCTGGCTGGAGATGGCCGACAAGGGCGCGCAACTGGCGCTGGCGCGGCTGCTGGCCGAGGAGGGCAGCCAGCGCGAGCGCACCCGGGCCCTGGTCGACGCGCTCGACCTGGTGGTGCCGGATCTGGACGCGATGCGGATCGAGTGCTTCGACATCAGCCACACCGCCGGCGAAGCGACCCAGGCCAGTTGCGTGGTCTACGAGCAGCATGCGATGCGCAACGCCGAGTACCGCCGCTACAACATCAGCGGCATCACCGGCGGCGACGACTACGCCGCGATGCGCCAGGTGCTGCTGCGGCGCTACGAAAAGGTCGCCCAGGCGCGCGCCGCCGCCCAGGTTGCCGGCGCCCTGGCTGCGGGCGACAGCGCTGCGCCGGTGGCCAAGGCCCTGCGTCTGCCCGACCTGGTGCTGGTCGATGGCGGCCGCGGGCAGGTGGCGATGGCGCGCGAGGTCTTCAGCCAGCTCGGCCTGGATCTGGGCCTGATCGTCGGCGTCGAGAAGGGCGAGGGCCGCAAGGTCGGGCTGGAGGAGTTGGTGTTCGCCGACGGCCGCGACAAGGTCGCGCTGGGCCTGGAATCGGCCGCATTGATGTTGGTCGCGCAGATCCGCGACGAGGCCCACCGCTTTGCCATCACCGGCATGCGCGCCAAGCGCGCCAGCGTGCGCACCGGCGGCGGCCGCCTGGAGGAGATCCCCGGGGTCGGGCCACGCAAGCGCGCAGCCCTGTTGCAGCGCTTTGGCGGCGTGCGTGGCGTCGGTGCCGCCAGCGTCGACGAGTTGTGCAGCGTCACCGGCATTTCGCGCGATCTGGCCGAGGCTATCTACCGCGCCCTGCGTTGACTGCGGACCGATGCAACCGCGTCGCGGTGGGCTGCGGGCCGCTGCGGCCGAGTCATCTTGGCGTCAAGTCGGCCGTGCACAATTGGCCGATGTTCCTGACCTGGCCGACCGCCGTCACCTGGGCCCGCATCCTTGCCATTCCATTGATCGTTGGGGTGTTCTATCTGCCGCTTGATCCGTTGACCCGCAACCTGCTGGCCACGGTGATGTTTGTGGTGGTGGCGCTGACCGACTGGCTCGACGGCTGGCTGGCGCGGCGGCTCCAGCAGATATCGGCGTTCGGTGCCTTCCTCGATCCGGTGGCCGACAAGTTCCTGGTCTGCGCCTCGCTGTTGGTGCTGGTCGAGTTGTCGCGGGTGCACGCGCTGATCGCCCTGGTGATCATTGGCCGCGAGATCGCGATCTCGTCGCTGCGTGAATGGATGGCGCAGATCGGCGCCACCCGCAGCGTCGCGGTGCACATGCTGGGCAAGCTCAAGACCGTCAGCCAGATGGTGGCGATCCCGTTCCTGCTCTACGACGGCCGGTTGTTCGGACTGATCGACACCCGGCTCTGGGGCACGGCCTTGATCGGCGTGGCCACGGTCTTGACGATCTGGTCGATGGTCTATTACCTGCGCAAGGCGATCCCCGAGATCCGTGCCAAGGCCGGATGAATAGCCGCCCTGCCACGCCGGCCTTGCTGGGCGCGATGCCGGCGGTGTTCGTGCTGATCTGGAGCACCGGCTTCGTGGTCGCCCGGCTGGGCATGCCGCATGCACCACCGCTGCATTTCCTGGCCTGGCGATTTGCGTTTTCGGTCCTCGCCCTGGGCCTGTGGGTGACCTGGGCGGGTGCGGCCTGGCCGCGCGGCGCGGCGCAGTGGGGGCATCTGGCGGTCAGCGGGGTGCTGATGCAGGTGGGCTATTTGGGCGGCGTCTGGGCGGCGGTCAAGGCCGGGGCGCCGGCCGGCACGGTCGCCCTGGTGGTGGGGCTGCAGCCGCTGTTGACGGCGGTCTGGATCAACGCCCAGGGCCAGCATCGGATCGCGCCGCTGCAATGGCTGGGGCTGGCGCTGGGTTTGGCCGGACTGACGCTGG
>JANXYH010000153.1 GCA_025350145.1 Burkholderiales bacterium | reverse complement strand
GCGGCGTTGCAACGCTTGCCCGCACGTCAGTGCGGACTGCGCGTCGCGCCTTGCTCAGGACCCTTGGTCACCCCGGCGCGGGCGCATGGGATTGCCTCTCAGCCTCTGAGCCCCAGCGAGCACCTGCCATGAAGAAGATCGACCTCTACAACCACGTCCTGCCGCTCGCCTACTTCGAGCGCGTCAAGGCGCTCTCCAAGGACACCGGCATCGTCAAGCGCATGGTCGGCCTGCCGATGCTGTGGGACCTGGAGGCCCGCGCCCGCATGCTGGTGGAGAAGTTTCCCGACGTGGTGCAGGTGCTGACGCTGGCCGCGCCCTCGCCCGAGATGCTCGGCGGCCCCGAGCTGTCGCCGGCCCTGGCGCGCCTGGCCAACGACGGCATGGCCGAAATCTGCGCGCGCTGGCCCGCGCAGTTCCCGGCCTTCGTCGCCTCGCTGCCGATGAACAACGTCGCCGAGGCGCTGAAGGAGATCGACCGCGCCATCGACGGCCTGGGCGCGCGCGGCGTGCAGATCATCAGCAACGTCAACGGCCGGCCGCTGGATGCGCCCGAGTTCTTTCCGGTCTTCGAGGCGATGGCGGTCAAGCACGACCTGCCGATCTGGATGCACCCGTTCCGCCCCGGCACGACCACCGACTACCAGGGCGAGGACCGCTCGCGCTACGAGATCTGGCAGGTGCTGGGCTGGCCGTTCGAGAGCTCGGTGGCGATGGCGCGCATGGTCTTCTCGGGCCTGCTGGAGCGATTGCCGAACCTGCGCGTCATCACCCACCACTGCGGCGGCATGCTGCCCTACTTCGCCGGCCGGGCCGAGTCGCTGTGGGCGCAACTCGGCAGCCGCAGCGCCGACGGCAGCGAGGCCGAGGTGCTCAAGCGGCTGTCGAAGCCGCCGATCGAGTACTTCAAGATGTTCTACGGCGACACCGTGCTCGGCGGCTCGACCGCCGCGCTGCGCTGCGGGATCGACTTCTTCGGCGTCGACCACGTCGTCTTTGCCTCGGATTGCCCCTTCGACCCCGAGGCCGGCCCGATGTTCATCCGTGAGGGCATCCGCTCGATCGAGGAACTGGGCCTGAGTGACGCGGACAACGAAAAGCTCTACCTCGGCAACGCCTTGCGGTTGATGCGCCTGCCGCGCTTGGGTTAGCGCTTGGGGCACCACCAGGGCCAGCGCCAGGGCGATTGACAGGCGCTGCTGCCCCAGCCGCGCCGACTTGCCCGGCCAGCAAGCCCGCCTTGCCGACAATCCAATTCCCCCAGCCCCAGCCGCATCCCTACAGTCGCCCTCGCCCGCCCTCGCCCGCCCTCAGGCGGCACCAAGACCCTGGTCCATCACCACGGCTGAAGCCGCGCGAGCGCGAAGCCCGCAGGTCGAAGCCGCCTGCGGTTGGGCCGGCGCAGGTAAATTTCGAGGAGTAACCGCATGAAGATTGGCATGGTCGGGATCGGCCTGATGGGCCACGGCATCGCCAGCAACCTGGCGCGGCACGGCCACCAACTGCTGCTGCTGGAGCACCCCGGCAACCAGCCGCTGGACGCGCTCAAGGCTGCCGGCGCGCTGACGACATCAAGTGCGAGCGCGCTGGCGTCGCAGGTCGAGGCGGTGGTGCTGGTCGTCACCGGCTCGCCGCAGGTCGAGGCCGTGCTCACCGGCGCGGGCGGCGTGCTAGAAGGGCTGCGGCCGGGCAGCACCGTGATCGACTGCTCCACCGCGATCCCGTCTTCGACCCTGCGCATGGCGCTGGCGGTGCAGCAGGCTGGCTCACGCTTCCTTGACGCGCCGATGACGCGCACGCCCAAGGAAGCCGCCGAAGGTCGGCTCAACCTGCTGGTCGGCGGCGACGCCGCGCTGTTGGACGAACTGCGTCCGCTGCTGCGCTGCTTTGCCGAGAACATCACCCATGTTGGGCCGGTGGGCGCGGGCCACGGCATGAAGCTGCTGCACAACTACGTGTCGCTGGGCATGGTCGCGCTGCTGGCCGAGGCCTCGGCCTGCGCCCAGGCCAACGGCGTGGCACCCGAGGCTTTCGTCGAGGTGCTGGCCAAGGGCGGCGGCGGCGGGATTGCGCTGGAGCGCATCAAGCCCTTCGTGCTGGCCGGCGACACCAGCGGGCTGCGCTTCTCGCTGGCCAACGCCTGCAAGGACCTGGGCTACTACGCGACGATGGCGGCCGACACCGGCGCCCGCCGCGACATCGCCGCTGCCGTGCTGGGCACGCTCGAATCGGCCCGCGCCCAGGCACCCGATGCACTCGTGCCCGAACTGGCGCGGCTGCTGGCCAGAAGCTGAGCCCCGCGGCTGAACCCGGGTTCGCAAGCGGCAAAGGGCCCCCTGCCCAGATTCAGATTGCCGGCACCGGGCGCCGCCCCTAGCATCCCTGGCGATGGCCACCTCGAAGATCGAGTTCCGCAGCGTGCACAAGCGCTATACCGGCGCGCGTGCCAGCGCGGCGGCCACGGTCGCGCTGGACCGGCTCGACCTGGCCATCGCGCCGCAGGAGATCGTCTCCATCGTCGGCCCCACCGGCTGCGGCAAATCGACCGCGCTGAACTTGCTGGCGGGCTTCGAGAAGGCCAGCAGCGGCAGCGTCGCGATCGACGGCCAGGCGGTCGACGGCCCCGGCCCCAACCGCGGCATCGTGTTCCAGCAGGCGGCGCTGTTTCCGTGGCTGACGGTGACGCAGAACGTCACGCTCGGCCTGCAGTGCCGCGGCGTGGAAGCCGCCACCTACCAGCGCCGCGCGGCTGAGTTGCTCGACGAGGTCGGGCTGAAGGGCTTCGAGCGCCACCACCCTTACCAGTTGTCCGGCGGCATGCAGCAGCGGGTGCAGATCGCCCGCGCCCTGATCGGCGAGCCCGACATCCTGCTGATGGACGAACCGTTCGGCGCGCTGGACTACCAGACCCGTTTGCTGATGCAGAAGCTGCTGCTGCGGCTGTGGCAGCACTTCAAGCCGACGATCGTGTTCATCACCCACGATGTGGGCGAGGCGGTGTTCATCTCCGACCGCGTGATCGCGATGTCGCGCCGCCCCGGCCGGGTGATCTGCGAGGTGGCGGTGCAGGCGCCCAAGCCACGCGATTACGATTTCATGTCGTCGCCCGAATTCACCGCGCTGGAGCGCCGGCTGCTGCTGGCCGTGCAGGCCGAGGTCGAAGGCGACGAACCGGCGCTGGCCGATTGACCGCAACAACCCGAATCGACTCGGAGACGATCCCTATGCAAACTGTCCGCTGGCTCCAACGCGCCGTAGCGATGGCCACACTGGCCGCGACGAGCGTGCTCGCACAAGTCAAGCCCGCCGAACCGCTGCTGGAATTCAACTACGGCCTGCCGGCGGCGAACCATGCCAGCGTGTTCGTCGCGCAGGACCTGGGCCTGTTCGAGAAGGTCGGCCTGAAGCCCAAGTTCTTCTTCTTCCAGTCCGGCGCGCCGCTGCTGGCGGGGCTCAAGAGCGAGAGCCTGGACGTGGTGACCGCCGGGCTCGCGCTGGCCTTTGCCATCGGCCAGAACATCCCGCTGAAGCTGATCTTCTGGGAGGCCAACTCGGCCGCCAGCGAAGGCCTGGTGGTCGACCCGAAATCGGATCTGAAGTCGTACCGCGACATCGGCAAGGCCAAGAAGATCGCCGCTGCCACCGGCACCTGCGCGCAGGTGGCGCTGTACCTGATGGCGAAGAAGGCGGGCGTGGACTACGCCAAGCTCGACATCGTCAACCTGCCGGCGCCGCTGCTGCGCAACGCCTTCATCAGCGGCAGCATCGATGCCGGCGTGGCCTGGCCGCCGTTCTCGCTGCAATTGCAGCGCGAGGGCTACCCGGTGGTCTCGTTCGACGAGGAATACACCCCACCCGGCGGCGTCTGCCCCGGCCTGACCGCCGTGCGGCCGGCCTACCTGAAGCAGTACCCGCAGATCGGCGTGAAGCTGCTGCAGGTCGAGGCGATGGCGCGCGAGGCCATCACCAAAAACCCGCAGGTGGGCATCGACGCCTACGTCAAGCGCCTGCAGTTGTCGCCCGAGGTGGCGAAGGCGACGCTGGAGCGCGAGTGCTGCGGCCGCGGCATCCCCAGCTTCGCCGAGCAACTGGACCCGAATTCGCCGTACTCCATGACCGCCAGGGAAGGCGGCCTGGTCGCCAAGCTCAGGCTCGCCAGCGAGGCGCTGCACGCGGCCAAGGCGATTGCCGAACCGCTCCCGCTGGCGGCCATCCTGGAGGCGGTGGACCCTAGCCACCTGCGCGAGTACATGAAGACGGTGGGCAAGTAGTGCCAGCCGCCCGCGCCGCCTCGGCCACCGCGCCCGAGCCGCGCCGCCTGCCCGACTGGGTCTGGTCGGCCGGTGCCGTCGCCGCGCTGCTGGCCGCGTGGCTGGTGCTTTCGGCGCCCGGCGTGCTGAAGCCCGGCTACCTGCCCACGCCGCGCGAGATGGGCGTCACGCTGGTGGAACTGGTGGGCCAGGGCTACCAGGGCAAACCGCTGTGGGAGCACGTGGGCATCAGCTTGTTCCGCACCTTCAGCGGCTTCGTGCTGGGCGCGCTGCTGGGTGTGCCGCTGGGGCTGCTGACCGGCTACAGCCGGCGCGCCGGGGCGATGGTCTCGCCCATCATGGCCTTCATCCGGCCGATTCCGCCAATCGCCTTCATCCCGATGGCGGTGCTGTACTTCGGCCTTGGCGAGGTGGGCAAGATCGTGCTGATCTTCTTCGTCTCGTTCAACTACGTGCAGACCAATGCGCATGCCGGCGCGGCGAACTTTCCCATCGCCTGGCGGCGCGCGGCCGAATCGCTGGGCATGACACGCGCGCAGGTGTTCCTGCGCATCGTCATGCCGGGTGCGCTGCCGGCCATCTTCACCGGGCTCAAGGTGGCGCTGGCGCTGAGCTGGGCGGTGGTGGTGGCGGCCGAACTGGTGGGTGCGCAGAGCGGCCTGGGTTTCATGATCAGCGATGCGGCGCTGCTGTTCCGCATCCCGGTGGTTTTCATCGGCATCGCGCTGATCGGCGTGATCGGCCTGCTGCTCAACCTGGCGCTCAATGCGCTGGAGGCGCGGGTGGTGCACTGGAAGGGCCGCTGACGGCATACGAGAGGAATATCCATGTTCAAAAGCTTCGCTGCGTTGGCGCTGGCCAGCGCCTGCCTCCCTGGCCTCGCCCAGGTCGACCTGAACTACGGCTTCACCACCGCCGACCACGTCAACCTGTACGTGGCGCAGGACCTGGGGCTGTTCGAGAAGGCCGGGCTGCGGCCGAAGTTCTTCAGCTTCCCGTCGGGCGCGCCGCTGCTGGCGGGGCTCAAGAGCGAGAGCCTGGACGTGGTCACCGCCGGCCTGGGCCTGGCCTTCGCGCTGGGCCAGAACATCCCCCTGTCGATCATCTTCGTGAACTCCAACGACGCCACCGGTGAGGGCCTGGTGGTCAATGAAAACAGCGCCATCAAGTCGTGGAAGGACATCGCCAAGGCGGGCAAGATCGCCGCCGCGTCGGGCACCTGCGCCCAGGTCGCGCTGTACCTGATGGCGCAGAAGGGCGGGCTCGATTACGCCAAGCTCAACGTCGTCAACCTGCCGGCGCCGCTGCTGCGCAACGCCTTCAAGAGCAACTCCATCGATGCCGGCATCGCCTGGGCGCCGTACTCCATGGCGCTGGACGCCGAGGGCTTTCGCGTCGTCAGTTGGGACCCCGAGTACACGCCTGGCGGCGTCTGCCCGCGCATGACGGCGCTGCGCCCGGCCTTCGCCAAGGCCAACCCCGAGGTGGCGCTGAAGCTGCTGCAGGTGGACGCCGCCGCCTCGGCTGCGGTCGCCAAAGACCCGCAACTGGCGGTCGACGCGCTGGTCAAGCGGCTGGGCCTGACACCGGCGGTGGCCAACGCGACGATGGAGCGCATCTACCGGCAGCGCCCGAGCTTTGCCCAGCAGGTCGACCCGGCCAGCGAGCATTCACTCACCGCAACCGAAGGCGGCCTGGCGGGCAAGCTGCAGTTGGCGATGCAGGTGCTGCTGGCGACCAAGGCCATCCCCGAGCAGGTGCCGATGGGCCTGATCCGCGAATCCATCGACCCCGGACCGCTGAAGGCCTTTGCCGCGCGTGCCAAGCAACCCTGAGAGGAATTTCAATGACCCCGACCTACACCAAGCGGCTCGGCATCCTGCGCCGCAAGGAAGGCATGGCCTATGACGCCTTCCAGCAGCACTGGCTGGAGGTGCATGCCGCGCTGTGTGTCAAGCTGCCCAACATGCGCCGCTACTCGATCAATTTCGTCGACCGCGACCGCTTCCCGCACTTCCCCTACGACGGCTTCTCGGAGCTGTGGTTCGACGACGAGGCGGCGCTGATCGCATCGCTGAACAGCCCCGAGGGCAAGGCCCTGCTCGCCGACCTGCCCAACTTCGCGGGCGACGTGTACCCCATCGTCGCGGTCGAACACGTGATGCTGCCCGGCTGACTTTCATGCGGCGGGGCGACACCCCGGACCATGGAAGACACCCCGATGGATGCGCTGTCGGCCCAGGCGCAGCGCCTGTACGGCACGACCGAGGCGGTGGCGCCGGTGCAGCACTTGCGTGCCGGCCCGCTGGCGCTGGAGCTGCAGCACGGGCGCCTCAAGCGCCTGCGTTGTGGCGCCCACGAGGTCTGGCACGGCCTGGCCTTCGTCCTGCGCGACCCCGACTGGGGCACGCCCGAGCCTGAGCTGGAGCCGGCGTCACTGCGCCTGGACTCAGACGGCTTCACGCTCGAGATCCGTGGCCGCTACGCGCTGGGCGTGGCGCTGCGGCTGCACGCCCGTGGCAGTGCCGACGGCACGCTCTGGCTGCAGGCCGAGGCCGAGGTGCTGGCCGACCTGGCGCTCAACCGCATCGGGCTGTGCCTGATGCACCCGCTGGCGGCCTGCGGCGCGCGCGTGGAAGTGCGGCATGTCGACGGGCGGACCAGCGCGTCGACCTTCCCGACCAGCATCCCGCCCTGGCCGCCCTTCACCCTGGTGCGCGGCCTGCGGCACGAATGGGCGCCCGGGCGCTGGGCCGATGCCGAGCTGCAGGGCGACAGCTTCGAGACCGAGGACCAACGCAACAACGGCGACGCCTCGTTCAAGACCTACAGCCGCTCGAACCTCGCGCCACGGCCCTACCTGCTGGCCAAGGGCACGCTGCTGCGGCAGTCGGCGCGGCTGCGGCTGGAGCCCGAGCGGATGCCGCCGTCGGTCGGGCGCGACCGGGTGGTGGTGCCCATCGGACCCGACCAGGCACCGCTGCCGGTGGACGCGCCCTGCACCGTGACCGTAGGCGCGCCGGCCGGCGCGATGCCGCCGCTGGGCATCGAGATCCATGCCGGCGACGCCGAGCTGCCGGCGCTGCTGGCGGTGCTGGGTGAACTGCGGCCTGCGCACCTGCACCTGGCCTGGCGGCCGGGGCTGGCCGTGCGCTGGGAGGGCATCGCCGCGATGCTGGCGGCGGCCCAGGCGCGCTTGCGCCTGGATGTGGCCGATGCCGACGCCACGGCCCTGGCCGGGCTGGGCCAAGCGCTGCAGCGGGCCGGCGTGGCGCCCGCGGCGGTGGCGGTGTTCCCCAGCACGGCGCAGGCGGTGGCTGCGGCGCGCGCCGTCTTCCCGTGGGCGGCGATGGGTGGCGGAACGCCGCACTTCTTCGTCCAGTTGAGCCGACACGACGGGCTGCCGGCGGTCGATTTCGCCAGCTTCACCACGGCGGCGGTGGTGCATGGCGCCGACGACGACGAGGTGATGCAGGGTCTTGCCAGCATCGCCGGCATGGTGCAGAGCTGGCGCGCCCGCCACCCGGCGCTGCCGCTGCGCGTCGGGCCGAACGGCATCGCTGCGCGCGCCAGCCCGCTGGGCGCGCAGCCGGCCAGCGACGGCCGGCGCCGCCTGGCGCTGGCGACGGTCGATCCGCGCAGCCGGGCCCAGTTCGGCGCCGCCTGGGCGCTGGGCCATGTGGCCGCGTTCGCGGCGGCGGGCGTCGACGCCATCAGCCTGTTCGCGCTGACCGGGCCGGCGGGACTGGTCACGACCGACGCGACCGACGCCAAGACCGTGCTGCGGCACCCTGCCTTTGCCGTGCTGCAGGCGCTGTGTCGCCCGGCCGAGCGTCTGGCCTGCAGCGTCTCCCAGCCCGGCCGCGTGGCCGCGCTGGCGCTGCGCCGCGACGGCCGGACGCAGTTGCTGCTGGCCAACCTGGGGCCCCAGCCGCAGCGGGTGCAAGCGGACACCGCGCTGCTGCTGGCGCCGTTTGCCGTCAGCGCCCACGGGTAGCATTCGGCGCAGCATGCTGCCCGACATCGACTCCCTCGCGCTGTTCGTGCGTGCCGCCGAACTGCGCAGCCTGACCAAGGCGGCCGAGGCCTCGCACATCGGCCTGGCCGCCGCGAGCCGGCGCATGGCGCTGCTGGAATACCGATTCAAGACAACGCTGTTCGAGCGCTCGCCGCGCGGCGTGGAACTGACCGCGGCCGGCGCCTCGCTGCTGCCGCACGCCAAGGCGCTGCTGGTCGAGATCAACCAGATGCAGGCCGACATGCGTGACCACGCCAAAGGCAGCAAGGGCGCGCTGCGCATCCTGGCCAACACCTCGGTCATCACCGAGGCGCTGCCCGACGACCTGGCCAGCTTCGGCGCGGCCAACCCCGAGGTGCGGCTGATCGTGCAGGAGCGCTGGAGCGACGAGATCGTGCGCGGGCTGATCGCCGCCGAGGCCGACATCGGCATCGTCGTCGAGGGCGTGGCCACCGAAGGCCTGGACACCTTCCCCTACCGCCGCGACCGCCTGGCCGTGGTGCTGCGTGCCAACCACCGGCTGGCGCATGCCGACCTGCGCGCGCAGCCGCTGCCCTTTCTGGAAATCCTGGATGACGACCTGATCGCGCTGGAATCGGCGGCGTCGATGATGCGGCTGCTGGCCCAGCAGGCCGTGATCGCCGAGAAGACCCTGCAATTGCGCGTGCAGGTGCGCAGCTTCGAGGCGGTGTGCCGCATGGTGCAGGCGGGGCTGGGCACCGGGCTGCTGCCCTACCAGGCCGCGCTGGCGCTGGGCACCGCGATGGGCCTGGTGGTGCGCCCGCTGGCCGAGGAATGGGCCGAGCGCCGCATGCTGATCTGCGTGAAGCAGCAACGCTCGATGCCGTCCTCGCTGGCGCGGCTGCTGGACCACCTCAAGCTCGCCTCGCTGCGCGACTGAGTCGCATGGCGGCGCGGCGGGGCGCTTCGACGGCGCGCAAGCCTGACTTGCCCAGATTCCGATGGACGCTGCCCCGGCAGGACCGAAGAATGTCCGTCAACCTGAGGATGCCCTGATGCCCGCCAAGCCGCTCGAAGGAATCACCGTGATCGCACTCGAGCAGGCGGTGGCCGCGCCGTACTGCACCAGCCGGCTGGCCGATGCCGGCGCCCGGGTCGTCAAGATCGAGCGCCCTGAAGGCGACTTCGCCCGTGGCTACGACCGAGCGGTGTTCGGCGAATCCTCTTACTTCGTGTGGATCAACCGCGGCAAGGAGTCGGTGGTGCTCGACCTGCGCCAGGACGAGGCCAAGGCCAGGCTGCACGACCTGATCGCCGCCGCCGATGTCTTCGTGCAGAACCTGGCGCCGGGGGCTGCGGGACGGCTGGGCTTTGGTGCGCAGGCGCTGCGCGCGCGCCACCCTCGGCTCATCACCTGCGACATCAGCGGCTACGGCGAGGCCGGCCCGCTGCAGCACCTCAAGGCCTACGACCTGCTGGTGCAGGCCGAGGCCGGCCTGGTGGCGGTGAGCGGCGCGCCTGGCCCCTGGGGGCGCATTGGGGTCTCGATCTGCGACATCACCGCCGGCATGAACGCGCTGATCGGGGTGCAGCAGGCGCTGATGCAGCGTGAGCGCACCGGGCGAGGCAGCGGCGTGCAGGTCTCGCTCTTCGGTAGCGCCGCCGAGCTGATGGCCGTGCCCTACTTGCAGGCGCGCTACGGCGCCAATGCGCCCGAGCGCGTCGGGCTGAAGCACCCGAGCATCGCGCCCTACGGCAGCTTCACCTGCAGCGACGGGCGCGAGATCGTGCTGTCGATCCAGAACGAACGCGAGTGGTCCAACTTCTGCGCCATCGTGCTTGGCGACGCGGCGATCGCCAGCGACCCGCGCTTTTGCGACAACGCGGTGCGTGTGCGCCACCGCGCCGAGCTGGAGGCGGTGATCCAGGCGGTGTTCGGCCGCCTCAGTCATGCCGAAATCGCCGACCGCCTGACCGAGGCGCAGACCGCCTTTGGCGCGGTCAACTCGGTCCACGACCTGATCGCGCACCCGCAGTTGCGCACCAAGCCGATGCCAGTGAACGGGTGTGTGGCCGAAATTCCGGCGCCGCCGTACACGGTCGAGTGGGAGGACGAGGCGTTCCCGCCGGCGCCCGGTGTCGGCCAGGGCCGCTGAGCCGCTGGCGGCCCGGCTGCCAGTCGGCCCGGCTGCCAGGCTGGCAGGCCGACAGGCCGACAGGCGCGTTACGGCTGCGGCAGCCGCAGCTCGATGCCCAGCTCTTGCTCGCGCAACTTCATCAGCACGGCGGTGTCGCGCTCGGCGTGGCCCATGCGGCCGGCGCGCTCCAGCGTCTCCTGCGCGGCGCGGCTGACCACCGCGTCGAAACCGTAGGCCTTGGCCGACTCCACCGCCAGGCGCACGTCCTTGGCCGCCAGTTTGCACATGAAGCCGGGGCTGTCGTCGCCCTTGAAGGCCTTCTTCGGCATCGCGACGTAGAGCTGGTGGTTGAAGGCCATCGTGGTCTTCATCACCTCCATCATCAGCTCAAGCTTCAGGCCCGCCTTGGCGCCGATGGCCAGCGCCTCGGTGTTGGCGACCATGATGGTCGTCGCCAGCACGTTGTTGGTCATCTTCATCGCGTGGCCCATGCCTTGCGCGCCGCACAAATAGGTGTCGGTGCCCATGCACTTCAACACCGGCATCGCACGCTCGATGTCGGCGGGGTCGCCGCCGACCATCAGCGTCAGCGTGCCCGTCACCGCATGCTCGCTGGTCTTGCCGACCGGCGAATCGACCATGGCGATGCCGACCTCACGCAGCGCCTTGCCCACGCGCTGCGAGGTCGCGGGGTCGATGGTGCTCATGTCGATCACCATTCCGCCCGACTGCAATCCGGCGGCGATGCCGTCGGGCCCCAGGCAGACCTGCTCCACGTGCTGCGGCTCGGGCAGCATGGTGATGACGATCTCGCTGGCAGCGCCCACCTCCTTGGCGCTGGCCGCAGCCCTGGCGCCGGCAGCCACCAGACGCGCCACGGCCTCGGCGCTGCGGTCGTACACGGTCAGTTCGTGGCCCTTCTGGACGATGTTCATCGCCATCGGGCCGCCCATCACGCCCAGTCCTATGAATCCCACTCTCATGTCGCTCGACTCCGGTCAATTTGAAAGTCTTCCGTGATCCGGGCTGTCCGCCCGCATCACGGCGTTGGTGCCCGCAAGCTCAAACGCGGTCGCCCCACTGGGCCATGTCCCACAGCGGCTTGCCGCGCAAGTCCTTGGTGTCGGTGCGCGTGAACTCGGCCGCCGCTGGCTTGCTGCCCAGCTTCTCGTAGGCCTGCCGCACCAGCGGCGCGGTGCGCTGGAAGGCGCCCTTGACCTGCGCCCAGGTCAGCGGCTGCTCAATGACCTTGTTGGCCACCATGTACTTGGACGACTCCAGCACCGCCAGCGCGTCGTTCTCGGTCGGCCAGCTCCAGCCGCGCGAAAACAGCACATCGTCCTTCACCACCTTGGCGCCCTGCTCGGGGTCGAGCTTCCAGTACTCCTTGACCAGTTGCGACACCGCGCCGGCCTCCATCGCCGTGAGCGCGGCCACCGACTCCTGCTGCGCCATGAGGAAGGCGACGACGACGTTCGGGTGCTGCTCGGCCAGGCCGTTGCGGGTCAGCCAGAACGAGCGGTGCAGGTAGTAGCCGTCGGGGAAGAAGGGCGACTTCTTGACGTTGGGCAGCAGCAGACCCGCGCCCTTGCCGGCCGGGCCTTCGTAGTGGTCCTCGGTGTAGCCGAAGCTGTTCATGATGGCCACCGTGCCGCTGGCCTGCGCCGCCAGGTAGGCGGGGTAGATGGTGCAGGTGGCGTCCACGCCCGTCGGCACGCTGGCGGCCTGAGCGTGGGTGGGCATGTTGATGTACTTGATGCCGGCCTCTTTCTGCACGTCCTGCACGCCGAGCTCGTACTTCAGCATCTGCGTCAGCGCGCTCTGCGGGTCGCCACCGAGCGAGACGCCGATGGTCTTGCCGCGCAGGTCGGCCGCGTTGCGGACCGGCGAGCCCTTGCGCGTGGTGATCAAGAAGCGCAGGTGGCCTTCGCCCACGCACATCAGGCTGATCGGCAGGCCGCTGGTGATGCCGCGGATGATCGGCGTGTTGCCCCACATGCCCATGTCGAGGTTGTTGCCGACCATGGCCTCGACCATGGGCAGCGCGGTCGGGTACTCGCGCCAATCGACCGTGAGGTCGTAGCCGAATTCGGCCGCGCGCTTCTCGAACGACTTCTGCTGGATCATGTACTGCGTCATCGGCGAGTTGCCGGCGGCCCAGGGGATGCGGCCGACGCTGACCTTCAGCGCCTTGCGGCCCTGTGCGTGGCCGATGCCGGGCAGCGCCAGCGGGGCCGCAGCGCCCAGGCCGCCGACGATGATCTGGCGGCGGGTCGGTAGAACGATGGACTTCGTCTTCATGGGGCTTGTCTCCTCGGGTGAATGCGGTTCAGGCGGCGGCGCGGTCGTCGATGGCGCGCCGGGCTTCGTCACGGATCAGGCGCCAGATCGCCTCGACCAGGTGGCCAAAGCGCAGATCGCCGCGGATGCTCTCGTCGCGCGGCCGCGGCAAGTCTACGGGCAGGATCTCGCGCACCCGGCCCGGGTGGCTGCTCATCACCACCACGCGGTCGGCCAGGAACACCGCCTCCTCGATGTCGTGGGTGATGAAGACGGCGGTCTTGCGCTGCTCGCGTGGCAAGGTTTCGCCCCAGATGCGCAGCAGCTCGACCTGCAGGATCAGGCGCGTCTGCGCATCCAGTGCGCCCAGCGGTTCGTCGAGCAGCAGCACGTCGGGGCCGTTGGCGAGCAGGCGCGCCAGCGCCACGCGCTGGCGCATGCCGCCGGAGAGCTGGTGCGGGTACTTCTTCAGCGCCGCGCTCAAGCCGACGAGCTCGATGAAGTGGTGGATGCGCTCCTCGCGCTGCTGCGGCGTGAAGGGCTTGCCCGGCGTGCCGTGGCGCAGGCCGAAACCGACGTTGTCGGCCACGTTCTGCCAGGGCATCAGCGCGTAGTCCTGGAACATCACGCCACGGTCGGGGCCGGGGCCGGTGATCGGCTGGCCGTCTTTTTCGAGCGTGCCGCCGGTGGCGTTGTCCAGGCCGGCGATGAGGTTCAGCACGGTCGACTTGCCGCAGCCCGAGGGGCCGACGATGCAAACGAACTCGCCGCTGTCGATGTCCAGCGAGATATTGGCCACCGCCAGCGTCCTGGCACCGGTGCGCGGGGCGACGAAGTGCTTGCTGACATCGCGCAGGCGCAGCTTGGGGGGGGTGCTTGCCATCAGTGTCTCCAGGGCATGAGCCGCGATTCGAGGGCGCGGAACCCGCGGTCGATGACGAGCGCGACGATCCCCACCACGGCCATGCAGACGACGATGGCGTTGAGGTCGATGCTGTACGCATAGAAGACGAACATCATCTGGCCGATGCCGCCCGAGTTGCCGCCGCCGGACTTGGCGCCCACGGCCAGCTCGGCGGCGACGATTGCCGTCCAGGCGGTGCCCATCGCCAGCCGCGCGCCGAGCAAGATCCCGGGCAGCGCGCCGGGCAGCACCACCCGCAGCAGCACGGTGAGGCGCGGGATGCCCATGGTGCGCGCGGCGGCGACCAGCTTGCGGTCGATCCGGCTGACGCCGTGCACCGTGTTCACCAGCAGCGGGAAAAAGGCCGCGTAACCGACGATGGCGAAGGCGGTGAGGGTGCCGGTGCCGAACCAGAGGATGGCAATAGGCAGCAGGGCCATCGGCGCGATCGGGCGAAAACTCTCGACCAGCGGGTCGAGGTTGTCGCGCAGCGCGCGGCTGCTGCCCATCAGAATGCCCAGCGTCACCGCCAGCACCAGCGCGCCGCTGAAGCCGGCCAGCACCCGGCCCAGGCTCTGCACCAGGGCCAGCGGCAGGTCGCCGCTCTTGACCAGTTCGACAAAGGCCAGCACCACCTTGGCCGGCGCAGGCGCGGGCGACTGCGGCGGCAGCGTCGTCGCCCACCATTGCCACAGCAGCAGCAGCAGCACGGGCAGTGCCAGCATGCGGCCGAGGGCGGCCCAGCGCGAAGGGCCGGCCGGCGGCGGCTCGTCCTCGGGCGTGGGCGTGGCGGCCCGGTCCACGGTGATGGTGGCGGTCATTGCAGCCCGGTGTCCTGGGCCCAGGGCGTGAGCAGGTGTTGCAGCCAACGCAGCAGCAGGTCACAGAGGTAGCCAACGACGCCGATCACGAGGATGAAGGCGAACACCTTGGGCGTCATCAGCAACTGCCGATACCACTCGATCGCGAAGCCCAGGCCGCTGGGTGCGCCGATCAGCTCCGCCGCCACGATGGCCGCCCAGGCGCCGGCGAAGGCCAGCCGCAGCCCGACCATCACCGTCGGCAGCGCCGCCGGCAGGATGACGTGGCGTACCAGCGCGACCCGGTGGATGCCCATGGTGCGCGCCGCCGCAATCAACTTCTTGTCGATCTGACGCACCCCGGCCACGGTGTTGAGCAGCAGCGGGAAGAACGCGACGTAGACCATGATGAACACCGGCAGCGTGTCGCCGATGCCGAAGATGAACAGGCCCAGCGGGATCCAGGCGATGCCCGAGATCGGGCGCAGCAGCTCGACCAGCGGATCGACGCAGGCATCCAGGTTGCGGCTCAGGCCCATTGCGAAGCCCAGCGGCACCGCCAGCAGCACCGCCACCACCAGCGCGATGCCCAGCCGGGCGCTGCTGATGGCGGCATGATCGAGCAGCTCGCCACCGCGGATCAGGCCCCAGGCCGCGTCCGCCACCTTCAGCGGCGAGGGCAACTGCAGCGGGTTGGCGTTCCAGACGAACACCAGCCACCACAGCGCCAGGAACAGCGCAAACGACCGTACCGCGATCACGCCGCGGGTGTTGGCGACGCGGCGCCAGGCAGGGACGGCGGCGCTGCTCACTTGGTCACAGCAAGGAAGCCGCCATCCACGTACAGCGTGTGGCCGTTGATGTAGGCCCCGGCGTCCGAGGCCAGCAGCAGCGCGGCGCCGGCCAGGTCTTCGGGCTTGCCCCAGCGGCGGGCCGGCGTCCAATCGCTGACGAAGTCGCGGAACGCGGTCAGGCCGGCCTGGCTGAAGGGCGTCTCGGTGTAGCCCGGGGCGAGCACGTTGGCGGTGACGCCAGTGCCGCCCAGGTCGGCCGCCAGCGCGCGGGTGAAGGCGCTCACCGCGCCCTTGGCCGAGACATAAGCCGTCAGCAGCGGCCGCGACACCTGGTTCATGATCGAGCCGACGTTGATGATCCGGCCCGAGCCCTGCTTGACCATCACCCGCGCCGCCTCGCGCGCCAGCAAGAAGGTGGCCGTGAGGTCGGTGTCTATGACCCGCTTCCAGTCCTCGACCGCCAGCTCCAGCAGGTGTTGGCGGACGATGATGCCGGCGTTGGCGACCGCGACATCGAGCCGGCCGTGGCGCTCGACGGTCTCGGCCACCGCCCGCGCCACGGCGGCCTCGTCAGTGACGTCGAAGGTGGTCGAGCTGGCATCGGCGCCGGCCTCACGGAACTGCGCTGCGCGCTCGTGCACGGCGACGTTGCAGTCGGCCAGCACCAGCGTGGCGCCGGCTGCGGCAAAGGCCTTGCTGAGCCCGAGCGCAATGCCGCCGGCCGCGCCGGTCAGCAGCACCACACGGCCGCGCAGCGAGAACAGGCGCTCGGGCGCTTGGTCTTCAAAGAGGTGCTGGCTCATGCTGATGGCGGGCTCGGGTTGCGGGCTCGGGTTGCGGGCTCGGGTTGAGGCGGTGTGCTGTCATGCTAGGACCGCCGACCCGGACCTGGGAAGCGGAACTTGGTCAATCCCGGGTTCGCCGCTTGCGAAGCCCGGGGAACCCCCGTCTTCGCTTTCGTCGAAGCCCCGATTGCCTCGAATCGCATTCCCCCCGGCCGACCCCGCCACCTACGATCACCGCCCATGGCAGCACTGGCGCGCATCGGCACGCAGACCGACATCCTGGGCGAGTGCCCGCTCTGGGACGAGCGCGCGCAGGCCCTGCTGTGGGTGGACATCCGCCGCCCGGCGATCCGCCGGCTGGACGCCGCCAGCGGCCAGGTCCAGAGCTGGCCGATGGCGGAGCTGGTTGGCGCGATTGCCCTGGTCGACGATGGCCGGCTGCTGGTCGCGATGGGCGCAGAGCTGCTGCTGTTCGACACCGCCACCGGCCACTGCGAGCCGTTGGCCGCGCTGCCGCAGCGCATCGCCGGCCACCGCTTCAACGACGGCCGCTGCGACCGCCAGGGCCGCTTCTTCGTCGGCACCATGCACAACCAGACGCGGGCACCCGAGGGCACGCTCTACCGGCTGCAGGGCCGCGCCGCGCTGGTGCCGGTGCTGGATGGCCTGTGCATCCCCAACAGCCTGGCCTGGAGCCCCGACGGCGCGACGATGTACTTTGCCGATTCGCTCAGGCACCGCATCGACGCCTACCGATTCGACCCCGCCAGCGGCAGCCTCGCAGCGCCGCGCGTGTTCGCCACCAGCACGCCGCCGGGCTTTCCCGACGGCGCCACGGTCGACGCCGAGGGCCACCTCTGGAGTGCCCAGTTCAACGCCTCGTGCATCGTGCGCTACGCGCCGGACGGGCGCATCGACCGGGTCATCGACATGCCGGTCGACAAACCCACCGCGCTGGCGTTCGGCGGCCCCGCGCTGGACAAGCTCTACATCACCACCGCGAGCCAGCACATGCGCCCCGACGAACTCGCCGCGCAGCCACTGGCCGGGGCGCTGCTGGTGCTCGAACCCGGTGTGCGCGGGCTGCCCGAGCCGCGATTCAAACTTTGAAAGGCTGCCCCATGACACCCGTCACCGTCACCATCGCCTCGGTCGAGGCCTTCGCCTTCCGCGTGCCAATCTCGGCGCCGATCAAGGTCTCGTTCGGCACCTTCCGCGACCGGCCGGTGGTGCTGGTGCGGGTGGTCGACAGCGAAGGTGCGGTCGGCTGGGGCGAAGCCTGGTGCAACTGGCCGAGCGTGGGCGCCGAGCACCGGGCGCGCCTGGTGAACGATTTCGCCGACCGCCTGGTGGGCCGCAGCTTTGATGCGCCGTCGCAGGCCTTTCACCTCCTGACCAAGCAGCTCGAAGTGCTGGTGCTGCAGACCTTGGAGGTCGGGCCGATAGCCCAGGCCATCGCCGGCATCGACATCGCGCTGTGGGATCTTTTCGCGCGCAAGGCCGGCCTGCCACTGCACCGCTACCTGGGCGGCGCGCCCTGCGCCAGCGTGCCGGTGTACGCCACCGGCATCAACCCTGACCAGCCCGAAGTCTTCGCCGCCGCCCGCCGCGCCGAGGGCCACCGCGCATTCAAGCTCAAGACCGGCTTCGGCCACGCCCAGGACCTGCGCAACCTGCAGGCCATGCGCGCAGCCATCGGCCCCGACGACGAGCTCTCCTGCGACGCCAACCAGGTGCTGTCGGTCGACGAAGCGATCGCTTTCGTACGCGCGGTCGAGCCGCTGAAGCTGGCGTGGTTCGAGGAGCCGATCCGCGTCGACGCGCCGACCGAGCACTGGCAGCGCCTGGCTGCGGCCTCCACCACGCCGCTGGCCGGCGGCGAAAACCTGCAGGGCGCGCAGTTCGACGCCGCCTGCAGCGACAGCGTGCTGCAAGTGATGCAGCCCGACGTCACCAAGTGGGGCGGCGTCACCGGCAGCATCCACATCGCCCGCACGGCGGTAGCGGCGGGCAAGCGTTACTGCCCGCACTACTTCGGCGGCGGGGTCTCGCTGCTGGCCTCACTGCACCTGCTGGCCGCCGCCGGCGGCAGCGGCCTGCTGGAGTTCGACTGCCACCCCAACCCCGGCCGCGAGGCCGTGGTCGGCGACCTGCTGCCAGTAGCCGACGGCTGCGTCGCCGTACCCACCGGCCCCGGCCTGGGCGCCACGCCCGACCTGGCCGCACTGCGGCGCTACCGCACCTGGCCGCTGTAGCGGGTATCCGCAGCGCCACGCGGCGGCTGGCTGGGTGCGCAGGTCGTCAAGGCGCAACTCGATCAAGCTGCGGCGCTTTGGGACAGGCCTGCCCGCGTAAGGCTGAACGACGCGATCAGTGGCGTCGCCCTGCGTCAAGGCGGCCCGAGGCCGGTCGGGCCAGACCCAAGGCAAGATTGGGATTGCCGCCAGGCCGCGTCGGCCCTAAGCTGGGTTCTAACCAGCCACAGCCGACCGCAACCCAGCGCAGCCAGGTGCCCGACGATGCCCTTCGACAAGCAGCTCTTCATCAGCTATGCCCACCTGGACAACAAGGCCGCGCAGGGCATGACGGAGGGCTGGGTCAGCCGCTTTCATGTGGCGCTGGAGGATGTACTGAACACCCGGCGCGGCGGCCGGCAGAAGATCTGGCGCGACGACCGGCTCGAAGGCAACGATGTCTTCACGCCCGAGATCAAGCGGCAATTGCCCGAGAGCGCGGTGCTGCTGGCCGTCGTCAGCCCGAGCTATGTGCAATCGACCTGGTGCCGCGACGAGGCCAGCCTGTTCTGCGATTCGGCGCAGCTGACCGGTGGCCTGGTGGTGGACAACAAGTCGCGCCTGATCAAGGTGATCAAGGTGCCGCCGCCGACGCTGGAGCCGCTGCCGCCGGTGATGCGCGAGATGCTGGGCTACAACTTCTACGAGATCGGCGAGGGCAATGCGCCGCTGGAGCTGGACCCGGTCAACGGCGATGCGTCGCGGCTGGCCTTCACCCGCCGCATGGGCGCCCTGGGCTGGCACATCGTCGAGGTGCTGAACAAGCTCGACGCCCTGGCGCCGGCCCCAGCCGCAGGCCCGGCCAAGCCGCTGGTCTACCTGGCCGACTGCGCGCCTGACCGGCAGGCCGACCGCGAGGCGCTGCGGCTGGAGCTGGGGGTGCGCGGCTACACCCTGCTGCCCGACCGCGGCGCGCCGGCCGCCGAGGCCGACTACCGCCAGTTCGTGGCCGAGATGCTGGCGCGCTGCAAGCTGGCGATCCACCTGGTCGGCAACGACCATGGCTGGGTGCCGCGCGGCGAGGGCAAGCTCAGCGATGTGGAGCTGCAGAACCAGCTCGCGGTCGGGCTGGAGCAGGCCGGCAAGTTGCTGCGGGTGGTCTCGCTGCCCGAGGGCACGGTCGGCGCCAACGCCGCGCAGCAGGCCTTCGTCCAGGCTCTGCACGGCGATGCCCGGGCCCAGGGCCGGGCTGAACTGGTCAGCGCCGGGCTGGACGCGCTCAAGAGCGCCATTGCCGCCAAGCTGGCGCAGATCGAGAACCCGCCGCCGCCCTCGTTGGCCGGGCCGGCGCCGGGGCGCACCGTCTTCTTGCTCTGCGACCCGCGCGACCGCGACGCCCAGCGGCCGATTTACGACGCGCTCACGGCCCAGGGCTACACCGTGCTGCGGCCGGCGCCGGGCGGCACGCCAGAGGCCATCCGCGATGCGCGCAATGCCCGCATGGCGCAGTGCGATGCGGTGCTGCTGCTGTACGGCGCGGGCGGCCGGGAGTGGTACGAGGCCGAGCTAATCGACCTGGGCAAGGCGCGCTCGCAGCGCCCCGGCGGCCTGCCGATCGCCACGGTCCAGACCTGGCTGGGGGCGCCCGCCACCGAGCACAAGCAGGAGAAGGCCTGGGACAGCAACGTCATCGACGCGACCGCCGGATTCGATGCCGGCCTGCTGGCGCCGTTTGTCGCCGCCGTTGAGTTGGCAAATCAGGCCGCGCTTCAGGCCAACGGTTCGCCCAACCCGGCTGCCACCCCGGCCACCAGCGAGGCCACCCGCCATGGCCAATGACGACTACAACACCACCCTGACCCGGGCGCCCGCCAACCTGCACCGCAACCCTTTTCCTGGCCTGCGGCCGTTCAAGCCGCGCGAAGAGCACCTGTTCTTCGGCCGCGAGCGGCAGATCGACAAGATGGTCGGCAAACTCGCCCAGGGACGCTTCCTGGCGGTGGTCGGCACCTCCGGCAGCGGCAAGTCCTCGCTCGTCAACTGCGGGCTGCGGCCGGCCCTGCACCGGGGCTATCTGGCCGATGCCGGCAGCGATTGGCGCATCGCCACCTGCCGCCCGGGGCACGACCCCGCCAGTGCGCTGGCCCAGGCCCTGGCGGTGCCGGGCGTGCTGTTCGAGCAGCCGGCCGGTGCCGGCATGAGCACCGCCGAGCTGATCGACGCCACGCTCTACATGGGCAGCCTGGGACTGGTCGACATCGTCGCGCAGGCGCGGCTGCCAGCCGGCACCAACCTGCTGGTGGTGGTCGACCAGTTCGAGGAGCTGTTCCGCTTCCGCAGCCACGGCGCAGCCGCCTACGGCCCGGGCGAGGGTGCCCAGGCCTTCGTCCGGCTGCTGCTGGAGGCGGCGACGCAGACCCGGCTGCCGATCTACGTGGTGCTGACGATGCGCTCGGACTACCTCGGTGACTGTGCCCAGTTCAACGGCCTGCCCGAGGCGATCAACGAGGGCCAGTACCTGGTGCCGCGCCTGACCCGCGACGAGATCCGCGCCGCCATCAGCGGGCCGGTGGCGATGGCCGATGTCCAGCTCAGCCCGCTGCTGCTGACCCGGCTGCTCAATGACGTGGGCGACAACCCCGACCAGCTCTCGATCCTGCAGCACGCCCTGAACCGCAGCTTTGCCCATTGGGAGAACGAAGGTGGCGGCCAGGGCGAGCTTGACCTGGCGCACTACGAGGCCATAGGCACCCTGGCCGGCGCGCTCGATCTGCACGCCGAGAAGGCGTTCTGGGAGCTGTCGGACCATCCCTCGGCGCAAGACCCGGTGTTGCGCGCGGCGCTGCCCTTGTCGCCGCGCCAGGTGCTGGCGCAGCGGCTGTTCCGCGCCATCACCGACAAGGGCACCGACCCGCGCGGCATCCGCCGGCCGACGGCGCTGGACAAACTGGTCGAGATCACCGGCGCCAGCCAGGCCGAGCTCGACGCGGTGATGGCGGTGTTCCGCAAATCCAGCCGCTCGTTCCTGATGCCGCCCGAGGGCGAGCGCCTGGCCCCGGGCGCGCGCATCGACATCTCGCACGAGAGCCTGATGCGGGTCTGGCAGCGGCTGTTGCGCTGGTCCGACCAGGAGGCGGCGGCCTCGCGCCAGTACCGCCGCCTGGCTGAAAGCGCGGCCATGTTCGAGCGCCGCGAGGTCGAGCTGATGCCCGAACGCGAGCTGGAGCTGGCGCTGGAATGGCGGCGCAACACCGCCCCCAATGCCGCCTGGGCGCAGCAGTACGGCGGCGGCTTCGAGGCCACCGCGCGCTACATCGAGGCCAGCCAGGCCGTGGTCATCGAGCGGCGCATTGCCGCCGAGCTGGAGCGGCGTTGGAACGGCGGCTGGCGATGGGCGCTGATCGCGGCGGTAGGGCTGGCTTTCGTGCTCGGGCAGCGCGAGATGGCCGGGCTGATCGTCGAGCCGCTGGCCCGCATCTTCATTGGCACCAAGATCGACACCTGGCTCACCCAATTCCACGGCAGCGTCGCCGGTCTGGCTGAAGTCATCGCCCACATGCTGGTCGGCGTGCCGGTGTTGGCCGCCTATGGTGTGCTGGAGCCGCTGGGGCGCGGCCTGCACCAGCGCCATGACCGGGCGGCGGCGCTGGCCGCGCTGAACAGCGCCGCCGAGGCCACGCCGCCGGCCGCGCCACCCAGCCCGCCCGCCAACCTGGCGGCGCCGGTGGCGATGGCTGCGGCCGCAAGCCTGCCGATGGCGGCCCGGCCGCTGACCACCGCAGCGCCGGCAACCACAGCGCCGGCATCGTCGCCACAGCCCATGGCCGACATCGACCAGCCGGCACCGCTGTTGCGTCGTCTGGCCGCCCGGCTGATCGATTGGTGCGCCCTGCTGCTGGGCAGTTTCGTCGTCGCCTTGCTTGCCTCCATGGCAGGAATAGCCGACGGCGACGCCGTCGGCTGGCTGTTTGTGGTCGCGGTCGTGGCCGGCGGCTGGCTGTACAGCGCCTGGCGGATTTCCGGCCCCCGCCAAGCCACCCTGGGCCTGCGCTGGCTGGGCCTGGTGATTGCCCGCGAGGACGGCCAACGCCTGAGCTTTGCCCGTGCCAGCGCCCGCCACTGGGCCAAGACCCTGTCCTACCTGCCCTATTTCTTGGGTTGCCTGCTGGTCCTCTTCACCCAGCGCCGCCAGGCCCTGCACGACAAACTCTGCAAGACCTTGGTGCTGCGCGCCGCGCCACGAGGCTGAGGCCGAGCCAGCCCAGTGACCGGCTTGGCTTGCGGGTGTACGGTGAATAGACGTACAATTTTCGAAACCCGCAGGAACAGTCCCTTGGCCATCCTCGAATCCACCCGCACAGCCCGCGTTGAAGCGCGAATTGCCCCTGCTGCCCTGGCGGTCGTTCGCCGGGCGGCTGAACTTCAAGGGCGAAGCCTCAGCGACTTTGTCGTGGCCGCCGCGTTGAAGGACGCGCACCAGACCATAGCGGACGCGCACATCATCCGGCTCTCGGTCGACGATCAACTGCGCTTCGCCGAGCTGCTGGCCAGCCCAGCGCCGCTGGCCCCGGCGATGCAGCGGGCTCTGCAGGCACGCAAACGGTTGATCGCTGAATCGGAGTGACTTCGGCCTTTTGCGTCGAAGTCCTGGGCGCCGGCCACGCCCGCGACGGCTTCTCGTGCGGCGTCGAATCGCTGGACAGCTATTTCGCCCGCCAGGCCACGCAGGACATGCGCCGCCAGGCCAGTGCCTGTTATGTCGCGGTTGAAGTCGGCACCGGCAAGGTGGCTGGCTACTGCACGCTGGCGGCAGGTGGTGTGCTGCTGACCGACCTGCCCGAAGCAATGAGGAAACGGCTGCCGCGTTACCCCTCAGTTCCGGTCGCCAGGCTGGGCCGCCTGGCTGTCGACCAGGCGTTCCACGGCCAGAAGTTGGGCGGCGCCTTGTTGGCAGACGCGGCCGTCCGCGCGGCCCGCTCTGAAGTCGCTGTCTTTGCTTTGGTGGTGGATGCCAAGGACGACGCAGCGCTGGCCTTCTACCGCCACCACGGGTTTGAAGGCTTTGGCTCCAAAGACAGGCAGTTGATCGTGTCGCTGAAGCACTTTGCGCGAGAAGCGCAATAGGCAAGTGCTGGCAATACGCCATCGACGCCAACGACATGCGGCAAGACTCGATCGATCATCATCGCTGGGCCCTCAGCGCAACGTCGCGCCGACCAGTTCGACCGACTCTCTGGTGACGGCGGCCACGTCTTGCAGGAAAGCGTTGCGATCTGGCGACGGCGTGACGCCAGGCCAAGCAGGCGATGGCTCAGGTCCTCGGCGATGGCGGCGAGCACGTTTTCGGCCGACGCCAGGACATGTTGGGAGCGGGCTGACGGGTTCGGCAGGTGGGGTCCGTCCGCTTTGGACGCCGGACGGTGGCGGCCCAGGTGCTGCGCGCTTGCGTCCTGCTCAGGCTCGCAGCGCAGAAGTTGTCGCTCATCACGTTCTCCGTTGTTCCGTCGTTGTTCCGCGGCGCGAATGCAGCGGTCCGATCTGCCGGTGTCAACAGGTTTGACACAACGCAGGAACAACGAAAATTGCAACCTTTGCGTATCTGAAATACGGAAAAGTCAGACTTCTCTTGCTGGATTCCTGGTTGAATGCTAACTTTCTCGTATCTGAAACACGGGAAGGTTAGAAACAATGCCTCTTCATCTCGTCGGCGAGACCCTAGCCAAGACCCGCAGCCACTACCTGGCTGAGACGGGCAAGCTCGTCCAGTTGATGCGGGGCATTTATGTCGATGCCGCCGACGACATCGACCAGACTGTCCTCGCCCATGCCATCCGCATTGGCCGCTACCTCTATCCCAATGCCTACCTCTCGGCGGGCAGCGCGGTTCGGCTGGGGCCGAGCCGCGACGGACGCCTCTACCTGAGCGGGCCGCGCGTGCAGCGCACCCGCATCCGGGCCCTCGAAATCGTCCAGAACAAGGCTCCGGCGAAGCCTTCACTGGCTTCCGCCACCGTTGCCGACGGCCTGGGCGAGTTCAGCGTCAATGTCTCCTCGATCCGCCAGAGGTTTCTGGAAGCCTTTCGCCTGCGCAGCGAACATGCCGCGTCCATCGATGCGGCCACGCGCGAGGCCATCGCTGCCCGCCTCACCCTGGAGTACGGCGGACCGAAGGCCGCAAGTGACGCCGTATGGGCGCTGGCCCGTGAAAACGACTGGTACCGCGAGGGCGAGGGAGCCGAGAAATTCTTGCTGCGCGGCCCCTTGGTGGCGACCACCCGCAACGCGGCTGCGTTTGCCTTGACCGTGGCATGGCACGGCCTGCCGATCGGCACCCTCGCTCACGACGGCTTTGAATGGCGGTGGTCGCAGGCCGACAGCGGCGTGCCCATGCCGCCAGTCATCCGCCAGACGATGCCGGGCAGGTTGCCGCCCTTCGTGGTCTCTCTGCTGCCAGAAGGCTGGCTGGAGAGCGTCCTGCACGACCGCGACGAGCGGGCCATGCTGCGCTCGGGCAGGCGCTACCTGTCCAACATCACGATGGCCGAAAACGCAGACGAGCTTGCCACCCTGCCGCTCGATGTCCTTGCGACGCCGCTCGCGGCCTGTACAGCAGCGGGCGTGTTCACAGGCGCCTATGCCGGGCCGGGTCGCAGCGCCTTGGCGCAGGATTTCGAGCGCAACCTGGCGACGATCTACGACCGTGCCGAGACGCCGCGCCTGTCCGGCGTGCAGATCAAGGCACCGATGACGCTGGCCCCGGACGGCAGGCTCTCACCGAGCATAGCTGCGCCGTTCACGCACATCCTCAAGCCCGCAGGGACCAGCGGCTTCGAGGCCTTGCCGCTGGTCGAATGGATCGGCCTCAGCCTCGCACGCGAAGTCGGATTCACGGTCCCGCAGGCTGCGCTGATCGCCATGCCAGACGGCATGCCGCCAGCGCTGCTGGTCGAGCGGTTCGACATTCGCGCAGGCGCTGATGATCGCCGCCTGCTGGCGATGGAAGACCTTTGCTCGGTGCTCGATCTCTCGCCCGAGGCCAAATACGACGGCACCATCGAACGTGTGGCACGCGCCCTGAGAGGCCTGTCCACGTCGCCCGACGAAGACCTCCTGATCCTGCTGAAGCGGGTCGTGTTCGCCTGGCTCATCGCCGACGGCGACATGCACCTCAAGAATCTGGCCGTTCTGAAGATTGCCGAACCCGGCAATGCGAGCTTCCGCAGCGTTCGCCTCGCGCCCGTCTATGACACGCTGACCACGCGCGTCTTTCCCCGCCTCGAACATGACCGCATGGCACTGAAGCTGGGCGGCAAGGACGAACGGCTCAAGCGCGCCGACTTCCTCGCCGTCGCTGCGACAGCCGGACTTCGGGCGTCGGACGCCAACGCCGCCATCGACGACGTTGTGCAGCGGATGCGGGCTGCCGTTGCCGCGATCAAGCTGCCCACGCTGCCCAGCTACGGTCCGTCCGGCGAGGCTGCCGTGGCCCGAACGCTGGAGATATGCCGGGAGCGGACTGCCGCGTTCGCCTGACCGGTCGCGCCGGGCCTGGCAGGCACTTCGGCGGCGGCTGCAGCAGCGTCGGCGAAAATGCCCCCATGCCCGCCACCGCCACCGCCATTGCCGACCAAGTCCGCCGCCGCAGAACCTTCGCCATCATCAGCCACCCCGACGCCGGCAAGACCACGCTGACGGAGAAGTTGCTGCTGTTCTCCGGTGCGATTCAGATCGCCGGCAGCGTCAAGGCGCGCAAGGCCACGCGGCATGCCACCAGCGACTGGATGGAGATCGAGAAGCAGCGCGGCATTTCGGTGGCCTCCAGCGTGATGCAGATGGTGTACCGCGACTGCGTCATCAACCTGCTCGACACCCCCGGCCACCAGGATTTCAGCGAGGACACCTACCGGGTGCTGACGGCGGTCGATGCGGCGCTGATGGTGATAGACGCGGCCAACGGCGTCGAGCCGCAGACCCGCCGGCTGCTGCAGGTCTGTCGGGCGCGCAACACCCCGATCCTGACCTTCGTCAACAAGCTTGACCGCGAGGTGCAGGAGCCGCTGAACCTGATGGACGAGATCGAGCGCGAGCTCGGCATGACGGTCGTGCCCTTCACCTGGCCGGTCGGCATGGGCAAGTTCTTTGGTGGCGTGATGGACCTGCGCAAGGGCCAGATGCGGGTCTTCAAGCCCGGCGAGGACCGGGCCGGCGGCGATGACGAGATCATCGAAGGCCTGGCCAACCCCTTGCTGGCCGAGCGCTTCGGCGCGGCCTACACCCAGGCCGGCAGCGAGGTCGAGCTGGTGCAGGAGGCGGCGCCGCCGTTCGACGAGGCGGCGTTCCTGGCCGGCCGGCAGACGCCGATGTTCTTCGGCTCGGCGGTCAACAACTTTGGCGTACAGGAGGTGCTGGACGCGCTGGTCGATCTGGCACCGGCGCCCGGGTCGCGCCAATCGATGCAGCGCACGGTGGCGCCCGAGGAGCCGAAGTTCAGCGGCGTGGTCTTCAAGATCCAGGCCAACATGGACCCGGCGCACCGCGACCGGATCGCCTTCCTGCGGGTGGCCAGCGGCCACTTCGAGCGCGGCATGCGGCTGAAGGTGGTGCGCTCGGGCAAGGAGCTGCGGCCCAACACCGTGGTCTCGTTCCTCAGCCAGCGCCGCGAATTGCTCGACGAGGCCTTTGCCGGCGACATCATCGGCATCCCCAACCACGGCGTGCTGCAACTCGGCGACACCCTGACCGAGGGCGAGGCGCTGCAGTTCACCGGCCTGCCGTTCTTTGCCCCGGAGATGTTCCGCATGGTCGAGGTGGCCGATCCGCTGCGGACCAAGCAGCTCAAGGCCGGCCTGGCGCAACTCGGCGAGGAGGGCGCGATCCAGGTCTTTCGCCCGGTGGCCGGCTCGGTGCTGATGCTCGGCGCGGTCGGCCAGTTGCAGTTCGAGGTCGTCGCCCACCGGCTGGAGCACGAGTACGGCTGCAAGGCCAGGATCAGCCCCTGCCGCTTCTCCATCGCCCGCTGGGTGACCTGCGAGAGCGGCGATGGCGCGACCGCCGACGAGCGCGAGCTGGCCCGCTTCATCGACGCCAACAGCCACCGCATGGCCTACGACGCGGTCGACGCGCCCACCCTGCTGGTCGAGTACGCGCCCGAGCTGCGGGCGATCGAGAGCAACTGGCCGAAGATCAGGTTCCACGCCCTGCGCGAGCATGCCGGGCTGGTGTTCCAGCGGCGGCTGGAAGGCTAGCCGCGCGCCGCCACAACAGCCGCCCGCAGATGCGCGCCGGCACCGCCGTTCAGGTCTGCGGCAGCGCCAGCCTTTACCGCCGCGCTGGCCTGGAATCGGCGCGGCCATGGGGGCACGCCCGGGTTGTAAGGCCCGCCCAAGGCCCGCAGAATCGGCGCCACGCCCACCCCTGCGGTCCAGCCCAGGACACGCCGCCCGCCATGTCCGGCCTGCACATCGACCCCGGCACCCTGCCACCTGAATGCGAAACCCTGCGCCGCGAAGTCCGGGCCTTTCTGGCCGAGGCGCTGGTGGGCATCCCGGCCAGCCGGCGCTGCCGCAACTGGTCGGGCGCAGACCCGGCATTCAGCCGCGAGATGGGCCGGCGCGGCTGGATCGGCATGACCTGGCCCAAGCGCTACGGCGGCCATGAGCGCAGCGCGCTGGAGCGCTATGTGGTGCTGGAGGAAATGCTCGCCGCCGGTGCCCCGGTCGGAGCGCATTGGATCGCCGACCGGCAGAGCGGGCCGCTGCTGATGCGCTACGCCCCCGACACCCTGGCGCCACGGATCGCGCCACTGATCGCGCGCGGCGAGGCATTTTTCTGCATCGGCATGAGCGAGCCCGATTCGGGCTCGGACCTGGCCTCGATCCGCAGCCGCGCCGAGCCCCATGCCCGCGGCTGGGTGATCAACGGCCGCAAGGTCTGGACCTCGGGCGCGCACCGGGCGCACTTCATGATTGTGCTGGTGCGTACCGGCGAACGCCAGGACAACCGCCACGGCGGCATGTCGCAATTCCTGGTCGACATGAAGACGCCCGGCCTGACGGTGCGGCCGATCATCAACCAGCTCGGTGAGCATGATTTCAACGAGGTCACTTTCGACGACGTGGTGGTGCCGCAGGACCACCTGATTGGCGCCGAGGGCCAGGGCTGGGCGCAGGTCGGGGCCGAATTGGCGTTCGAGCGCAGCGGCCCCGAGCGCTACCTCAGTTGCAGCCAGTTGCTGCTGGAGATGCTGGCCGAGGCCGACCCCGACGACCCCCGCCAGGCCGAGGCGCTGGGCCGGGTGGTGGCGCAATACGGCACGCTGCGGCAGATGTCGCTGGGGGTGGCGGACATGCTGGCGCGCGGCGACAACCCGGCACTGGCCGCCGCGTTGGTCAAGGACCAGGGCGCGCTGGTCGAGCAGGCCATGCCCGAGGTCGCCCACGCGCTGTTCGGCGGCCAGGCCGATCCCGACTCGAACCTGGCCTTTGCGATGCGCTATGCCGCGCTGGCCACGCCGTCGTTTTCACTCCGCGGCGGCACCCGCGAAATCCTGCGCGGCATCGTTGCCAAGGGGCTGGACCTGCGATGAGCGACAAGCTGATCGAGGACAGCGTCCAGCGCCTGTTCGCCGCGCAAGTCGACAAGGGCCTGCGCGAGCGCGCCGAGGCCGGGGCGCTGGACGCGGCGCTGTGGCAGCACGTCTGCGACGCCGGCTTCACGCTGGCGCTGGCCGCGTCGGCGCAGGGGGGCTTCGCCCAGAGCTGGTCGGCGGCCTACCCGATCTTGCGCGGCATCGGCCATTGGCAAGTGCCGCTGCCCTTGGCCGAGACCATGGTCGCGGCGCTGCTGGCCTCGCTGGCTGGGTTCGGGCCGCTGCCGGCCGGGCCGCTGACGCTGATCGAGCAGGGCCGGGGCAACCGCCTGAGCCTGGCCGGCGGCGACCGCGACCCCCGCCTCAGCGGCGTGGCCCATGGCGTGCCCTGGGCGCGCCACGCCGACGCGGCGCTGCTCTCGCTGGCCGATGGCCGGCTGGCCTGGCTGCCGCTGCGCGGCGCGGCGGGGGTGCGCATCGAGCCGCACAGCAACACCGCCGGCCTGCCGTCCGACACGCTGCGGCTCGAAGATGCCGGGCTCAGCGCCATCGCCGCCAACCCGCTGCTCGGCCTGGCCGAACCGGTCTGGACGCTGGGCGCAATCGCCCGCAGCGCGATGCTGGTCGGGGCGCTTGAGTCGGCGCTCAACCAGGCGCTGCGCTATGCCGGTGAGCGGGTGCAGTTCGGCAAACCGCTGGGCCGCAACCAGGTCATCCAGCACCAGTTGGCGCTGCTGGCCGGCGACGTCGCGGCGGCCCGGGTCGCGGCGCTGGTGGCCGCCGCCGATGCCCCCGACGCCGACCAGCGCGGCAGCGCCAGCACCCGCTTCAGCGCCGCCGTGGCCAAGGTGCGGGCAGGCGAGGCGGCCAGCCGAGGCGCCGGCATCGTCCACCAGGTACATGGCGCGATCGGCTTCAGCCATGAGCACCCGCTGCACTTCGCCACCCGCCGGCTGTGGGCCTGGCGCGAGGAGTTCGGCAGCGATGCCCACTGGGCGGCCGAGCTGGGCCGCGCCGCGATCACCGCCGGCGCCGCCGGCTTCTGGCCGGCCGTGACGGCCCGGCAGTTCTGACACCAAGGCAGGTCAACATGAGCGACAGCAACAACCCGGACGTGGGCGTCAGTTTCGACGGTAAGGTGGCCACGGTCGAAATCCGCCGCCCGCCACACAACTTCTTCGACATCCCACTGATCCAGCGCCTGGCCGACGCGTTCGAGGACCTGGAGGCCGACCGCCGCTGCCATGCCATCGTGCTTGCCGCCCAGGGCAGCGCGTTCTGTGCCGGGGCGGATTTCTCCAACCGCGACGCCACCCCGCCGCAGCGCAGCCCGCGCGCCGTCAACCCGCTCTATGGCGAGGCCCTGCGCCTGTTCGCCTGCCGCAAACCGGTGGTCGCGGCGGTCCACGGTGCGGCCGTGGGCGGCGGCCTGGGGCTGGCCCTGGTCGCCGATTTCCGCGTCAGTTGCGCCCAGGCGCGCTTCTCGGCCAACTTCAACCGCCTGGGCTTTCACCCCGGCTTCGGCCTGTCGGTGACCCTGCCGCGCCTGGTCGGCCTGCAGCAGGCGGCGCTGCTGTTCTACACCGGCCGGCGCATTGGCGGGCAGGAGGCGCTGGCGATGGGTCTGGCCGACCTGCTGGTGCCACAGGACCAGGTCCGGGCCGAGGCCGGCAAACTGGCCCTGGAAATCGCCACCTCCGCGCCGCTGGCGGTCCAGTCCACCCGCCAGACCCTGCGCGCCGGCCTGGTCGAGCAAATCCGCAGCGCCGTGGCGCGCGAAAGCGCCGAGCAAGCGGCGCAGTTCAAAACCGCCGATTTCCGCGAAGGCATAGCGGCGATGGCGGCCCGCCGCGAGCCGAATTTCAGCGGCGAGTGAGGCGCAGCGCGGTCTTGGAGCGTCCGCTGGTCAGCCCAGCGGCCTGCACTTGGAGCGTCCGCTGGTCAGCCCAGCGGACGGATGCCCAACCAGGCGCCATGGACCCAGAACACGAAGCCGTACCAGGCCGCCGCGCCGACCAGCACGGTGACGACGGTGGGCCCGGCCCGGCCCGAGGCGTAGACCGTGCCGGCGGCCCGGTCGCGCTGCCGGGCGGCGCGGAACGCCAGCACCGACCAGAGCAGAAAGCCACCGAACAACAGCAGCGCCGCCAAGGTCGGCCGGGCCAGCACATGGGCCAGCGCCCAGAGCTTGACCGACAACAGCATCGGGTGGTGCAGGCGCGCCTTCAGGCCATTGCCCGGCACGTAGGCGGCGGCCATCAGGATGAACGCCAGCAACACCAGCAGGCCCGCCAGATGGCGCATCCCAGGTATCGCCGCCCAGAGCTGCAGCGGCTCGGCACGGGCGGCGGCATAACCCCAGACGATCGCCGCCAGCCCCAGCCCGGAGAGCAGCGAATACACGCCCTTCCAGGCGCCTGCGCCATGGCGGGCGATGAAGCGGCTGCGCGCGCCGTCGGCAAAGATGCGGACCGAGTGGATGCCCAGGAACAACACCAGGCCGAGGATCAATGTCGACATGCAGATCTCCAGATCGCTTGATTTTCAGGCGGACAGTATGCAGACCCGGCCGGCACAGCGCCATCCGGCACAACGCCATCCGGCCTGCCCCAGGCGCCCTGCCCCAGGCGCCCTGCACTCAGCGCCGGTAGACCGTTCGCGCCGTCATGCCGAAACTCGCGCCCTGACCATCGGCGCTGCAGCGGGCGGCGATCTTCTTCATGGCGTTTCAGTACGTGCCGCAGGGCAGCGAGCGATTGTCGACATAGAAATTGCGCTCGAACATGCAGCGTGCCGGGCCGAGGCATTCGATGGTGTGGTGGTGGTAGCGGGCCTGGGCCAGCGGAACTTGTCAATGACTTTGCGACACCGGGTGGCGTTAATTTAGTGTGCGGGCGACGGGTTCAACGGTTGGTTCTTTCTCCTCTGGTGGCGGGTTGATCCAGGCGGCTGTGGCCATGGGCGGCAGTCGGGGCGGGTTGTTCTTGAACCGGTTGGGGCTGGCCAGGAACGCTGCGCCCAGGGTGCTCTGGCGGATGCGCCGCAGGTCTGCGGCCGAGCCGTAGTGAACGCTGTGGGGCGTCATGTAGCCGATGCCGCTGTGGCAGTGCTGATCGTTGT